>NZ_JAWPOM010000006.1:0-239915 GCF_033344285.1 Vibrio sp. 779(2023)
AGCCACCGCATACCACCTTAAACACTAAAACCAACGCATAGTGAAAATGCCACGCGTTGCGAATCCCTCTTGAACAGATTGTTAGCTGTGTACTACAACACTAGCATTAAAATAAAAGGCCCCAAAACTGCAACAACCATCATCAAAAACCAGAGATAAATCATCAATGATAGGTAGAGCGAAAATATCCCTTTTACAGCACTTTCCAGCTCGATACCTTTATTGTTCTGTAAAAAGTACGCTAACTCTGCCCTAGGAATGGAGCCTGCAACTTTTCGAAACTTAAGCTTCAAAAGCATAAGACCCATTGAGGTAGGTACACTAAGCGCCAACAGGTACAACATGTAAGACATGAAGGTGTTTTCGGGAGATTTGTTACCTGAAACTATAGCCGCAATAATGATGACTAAGAGTAGAGAGGAAAAACCTTTAAATGATGAAAAGACTGAGTCTCGCGTTTTAACATATAGCCAAAATAACGGCTTATCGATTATTTTCATGTGTTTCTCAAACAGCTAACGCCCTGTTAAGGGGTGAGCAACGCAATACCAAAGCCGCCGCATACCGCCTTAAACACTAAAACCAACGCATAGTGAAAGTGCCACGCGTTGCGAATCCCTCTTGAACAGTTTGTTATGCCAATTTTTCCCGCTGTGCATAAGCATCATTGATCATTAAAAATGTATGGTGCATCCGCAATTTCGATTGAGCATACAAATCCCGCACTTCAGCTAACGAGAAGAACTTAGCACAACCTATTTCATGGTTGAATTTCGGCAATATGACTTGGTCTTTTACTTCTGTGACCCAGACATGACGTAATACTAATTCACCATCATCAAAACGTCCTGCATAGGTATTTAAGTAGTTCTCTAAAGGAACTTCTAAACCTGTTTCTTCTGTAATTTCCCTGACCGCTGTCTCTTGAGGAAACTCTGTAGATTCAACACTACCTGACGGTATATGCCATAGACCTTTCTTTGAGCCGGTTAGCTCTTGAACCAATAACACTTCATTGTGTTGATTAAAAATCACAGCTCCGGCAGCTTTTGCCGTAACTTCTATGTGATGCTGAATCCCATATTGCATCTAATTCTATCCTCATCCATGAGAAGTAAAGTAAAAGTGGCATAACGCCTTGTTAAGGTGTGAGGCACGCAATACCGAAGCCTCCGCATACCACCTTAACCACTAAACCTGACGCATAGTAAAAATGCCACGCGTGCCGAATCACTCTTGAACAATTTGTTATGTGTTTAATGAGCACCTTGCTTGTGATAGTTCAGAATAAACTGTTTTTGCTTACGATCTAGCAACTCTAGGGCTTCAGCCACCGCTAACCCAAAATCAACGTACCCATTGGGCATCGCTGTCACTATACGCTTGTCGACTTGAACCAACGACTCTTCATAGATAGCCCCCTCCCAATATGGTCGAGTGAGCTGTACCGAAGATTCTGGGGCATATTTTTCCGTATAATTATGGGTAATTTTAACGCCCTTTAGGATGCCAGCTCTTGCTAAGACTAATACTCCCGCACATATGCCACCAATAACTAGTGATGATTCATAGGCTTTCTGTATGAAACTAGCAATTGGGTCGCTTCCCATTATTGAGTCGGGATTTCCTCCAGGGATCAGAAGAGCTTGATAGTCCGTAATACATATGTCTTCAAAGTTAACAGTGGGGCAAATTCTTAGACCTGATGAATCGGTATGATTGTGGTTCTCTGGGGTGGTGATATCAACTCTCCCATACGCTCCTAAACACTCTATCGCGTACATTACTTCATAGGAAATAGCCCCCGGATAGAGTAAAACCAGTGTTCTCTTTGTCATTATTTCCTCTCTCCGTACGGAACACATAACGCCCTGTTAAGGGGTGAGCAACGCAATACCGAAGTCGCCGCATACCGCCTTAAACACTAAAACCAACGCATGATGAAAATGCCACGCGTTGCGAATCCCTCTTGAACAGTTTGTTAGGTTTTGGGCTTACTCTCCCAATGACCCCCAATCTGTTAGATTTAATTGCTTACGTCTAATGTAGTAGAAAGTTGCCATAATAAAGCCAAACAAAGTGCCAGCAAGTAACGAGATGAAAACGGCTTCTAAAACTGGTTTACCTAGCTCGCTCCACACAAGAAACCATTGGAAGATCCCCCATACAGGAGCAAAGAAAGTCACACAAAGCATAACGTTTGCAAAATAACTTTGGTAATAAGGTGGCGGAAAACACATTCCAAGTTTACGTAGCCACTTTACAATTGGTGGATTGTAGTTCGACTTCCAAACGCCTTTATCATTTAACTCTTTGTGAGCAAGTCGTAGCTTCGCTTCATAATCCATGATCTAAAATCCTCGAATTCGATGTTTCCCGCGGAGAAACCTAACGCCCTGTTAAGGGGTGAGCAACGCAATACTAAAGCCGCTGCATACCACCTTAAACACTAAAACCAACGCATAGTAAAAATGCCACGCGTTGCGAATCCCTCTTGAACAGTTTGTTATGCTTGTTCTATCAGTAGGCACGGCTAAATGCCAACGCCATATACAGTTAGCCTGTTGCCTAACGAGATCTTATTTATGATGTTCTTTACTACGCGAATGCTCGGCATACTTTTGGGAAATGAGTTGATGTATATGAAGTCCTGTTTTACGAACAAGATACCAATCTATCGCTGCTAAAATGACCAAGCCTATTATAGTTCCCATCTAAAACCCTCCTTACACATCGAATCATAACTCTATCAAACCACTGATAAGTTAGATAAGACAGAACGCAATTTTTGATGAGCTGCGATGTTTTTCAGAAAAGTTAGCGTCTATTAAGGGATAAAAGCCTCATTTTTAGTAAAGATACATGGTGATATTCGTTGAATACCTAAAGTGTCCATACTTACAAGTTTGAGAAAAAGCATAACGCCTTGCTAAGGTGTGAGTAACGCAATACAAAAGCTACCGCACAGCGCCTTAATCACCCTAAGCCACCGCATAGTAAAAATGCCACGCGTTACGAATCACTCTTAAGCAACTTGTTAGTACATGCGCTACTTCTATTTATGCGCTCCAAGATATTGAAAAGTGGCATGATATGAAAGGCTTTGAACACTGAAGTGAGACGGGCAGCTACAAAACTTAAACTCGATTGAAAAACGAAAGTTGGCTAGAAGAAAAACGCACTGAACTGCTCTACTTTCACTGGCTTCAAATTAGAAAAGGATTCTTTCCTCGTACTTCAACAGCCACACCAAAAATAATTAAGGTTCTCTCAAAAGCCACCACGAAAATGAAGACGCGCCAAAGAAATAGGCTAAGAGTTAGAAACCGTAAACGGTGAAATCAAAGCGAACACTCCACATATAGTGCCACCGGAAAGAACGTGAAATGCACCAACTGAAAGGTGTAAAGACGAACGACAACACAGATAAACACCAAAACTTATGACCTTGGATATCAAACCCGTACTAACGCCCTGTTAAGGTGTGAGCAACGCAATACCGATGCTCCCGCATACCACCTTAAACACTAAACGCAACGCATAGCAAAAATGCCACGCGTTGCGAATCACTCTTAAACAGATTGTTAAATTTCTAATTTAGACAATTTGATTGCAGCATGGCGACCCCATGTAGTCCAGTGAAAATACATACCCAAAAATATCATCACAAAACCAAGTCCAACGACCTTCAAACCAACCTCCGCGGGTAAAAGTTTAACTATCATTGTAATAAAGGAAAACAACAAAAATATAAAGCCAAAAACGATAACTCCTATCGAAAACGAAGTAGCAGCTTTGTTTATCCAAATGTCTTTTTTACCAACTTTTAGTTCAATTCGCCCAGCCTCACTTAAAGACATGAAAGGGTAAGCTCTTCTCAAGAAAAACCAACGAGCTTGGTTTGGGTGCTTTTTGTTAAAATTAATCAATGCATCTCGATATGGTTTGTCAGCTCGAATACCATGACTTTGATAAAACAACTGAGCCTCAACATGTTCTTGAATTGAAAACTTAACATTGTCACTAAGATGATGGTTATCCAAGCACTTGATTAATAATTCTAACTGCTTTGACTTTCGTTCGTGTAAACCTTTATAAACACCCGAGAGATCAATTTTATATAGCCAAAAAAGTACAACAGATAGTGTAATAATGGACAATTGTGCTTTCTCTATAACTTGAACTATTTCTGTTAGCACTCGATACTCCTAGTTGAAATTTAACGCCGCGTTAAGTGGTGAACAACGACAACCACCAAACCTAAATCATTGTGCCGTAAACACTAAATTCAAAGCAAACCGAAAATGCCAAGCGTTGTGAATCCGTCTTGAACGCTTTGTTAGCCATACTCTCACCGCAATTTTTTAACCAAGTAATGTACGGCTGTAGATACTGGGTAGTTTTCTAACGTCATTTGGCACGAATAGCCATTCTTTTCATAAAATGGACGAGCTTGAAAGCTGAATGTCTCGACCTGTGCATATTGGCAACCTTGTGACGCGGCATGTTCTTCAAGTTGCTTGAGTAGATGTGTTCCAATGTTGCTTCCACGCAACGACTCTGCGACCCACAACAACTTAACATGGAGCCAATTACCCCAAATTTCTGCGGTAATACCTGCTATTTTGTCTTGTTCATCGTTGTAAACATAGATTGCTACTGGTTGCTCAACTACGCCTTCAAGGTGCTCATCATTGTATTTTCTAAGATGTGAGCGGATTTCCTCAATGTCGCTAATCTTCGGGCTCGAATCTAGCTCAATTTTCATAGTTATTCCTTGTATGGCTAACGCCGCGTTAAGTAGTGAGCAACGCTACCATTGAACCTAACCTATTGTGCCGTAAACACTAAAACTGATTCAAACCCAAAATGCCAAGCGTTGCGAATCTGTCTTAAACGCTTTGTTAGGCATTTATACTACGTTCCATTTTTTGAACTACAAGATCTCGTACTTTTGCTGACAAAAAGTGTGTTGGGATATAGCGCAAACTATAGGATTGCCTTGACGGTCTCATACGTGTTTTTACATAGTTTAGAATTAATTGAGCATGATCTTTATCCCATGCCCACAGTAGCTCACCTCTAATCGGCCATTGCCAATAAGCATCAGAAGGCCAACACAACACATGCTTGTTATTCACATGGCAACTCTGACATTGTACAAGTCCATTAGTTAATAGTGGATAGCCTCCTTTACCAGTGTTACCACCGCCTCTCAGATACTGACATGAACTCGATGGCGGCTTCCAAGATACTTGTGATGGAAAACGTTCCACTACTGTCCAACCTCCCCACCTATGAGTTGGTCGATTGTCATCAGCATTAGCTTCTATTTTTGGCCAGAACTCAAATGGTTCTTCGAACTTTGCTAAATTGCCACAATTTGGGCACTTGATATCTATTGGTTCGTACTTCATTTTAAATGCCTAACGCCGCATTAAGGTGTGAGCAACGCTACCACGAAACTTAACCATACCACCGTAAACACAAAACCCAACGATGAAATGAAAAATGCCAAGCGTTGGGAATCACTCTTAAATGCTTTGTTATAAGCAAATTAGCTCGGAATATTCATTTATCGACTCAATTGATAGAAACACATCTTTAGGCATCGGCGAATTACGATTTGGAACAATCACATGTCGATACTCTTTCTGATATTGATATCTAATATGCTTATGAAATTCAATTATAGGCTCTCGTTCCTCTCGTTTAGGTTTTACAGGATCGACATACTTAACCATCTGATATGCATAATCTTCAAATTCAATGTGATGGCGCAATTCAGATATCAAGTCATCAGCGAACTGTTGAGAATCATAGATAAATAAACAACTATCCGCTTCAAAATTACTAAACATTCGAATATCAAACGCCCCACTACTGCAAAACACATAGTAATCACGATCAGTTTCATAAGTAATATCAACCGTGCCTATAGGCTTTATTATCTCTCCATTTTCAGTCGTAATGGTCATTTCATTTGGGTTCGCATGAAAGATGGCTTTCATTTCATCATCCATCTGTGCAACATTTAGAGATGAATCCATGAACGAACTAGCTAAAGAGATTTTCAGACTATTTTTACCTAAATACTCTTTTTTCCCAAACTTAATTAGATGAGGTTTCTTTGCTAATGCCATATTATGAATTTCAATTAAGCGCTCTGATGCTTCAATCATTGGCTTAGGAACTGCACAATCAGCTAAAAAATTGTTAGGAAGGCTTTCACCACGAATTTTCAACTCTTCTTGGGTATGAGTAAACTTTACAATTAATTCTTTCCACGGTTCTATTGATATGTTGCCCATACCAATTTTTCCATTTACCTCAAGAGTGGTTAAGTTTTCAATAAGGTAGCGTAGTCTATCGACAAGAAGATCCATAGACAAATGTTCCATGTAACGATTTTTTCGATAGTCAAGGATCCAATACTCGTAACGCTTCATGAAGCCTCCATTTGCTTATAACGCCTTGCTAAGGTGTGAGTAACGCAATACAAAAGCTACCGCACAGCGCCTTAATCACCCTAAGCCACCGCATAGTAAAAATGCCGCGCGTTACGAATCACTCTTAAGCAATTTGTTAGTACATGCGCTACTTCTATTTATACGCTCCAAGATATTGAAAATTGAGATGATATGAAAGGCTTTGAACACTGAAGTGAGACGGGCAGCTACAAAACTTTACCCCATTGAAAGACGAAAGTTGGCTAGAAGAAAAACGCACTGGACAACCCTACTTTCACTTGCTTCAAATTAGAAAAGGATTCGGTCCTCGTACTTCAACAACCACACCAAAAGTAATCAAGGTTCTCTCAAAAGCCACCACGAAAATGAAGACGCGCCAAAGAAATAGACTAAGAGTTAGAAGCCGTAAACGGTGAAATCAAAGCAAACACTCCGCATATAGTGCCACCGGAAAGAACGTGAAAGGTACAAACTGAAAGGTGTAAAGACGAGCGCCAAAGCAGATAAACACCAAAACTTATGACCTTTGATGTCAAACCCGTACTAACGCCCTGCTAAGGGGTGAGCAACGCAATACCGAAGCCGCCGCAAACCACCTTAATCACTAAATTCAACGCACAGTAAAAATGCCACGCGTTGCGAATCCCTCTTGAGCAGTTTGTTAGTTTGCAAACCCAAAGAGTTGATTTTACGTTATTTTAAACTTTGCAAACAACAAGCATTATGTGCTTTGATGCATTTAAGTCAGGCGTAGTCTCAAAGCAGCTAGTCAATGAAACCACTTGGAACAAACAACGCAGCAGAAAACGAACTCACAACACCAAAAAGCGCTTTTGGAAAACCAATCTCACAATGCGGACTTTCAACAAAGTCACTGAAACCACGTGGAACTTGCCACACCAAAGAATGCGTCATTTCAGCGAGTAGATCGGCTTTTATGCCAACAAACTCAACGAGCAGAGTTTCAGCGAAAAAGTTCAACTCAGTTAACCCAAAAGTCGCTGCATCAAAGATCAAATCAACCGTTGAAACGATACCAATTTGGGATTTTCACTACGCAAGTTAACACTGAAATTGAATGCCGATAAGACAATTTCGACTTTAAGCTTTTACCACTAGATCTTTCGATATAGGCGCGTTTTTCCTCTTGCAAACTAACGCCGCATTAAGGTGTGAGCGACGCTTGGCTATACTTGAGCGAAGCGAAATTGCCAAGCGTTGCGAATCACTCTTAAATGCTTTGTTATACCTGTTCTATCAGTTTCACTTCACCTTGACCATCAATAACAACACGCCATTGCTTACCCTTACAATCAAAGTAGAAGCCTTTTAGACCAGAATACTTTTCGTAACTACCGACACTATGGATTGTTTCGTAACTAACAAATGCGGCATCATTAGATTCTGTTTCACTGAGTAACGCTTCAACTGCTTTAATAAAGAGAACTTCTTCTGGTAGAGCTATTACCCGATAATTTCGAGACAAAAGCGTATACAGCTTTGTAAAATGACCTTTAATACGCGACCATTCTTCTATAGATTCTCGAACTCGTTTATGTGCTTCAGGAATGACAAAACCGACTAAACCAAGAATAGAAAGAACTTGAACGACTGTAACTGGATTGTCAGCCCCACGACCAATATTGTGCTCTTGAATTGAACACTCCACTGGAAGTTCTGCTTTTTTCAGTTGCTTTCTAATTGAGTTTTCAATTTCATCTGTTTGTTCATGCCAATCAAGACCATAAGCAGGATCTTTATAAGTACCTAGTACAATGTCCATGTTTTCCTCTTAAGGTATAACGCCCTGTTAAGGTGTGAGCAACGCAATACCGATGCCGCCGCATACCACCTTAATCACTTAAACCAACGCATAGTGCAAATGCCATGCGTTGCGAATCACTCTTGAACAGTTTGTTAGGCTTTTTTCCGACGGTTCCGGTGACTTTTTAATGCACCGTCCAGCCAATTTTCCTGGTTAAGATTATTCACAAACCATTCAATGAAAGCCTCAGAGTATCTGTGACGCCCATCTAGCTCATAATGATAGTTAGAACGCTTGGCTTTCTGAGTTTTGTTTTTCTTTACAACAGCTTGAAAAGAGTAACTTGTAATTTTAACGAGTGTCTGTCGAAGATTAATTTCTGCGATTGCTGTGTTCTGATGGTATGGGTGGGTAACATCTGGATCTTTAGTTTCGCGGATGATGATGGCTTTCTCGCCACCATCACTCAGTGATAAAGATAAGTCACTCTCTGAAGACTTTTTGGTTAACGCTAACTTGTAGTCTACGGAAATCGAAAATTCATCCGAGTCACATTCTCGTGCCATTTCCGTAAATTTGCCCAGAAAGCTTTTCACTTGAGTTGCAGTTAACTCACCATAAGTTTCTTTGATTACTGCGACTTCAGGTTCACAGCCATCGACAATAAGACTCAGTAAACCAACGCTTTGACCCGCTAATGGGCTATTGCCCATTAGCGCTTTATAACGTTTTTGATAATTCAGTACTGTTGCTTGGAACAAACGAGATAATTGAGGTTGTAACTCTGGAATTAGCAGATGAATCGCATGGTCTCTAAGATCAATCAGCGTTTCCAAGTTTTTAGCCACATTGTCGGATGACTCGAGCAGCTTACACATAGCTTCACGAATGCTAATGCTGAAATCACCCTCTTTAAAAATACTTGACGCACCGTCTCTTTTAGCTAGTTCCGACTTAAGCATGAGTTCCCATGCATTTACCATCATAATGGTAAATGCTTCAACCCGGTTCCCCAGTGTTGGACGGTTATAAACTTCAAGCGCTAATGTAAAAGCATCATGACTTCTTTTAATCAGTTGATCCGAGAGAATTTCATCAGGTGATTTGGTCTGTGTATTCAAACTCTGGGACATGAGCCTGAAAAACTCGTCATTAGAGAGTTTATTAATACCGCTGCATTTCCATAGAGAACGACTCACTTTAACGATGTACTCGCCCTTGAGCTTTTCGTTGAAGTACTTGTTTACAGAGCTAACACTGTAACCGACTGATTCCGCCACTTCTTTAGCTGTAAACTCACTACCTTTTTCCTCAAGCTTTCGGAGTTCATCCAATAGCTGAAGAAGCATACCCTTTTTAACCATGTTGATTATTTCTCCAAAAGCCTAACGCCGCGTTAAGTAGTGAGCAACGCCGCCACCTAACCTAAACCATTGCACCGTAAACACAAAAGCCAATTTGAACTGAAAATGCCACGCGTTGCGAATCTGCCTTAAACGCTTTGTTATAAAACTATCGAATCTCTGGCAACCTTAGTTCAGATATAAACTGCTCCGCCTCAACCAACTGCGAATGAGTCGCTGTTTCAAGTTGCGCATTTAGTATCATGTCTCTTTCAGCAGCAGAAACAATAATAGTCGTAAATATGGCATCGATAATGGCATAAGAAAAAGTTACTGGACTAGAGCTATTGTTGTAGGGAATATCATAAAGCTTGGCGAGTGTAAGTAACTCTTTAACTGCTGAGGGAAGCCTATTTTTGACATCATATCTATTCAGTTCGGCATACCTTCTTAATGAAACTGAAGGCTCCACAACTCTATTTTCCTCAACAACTTCTCCAAACTCTTCCCACTTAATAAACTTAAATTCCTTAACTAAACTCACTGTGATCTCCTGTTTTATAACGCCGCATTAAGGTGTGAGCGACGCTTGGCTATACTTGAGCGAAGCGAAAATGCCAAGCGTTGCGAATCACTCTTAAATGCTTTGTTAGCTTTTTTCGATGACTAACTTAATGAAGTCGTACGCTGCACTTGAAGCTAGCCCCATGCATAAGCCACCAATAGCACCCAAAATAGACCACAGGATTGATTTTTTATTTCTATCCTTAAAGGACTTTATTAGCTTACCATCACCCTTATTGATTTTTAGATAAGACAAGGCAAGATAGCTATCTATTGCATGTTCTAATTTTCTAAAACAAAGTTCCGACAGAGAACTGATAACAAAAAATACTGAACCGTACAGAACAATAAATTGAACCAACTCATCAGATTGCATACTGCCAATATCGATTGATTGAGATACAAACAGACCTAATAGAGCAATGATGACCAAGTGCCCAAATCTGGATATTAAATGAGAGACTCTCTTTAAAGGAGCAATAAACTTCAATTCTTTAGATTCATCACACCCTTTTATCCACTCATCAAACATAGCAACGAAATGGCGTGCCTTTACATAATCGCTGTATTCAACTTTTATTCTAGCTGTGGTAGTAACCATGCTAGAAATGATCGCCGAAGATATAAACGCAGGTGCTTCTTGCTCAATTTGATGTAGCTCACCAACCCTCGACTTCACATTTGCTGCTACCTTGTAGCTTTCAATTTCCCCAGACTCAGGGTCATGAATAGAAAACTGATACATAAGCGCTATTTCAGACGTAGGGTTTGGACTTGTAATATTATGGTTTTTGAAATCTTCAAATGATTTAAAGCGCTCAGCTTCACCCTCATGATGACTGACCATGACACGCATTATAATCGATCCTTTTTGAGGTTTAGCTGATCGGATCGATTGAACTATTTTCTCATGGAGCTCTTCAATATCGCTAAATTCGACAAGTATATTATTCTTATATGACTTAGAAATTTCTTCGCTTTTTTGATTCACCTTTTGATGAATTTTAAAATATAGATCTAGCTGTGCGTCATCAAAGGTTGTTACCCCTGTATTTTCAACGCCCCCTTCTACTACTTCGATTACATCACCCACTGCCAAATGACTCCTTGTTATTGATAATTTGTTATTGAAAGCTAACGCCCAATTAAGGTGTGAACCACGCGACCAACAACGCTCAAATTGAACTCCGTAAACACTGAATTAAACTCATACCAAAAATGCCAAGCGTGGTGAATCACTCTTAAATTGTTTGTTAGGTTCTATTATTTCTTATGCACATTACATTTAGGATTAAGGTGTTCGATCATTACCTGCTGAGCTTCCTTAACAGTCGAAACATGTTTTCCTGTTTTTTCTACACAGTCGCTTAAAGAGTAAATTTCAAGACGCCAATTCAAAAACCAATCTCTGTTTTTATCAGAGTTGTTAATTTCTTCATGAAGTTTACCAGCTCTCTTGCTTTCATCTCGCTTACCAGCATTCTTTAAATGCTCTACTATCCGACCAGCCACACCCGCTCGCCCAGTTCTTGAGTCACCTACGTATAGACACCTCTCACCATCATATAAAACATATACAGACTCGCGCGCAATATAGTCTCCTACTGCCATGATCATAGGCATATATTATTCCCTCCAACCTAACGCCCAATTAAGGGGTGAACAACGCCTCCACCCAACCTAACGCATAGTGCCATAAACACTAAATTTAAGTAGAAGCAAAAGTGCCAAGCGTTGTGAATCCCTCTTAAATTGCTTGTTATGTTTACTCTACGACGGCCCCTTCAACTTTCCTTACCTTGGAGCAAGTTCCGTCATCTCTGTAATTGGCACACTCCCAAAAAACATCTCTCCAGATGATTTTTTCAGGGTTCCAGGCTCTATTTTTGTTGAATACGCAAGTGCATGGAACTTCATCTTTATCAGCGGATTTGAGGGCGCTTTCTAAAGTAGCTTTTGCTTCCTCGTACGCTTTTTTGGCTCGATCATATTCTTGCTTTTTGATCTCTACATTTTTGCGCAGTTCACTAATATCTGAACTTTGCTCTACAGCAAAAGCAGTCAACGAGAGAAAAGCCACCAACACTATCATTAACTTACGTAAAATCATATTTAGCCTCCGTAAACATAACGCCGCGTTAAGGGGTGAACAACGCAAACCACCCTACCTAAACCATTGTGCCGTAATCACTTAAACCGATTCAAACTAAAAATGCCAAGCGTTGAGAATCCCTCTTGAACGCTTTGTTATGAGGCAATTTGAATCGACAAAGAAAGGAAGTTTTCGTCGCTTTCAGTTACCTTATAGCCAAGAGATTTGTAAAACCTTACCGCAGGCTCATTTCTAGTAAAGCTTGATAAGGTTACGTAACTGCGCCCTTGTTCACGCGCGATTTCGTGAACCATGTTCATGACCCTTTCACCCAGTTTCTGATTTTGAAATTCTGGAAACACGATGAGTAAATGTACATGAAGTGCATTGTCGTAAGGCTTGAAGCATAGCATTCCAACTTGCGCGTTATTGAGATAAACCCAGTGAAACCAATGCAGCTCATAGTCACTTTTTAAACGATCGACCTGAAACTTATCACACCAACCAAAGACGGCATCAACATGCGAATAAAGTCCCTGTTTCACAACAGAAAATAGACTTTCAAACTCATCACTTTCTATTTGTATTAGTTGAATATCCATATGCCTCATAACGCCCTGTTAAGGGGTGAGCAACGCAATACTAAAGCCACTGCATACCGCCTTAACCACTAAAACCAACGCATAGTGAAAATGCCACGCGTTGCGAATCCCTCTTGAACAGTTTGTTATGTGCGTGGTTGAAACCTACTCTACACTTGGTTCTGGTAAAACTGGTGGGGTACTGTCCATATAAGTTAAAAAGTTTTCCCATAACTCGTGCGTTCTTTGTTTAGTTAGCTTAGTTTTGCACGATATCGCCATAATTCCACGAATAGTTCCATCACGCCATTGCGTATAAACCGAATCACAGTGAGAGGACATATATGCTTGCCAATCCTGTTGCGCAAGCTTAATTGCTGCGATCAGTTCTGGGTCATGAGAGTTATGCTCAAAGCTAGTGCTTAGATATTTGTCTAATTTAACTTGTGCTGACTCTAGTTCAATAGCAGCACATTGGTTTATCTCGATTGTGGTCATCGCATTATTACAGTCAATGGACTCTTCTTCAGCAAGAGCACCAAATGAAAGACTAGATAATATGATGATTAGACACTTATTCATCGTTTTCTCCGAAAGCACATAACGCCCTGCTAAGGGGTGAGCAACGCAATACCGAAGCCGCCGCATACCACCTTAACCACTAAATTCAACGCATAGTAAAAATGCCACGCGTTGCGAATCCCTCTTGAGCAGTTTGTTAGTTTGCAAACCCAAAGCGTTGATTTTAAGTCATTTTAAACTTTGCAAACAATAAGCTTTATGTGTTTTGATGCACTCAAGTCAGGCGTAGTCTCAAGGCGGCTACTCAATGAAACCACCTGGAACAAACAACGCCGCAGAAAACGAACTCACAACACCAAAAAGCGCTTTTGGAAAACCAATCTCACAATGCGGACTTTCAACAAAGTTACTGAAACCACGTGGAACTTACCACACCAGAGAAAACGTCATTTCAGCGAGTAAATCGGCTTTTGTACCAGCAAACTCAACGAGCAGAGTTTCAGCAAAAAAGATCAACTCAGTTAACCCAAAAGTCGCCGCACCAAAGAATAAATCAACCGTTGAAACGATGCCAATTTTGAATTATCACCACGCTAGTTAACACTGAAATTGAACGCCGATACGACAATTTCAACTTTGAGATTTTACCACTAGATCTTGCGGTATAGCTGCGTTTTTCCTCTTGCAAACTAACGCCCTGTTAAGGTGTGAGCAACGAAATACCGAGGCTTCCGCATACCACCTTAAACACTAGGCGCAACGCATAACAAAAATGCCACGCGTTGTGAATCACTCTTAAACAGTTTGTTATAAATCTGATACCTACAACCCCAAAAGATACTTTTTGGCGGTTTCAGCAATAACAGCTCGACCTTCGGAGCTTTTGGCAAAATCTTTCATCATTTTTACAACCTTAGCTCCAGATACCCTGTACCAAGTTCCTTTAGGAAATAAGTTTACATCGCTCTTGATGCATTCGATTTCTTTTTGCACTTTGTCAAGCTGAGACTTTAACTCTTCGTTCGTTTCAGAAATTTCAATAAACTTTTTGTACATAGCATCTAATTTGCTTTGAAGTTCTTCAGCTTCTTGAGCGTCAAAGAATGCATCAGGCTCAGTTTCTGATGAGTTTATTTTTTTATTAATGATTTCAGAGAAATCTTCAAACCCATAGTCTGGGTTAGCTTGTGCTTGTCTATAGTCTTCTAGTATTCGCTGAGCCCAATGGGGTATTCGATTAATAATCTGGTCAAAGTCACTTAATGAAACTCTCTCAACTTCTCGCAAGTGCTCACCTGGTGCTTCAGACACAACCCAACCTTTAGCGTTGTATCCTTTACTCGTACTAATTTGAAACTTGAACTCTGGTTGAGGCAGAAAGCATATTGTAACAAATGTAGACTCAGATTCATGGTACTCAATCTTGAAACTATTGGCTGTAAAGTAAGTACTATCAAGCCTATTGTATATTGATGTTTTTGTAGTATTTCTTAATTTTGTCACCTAAGTTCTCCTAGATTTATAACGCCGCGTTAAGGGGCAGCAACGCACTACCACCAAACTTCAATTTACCACCGTAAACACAAATACCAAGATTTAAGCCAAACTCGCCACGCGTTGACTGTCCCTCTTGAACGCCTTGTTAGCTTATTTCATGCAAACCATTGTATACCAAAAGCCATACCTTACTTTGCTTTACATGCTGAACTTGAGACTTAACATCGAAGCCGAGAACTTCAGGCTGTAAACTTTGAATGACCTTGAGCCAAGCTAAAACCGCCGAGCGTGCAGGCTCACGAAACTTCACGCACTGAAGCTGACATTTGAATTGCTGTTTTCATGTACAAGACTTTGCAAATGGCACTAGCCAAGGCGTGATTGAAATAAGCACCAACTTTTAAAGTTTAGATACTAGAAGCCAAGAACCAAGAACCAAGAACCAAGAACCAAGACAAGCGTATTCACTGAGATATCTAGAACAAGAAAAAGTGTAGTCAAAGGTCAACGCACTAACTTTCGATGATGTTCCCAGCCTCACACTAGCTATAAGATCCTGATTTTACTGTTGTAAGCTAACGCCCTGCTAAGGGGTGAGCAACGCAATACCAAAGCCGCCGCATACCACCTTAATCACTAAAATCAACGCATAGTAAAAATGCCACGCGTTGCGAATCCCTCTTGAGCAGTTTGTTAGTCGCGAGGCACCGAGCGACAATTTTAAGCCGAACTAAACTTTGCGAACAACAAACTTTATGTGCTTTGATGCATTTAAGTCAGGCGTAGTCTCAAAGCGGCTACTCAATGAAACCACTTGGAACAAACAACGCCGCAGAAAACGGACTGACAACACCAAAAAGCGCTTTTGGAAAGCCAATCTCACAGTGCGGACTTTCAACAAAGTCATTGAAACCACGTGGAATTTACAACACCAGAGAAAACGTCATTTTAGCGAGTAAATCGGCTTTTGTACCCAACAAACTCACCGAGCGGAGTTGCAACCAAAAACAAACTCTCGATTGCCCTGCTCTGTCAGCACCAATGGACAAAACAACCGCCAGGACAGTTACAAAACTTTGGACTTAAAACATCTGAAAATGAGTTTGGACCAACAACGATGAACCTGTGAACCGAACGATCAGCAGCCAAGTTTGAGCTTAGAAACATGATTTTGATTGCTAGCTTTTTCTGGCGACTAACGCCGCGTTAAGTAGTGAGCAACGCTAACCACCTAACCTAAACCATTGCACCGTAAACACAAGACCCAACCTTGAACTGAGAATGCCAAGCGTTGGGAATCTGTCTTAAACGCTTTGTTATAGCTTTTCTATCTTGGCAAATGAACTTGCAAGCAACTGAGTCTCTCCAGTTTCATGAAGCCAAATATAAACTTCTGGTTTGAACTGTGCTGATTCTTTTAAGAAAACCATTTGATCTCCAAGACCGTTGCCGGCAATTGCCAATGCATTGTGTGGAAAGTTGCCAAAACCAAAACATGACCTAGTTTCTTCAATAATGTGGTTGCAAGTACGAGATAACCTTTTCCGCTCAGAATTGTCCTTAATTGGATAAAGTTCCCAATCGTCCTCTTCAGTCGTTACTTCACCACCATTTTCAATTTTCATTGATTCGCGATGTTCATGAGGAAGCACAGCACCAAGCTCAACCTCTGTATTGACTAATTGTTCTTCTGATAGATTGAATGCCACTTTTTACTCCAAAGCTATAACGCCGCATTAAGGTGTGAGCGGCGCTTGGCTATACTTGAGCGAAGCGAAACTGCCAAGCGTTGCGAATCACTCTTAAATGCTTTGTTATGTGCGTAATTCAGGATCTTGCGCTGAAAACAAAGGCTTTACGAATTTTGCTTCGTCTTGATAACGATTTCTAGTATCCCATAAATCTACCGAGTGCTGGATATTAAGCCAAAACTCTGGAGTGTTGCCTAGAGCAGCCGCAAGTTTAATTGCAAGTGGTGCAGTCAAAGTACCACCATTAATTAAGTTACTAACTGTATTTCTATGCACACCCATTGCTTCAGCTAAAGTTTTGGATGTAATTTCCATAGGCTCTAAGAACTCAAGCTTGAGCATTTCACCTACACCAACTGGACGACGCTTAGTTCTACGCATTACCCTTACCTCAATATTTATGAGGGTCTAAATAGGTGTCTTCTGCTACACCGTCAACCCACTTAAAAATCAAACGATACTGTTTGTTCACTCGTATTGAGCACCAATCTTTCAAATTTCCCTCAAGGTGTTCGAACCGGTTACCCGGTGGAACTCTCAAGTCAGACTCGGCTTTTGCTGCATCTAAGATTTCAAGCTTGCGAAACAACGCATTCTCGATAGTCTTAGGGATTAAACGATGTCGCTTATCCTCTTCGTAGAACGCTTCGAGCCAGTCATCTTTAAAATTTACTGCCATGTCCTCGCACTGTCTTGTTGTGCATCAATGTGAGAATAATAGCGCACAACGATAGTGTGCGCAAGATATAAAAATTTAGGAAAGCACATAACGCCGCGTTAAGTGGTGAGCAACGCAGACCACCGACCTAAAATATTGTGCCGTACACACTAAAGCCAAACCAAACGAAAAATGCCACGCGTTGCGAATCCGTCTTTAACGCTTTGTTAGCTTATTACTTTTCGAAAACTCCAAACTAAAACAACAAGTTATTCTAGCATTAAACGTGAAGTCGAGATTATAAACATAGCCGACAACTTCAGGCGATGATCTTAGTATTAACTTGAGCTTTGCCAAACCGCCGAGCGTGGAGACTCACGGAACTTCACCCACCAATGCTCGTATTGGATTTGCTGCTTTCAAGTGCAAAACTTTACCATGAATGAAATAGAGGCGGTACTGACATTACCACCAACAAACCAAGACCTAGACCTAGACCAAGTGAGCTTACGACCACACACGGTAAAAATTGCCGCTTAACAAATGTTACTTACTACCGCTGATACAACCAAAACATTTGCCAATCAGAGCCCTCGTTTTGACGATATGCCCTACCTAACATCAGCTATATGAGTTTGATTTTTCAGACTGTAAGCTAACGCCCTGCTAAGGGGTGAGCAACGCAATACCGATGTTGCCGCAAACCACCTTAATCACTAAAATCAACGCATAGTAAAAATGCCACGCGTTGCGAATCCCTCTTGAGCAGTTTGTTAGTTTGCAAACCCAAAGCGTTGATTTTACGTTATTTTAAACTTTGCGAACAACAAACCATATGTGCTTTGACGCACTAAAGTCAGGCGTAGTCTCAAAGCGGCTACTCAATGGAACCACGTGGAACAAACAACGCCGCAGAAAACGAACTCACAATACCAAAAAGTGCTTTTGGAAAACCAATCTCACAATGCGGACTTTCAACAAAGTCACTGAAACCACGTGAACTTTTCACACCAGAGAAAACGCCATTTCAGCGAGTAAATCGGCTTTTGTACCAATAAACTCAACGAGCAGAGTTTCAGCGAAAAAGCTCGACTCCGTTAACCCAAAAGTCGCCGCACCAAAGAACAAATCAACCGTTAAAGCGTTGCCTGATTTGGACTTTGACCACGTAAATTAACACTGAAATTGAACGCCGATACAACAATTTAGCTTTTGAGCTTTTACTATTAGACCTTGCGATATAGCTGCGTTTTTCCTCTTGCAAACTAACGCCCAGTTAAGGGGTGAAGCACGCAATACCAATGTTACTGCATGGCACTACAACACAAAAACCAACGCATACCAAAAATGCCACGCGTGCTGAATCCCTCTTGAACTGTTTGTTATGTGATTTTATTCGCTGATTAAGTTAGGCCAGTGTACATTTGCTTTAGCAACATTACCTTTGATATCTTTTTGCCAAGTCTCTTGAACTGATTTACTGTAGTTTAGATACAACTTACCCTCAACAACATTCCAAGCATTCGGATCGATGTTAGCAGCATACCCTTTACTTACGGCCCATGCACAATAGCCGCCATATTGAGGCGCATACTTCTCCGGGTTAGAAACGAATAACTCAAGATTTTGCTGAGATGAAAAAAGCCACTTTGAACCATTCCATTGATATATAAAATCACTATCGCCTTTGGCCGCGATACCATCAGTAAAGTATGAAACACTGTCATAGCCCTTGATGGCTCTACCCCAGAAGTCACTGTATACCGGCTCTAAGGCAAAAGCCGGAATCACTGAAGCAACCCAGATGATAACTGACCAAACAATTTTTACTGAATATTTCATAATACCTCTCCTTTCTATTTAAATATAGAAAGGGAGAACAGAGTATAAATTTCATGAATCACATAACGCTTTCTATACGGCGATTTGCCGTTTTTATGGCAGGCTACCGCCTTCTTTCTTATCAAAAGCGCTATCAATCGTAGCACTTATATGTATGAAACAAATAGAAAAACAGTATGAATATGTGTGGTAGCGCGCGCAATTAGTCGGCGCACAGCACGCTAATTTCAAAAGTGGTGATACATTAACAGAGCTGTATAAATAAACAGGTTAATTTATCATGAAAAGTCAGTTTTTACTTAGTGTAAAAGAACACATGCTTACGCGTCATTATGCGAATAAAACTATCGAAAGTTATCTATTTTGGATAAAACGCTTTATCACTTTTCACCAGCTTGCACACCCATCAACACTAGCAGAAGATGATGTCATTCAATTTCTGAGTTACTTAGCGGTAGAAGAAAAAGTTGCGGTAAAAACGCAAGCTTTGGCGCTGAACTCAATATCATTTTTATATCGTGATTATTTCAAAACCCCACTATCACTTGATATGAGATTTCAGAAATCCTTGACCGAAAAGAAACTTCCCGTTGTATTAACCAGGGAGGAGATCCGAAGATTCGTTCAGCATATCGACCCGAGGTATAGACTCCATATTCAGCTGCTTTACGGCTCAGGGCTTCGAGTTATGGAATGTTTACGCTTAAGAGTTCAAGACATCGATTATGATTATGGTGCAGTTCGCGTTTGGCAAGGAAAAGGAGGTAAAAATCGTACAGTCACATTAGCCAAAGAACTGCATGAACCACTCAAAGCTCAAGTTAATTTAGCAAGAAACTATTACTTTAAAGATAGGCACATGCCTGGTTATGCGGGCGTATACATCTCTGAAGGTTTACGACGTAAATACCCAAAAGCGGAGCTAGATTTTAACTGGCACTTTTTGTTTCCATCAACAAAGTTAAGCGCAGATCGAGACACTGGTGAACTCAGAAGGCATCATATCAATGAAAGCGCAATACAAAGAGCAGTAAAGCGCGCGGCAAGCGACGCAAGCATTGAGAAAACTGTAACTTGCCACACACTAAGACACAGTTTTGCCACGCACTTATTGGAATCTGGCGCAGACATTAGAACTGTTCAGGAACAATTAGGGCATACTGATGTGAAAACCACGCAAATCTATACTCACGTTATCGAGCGCGGGGCTGGCGGTGTGTTGAGTCCATTATCCAGCCTTTAGAAAAACAAAGCCACCTCGAAAGGTGGCTTTGCTTTATAACTCGTTATTGACGAACACCGAGTTTCACATTGCCTTTTGAATCAAACCAAAGTGCTTGTGAACGGCGACGTCCTATTAGTATCGGACCATCGTCATAAAAGAGAAAGTTCTTCCAGTGCTTTTTAAAAATAGACCATTTCGTTTCGATGACATTGTACTTCTCGTAGCAAAAGTAAACGGTCACATCGTCTTGCCAATCGATATGTGCCTCAACTTCCGCTAGCATGTCAGGATCATCCGACTCCCAGGCAGCCATCCAATCCACAGTTTCAGACCAATTCGCCTCATTCATTGGCCAGTCTTGGGAACTAAGTCTATCCATATCAGGGCTTTGAGCACTGATATTTTCTTTCCAAAATTGTGCTGAACGGGCTTGGCTCATCGGCTTAATAAAAGCCAAATCTTCTTCTGGCACAGGCATCGACTGATGCGTAAAAATCCATTTTCTTTGGTATTCATCCAAAGGCAAATAAGACATTCAGTCTCCTTTATTACGATTTCAGCCAACCTTTCTCTGTGGCTTCTTCAATCAACTCTTTCGCTTTGTCCCATAAGGTAACAGAGCCAAATTCAATTCGTTTATTAATGGTAAGTGCTTGTTCGCGTGAGACACCATGTTCCTTCCAACTCTGACCATTATTATGGTAGTTCAAGAGCATTGGAATTAACCGATCGAGTGCTTTTGCATACTTAGCATCATCGGTCTGCGCGGCTTCAAATTCATGCCAAAGCGCCAATAGCTCTTGCTCCTGATCGCTGGGTAACATACCAAACAAGCGCTCTGCAGCTCTAATTTCTTTTTCTGCTTGCTCTTGAGACGCAGCAGTATCATAAACAAAGGTATCGCCCGCGTCGATCTCTACTACGTCATGTATCAATAACATTTTCATCACTCGGCAAATATCAACAGGTGCATTCGCATGCTCTTCCATCAATATTGCCATCAGTGCGACATGCCAACTATGCTCACCACTATTTTCGAGGCGCCCTTCAGCACTTTTAACTCGAGTTCGGCGCAAAATGCTTTTGAGTTTATCGAGCTCGATTACAAGTGCTAACTGCTTTTCCAATCGTTCCATACTATCGCCCTTCTGGCTGCCAATTCGGATTAATAAGCGACGTTAGAACGTGGTCTTGCCACTCACCATTAATCAAAAGGTAATCTTTTGCATACCCTTCTCGGTTGAAACCTACATGCTCTAGCACAGCTTCACTGCGTTTATTGTGAGGCATGTAGCCAGCTTGAATACGATGCAGTTTCTGAACGTTAAACATGTAGTCGCAAGCCATGGTTAATCCACGACGCATATAACCATGCCCTTGCGCTTTTTCAGCGAGAGAATATCCGACGTTACAAGAATAAAAAGGAAAACGACTCAAACTACTAAAGGATATCGTACCTAGCATTTCACCCGAAGAGGCTCTGACTAAAAGGCAATAATACCCCAATCCCATTCGATGCAGCTCATTGAGCTTGATAAGCTTTTGCAACCAACCGTTCACTGAGAAAAAAGCCTCTTCACGTTTCGGTTCAAACGGTTTCAGGTATTCTCGGTTGGCTTGAAAATATTCGGCAATCATATCTGCGTCACCGATTTCAGCGGTACGAAGAAGCAAGTCACCGTCCAACTTATGAACGGCGATAGATGAGCTGTTATCTTCCATTACAAATGATTAATTCCGTCTTTTCGTTCAATTCGATTAATTCTTACGGATACCGTAATCACGCAGTTTATTAGCGATTGAGGTATGCGATACATTTAAGCGCTTAGCAAGCTTGCGGCTTGATGGGAATGACTGATACAAACGTTCCAGAACTTGAGATTCATAATCACGCATGATCTCATCCAATGAACCGTCGATGTTAAGCGTTGCACTACCAGCGCCGACTGACTGAGGCTGAGGTAAATTGAAGTGATCCGCGTTTAGTATACCACCATCCATTTCTGTGAGCGCTCGAAGAACCATGTTATCCAGCTGGCGCATGTTTCCTGGCCACTGATAATTTGCAAGGGCATCAACTAGACCATCATCAAACTCTGGCTTATCAATCCCAAGCTGTTGAGCATGTTTCGCGACAAACAACTCAAGCAATGGTGCAACGTCGTTTGAGCGCTTGCGTAACGGAGGAATGCTGAGCGTAAGTACGTTGAGACGATAATACAAATCTTCACGGAACATTCCTGCTTCAGAAAGCTCGGCAAGGTTATGTTTTGTTGAAGCGATGATACGAACATCGACATGCATCTCATCTTCTGCACCGACACGACGGAAATTACCATCCTGTAGAAAACGTAACAGCTTGATTTGAAGGTGCGAACTCATTTCACCGATTTCATCAAGAAATACCGTCCCGCCATTTGCTTGCTCAAAGATGCCTTTGTGGCCTTGTTCATGATTAAATGAACCCGGCGCATGACCAAAAAGTTCGGTTTCTGCTACATCGTCAGGCATCGAAGCACAACTCAAAACTAGGAATGGCTTGCTCGCACGGCTAGAACGGCTGTGGCAAGCTTTAGCAAGCATTTCTTTACCGGTCCCCGTTTCGCCCTCAATCAACAATGGTTGGTCAAGCACAGACAGCTTCTTAGCTTGGTTCATTAGTGCTTTATGACGGTTCGATAGACCAACAAAGTGCTCAAAACCCAGAGGATTATGCAGCGGTAGCGCTTCTTCAATTCTGGCAACTTGCTGACTAGAGCGAATCGTCATTAGAGTACTCGCTAGAGTCGAGTTTTGCGCTTCGTCTCGGATATAAACGGGCATCAACTCTAGAACATAGTCCAAGCCATCAATCACAAGGTTTTCCCGTGTTCGGCCATTCACACCCTCAGACCAACGAGAGAAACGAACACTTGGTAACAAAGCACCGATTTGAGTACCAATCACTTCTTGCTTGTGAAGGCCAAGCAATGAAAGTGCAGACATGTTTGCCATGTCTACGGCACCTTTAAGATCAATGGCAAAAACCGGATCGGGTAAGTTATCAACTAACGAGAGCAGCTCCGTATTGTGGCGCTCCATCGGCATAAACTGGATTTTACGTACGTCTTTCACCCCCGGAATACGGCGGATTTCAGCCATCAGCTCACTAAACGTATCAAAATCAATATCCGGGCAATTCAAATAGATAATACCGCTAATATCGATTTCGATACCACGTAAGTCGATGCTTTTAGACGCTAAAATATCGAGCAGTTCTCGGGTCAAACCGAGTCGATCTTCACATAAGACTTCAAGACGCACTTAAAATATCCCAATTCACAACTGTCAGGAAAAGTTGACAGTAGTTTCTATCATGCTTGGAATGGCGTCAAGCAATCCTATCCATCAAAGTTGATATTCGTTACGGTTTCATCGTAATTGATGCAACTTTCGCCGCCACTGCCTTGCGTATGGTGCCCAACTTAACCTGACGGTCAGGATACCAGGGTAGTGGACGCAATAAGGTCATCGCTTTCAAGCCCAAACGTGCCGTTAGAATACCAACACCTAGTCCCTGCCCTGCACGAGCAGAAACTTTGCCAGCAAGATCCATCGACATCAAATCCATACTGGCATCAATAGCGAGCTCACTGGCTCCAGCCGCCGCCATATTGACAAATACCGCTCTTAGTAACTTGATGCGAGAGGCATAACCTAGCTCTACCCCATATACTTTGGAGAGGTTGTCGATCATTTTGAAATTTCGCCACGCCACCAGCAACATATCAGCGGCAGCCAGAGGGCTCACGGCGACTAGGGCCGCACACTCGGTTGCGTGCTGTGATACGATTTTCGTTGCCAACTTGTCTTGTTGGCTCACCACCATAGAGTCATACATATCAAGAATTTCAGCGTCACTATGAGCAGGGTTAATACTGTTCTGCCAACGATCAAAGCCCGGGTTCTCTGCCATCACACCACTTTGTTCTGCTACGGTTTCGCAAAAGTCTTTCCCTTTCCCAACGCTCTCACTATTAACAAGTGCTTCTGCTTCTTCTTGAACACTAAAATGATTTCGTAGTTTTCGCAGTTTCCAAAGCTCTTTACCCATAGCTCCTAAACCAAGCGAAGCGATCGCAGCAATAAACCCCGTCCAGCTTAAGGCCAGCCAATCAGAAGCCTGAATTGCGGTTATAACCGAGTCCACCGCTTGCCAGCCAACCAAACCAGCAAAAGTTGCAAATGCGCCAGTCGCGAGCCATTTTCTGCCCGATTTTGGACGAATGACATGCTCGAGTTGCAATTCCTGTTCTGTCTCCTGGTGCGCTTCTTTAACTTCAACAGGTACAAATGTTTCTTTTTCGCCGAATGTTTGCTGCGCCGTCAACTCTGGTTGATTCGATTGCTGATCTTTTTCCATTACCTTTTCAGAGAAAACTTGTTTTTGCTTCAACTCACTCATTTCAATTTATCTCCAATCAGGTAATCCAGTGCTTTGTCTAAGCGTATGTGCTTCACTGGCTCATCATTCGGTGAGGGCATCGGACGAAACGACGTAAAATCAAACCCGTTGTTTTGCCAATAAGCTGCATTTGGTAGCTTTTTCGGCACCTCTCCGGGAAACATAGTCATCGGCTCACCACCCAATGTTGTTCCTTGTAACGCCGGGATGGTCTTATCTCCAGAGGAAATAAACCCCGTCGTGGTTGCTTGGATGGAAGCGATACTCATGCAGCTCATCTCAATATTCTCGTAGGCTGCCGTTTGCCATGCTGGATGCACCATTTGTTGGAGCAGAGACACCAAATTTGGGTGCTGATCGGGCGTGATATGATCCGCTTTTGTAGCAGCAAACAACACTTTGTCGATTTTTGGTGAGAACAAACGACGCAAAAAGCTACTACGACCATAACGGAAGCTATGCATGATCTGTTCTAGCGCTTGGCGCATGTCGTAAAACGCTTCATCACCAGCATTGAGAGGCTGCAAACAATCCACCAGTACAATCTGGCGATCGAAGGTCGCAAAATGATGCTTATAAAACGCTTTCACTACTTTCTGTTGGTATTCCTGAAAACGGGCTTCTAGCATCGCTAAGTTACTGCCCTTGGGCGCTTTGCTTTCCGAATCAGCACGACACGGAAAAAACTGTAGCACCGGCGCGCCTGCTAGCTCACCAGGTAATACAAAGCGGCCAGGCTGAACCCAATGAAGGCCAGCGTCTTTACAAGAATGAAGGTACTCTGTGTATATGTGTGCAACTTTCTCAAGTAGTTTCTCATTCACTTCTGCAAAGAGATCCACTTTCTCCAGTTCAGAAAGCCAAGCTTTGGCTAAATCGCCACGCTGGCCTTTAAGTGCATCAAACTGAGTTTGCGACCACGTTGCAAAGTCCATGTCCAATAAAGGCAGGTCGAGCAACCACTCTCCTGGATAGTCGATAATATCAACATTTAAAATTGCGGTTTTACTCAACAGCTTTTTCGTAGTTTTATTTGGTTTGTACTTGAGCGCTAAGCGAATCTCACTCACATCACGTGTCGGTACTGGCCACTGAGGTGGAGTCGCATGAATTTGGCTCATCGCCTCATCGTAAGCAAAGCGTGGCACCATCATATTCGATTGAGGCTCACGCTTCGCCCCAATAAGGCGCTTATCTCTAGCCACAGTCAAAAGAGGCAAATTGTCATGGGTTGCAGTATGAAGAAGCTGATTCACTAATGACGTGATGAATGCCGTCTTACCGGCACGAGAAAGTCCGGTGACAGCAATTCGAACATTAGAGTCCATACCTCTGTTGATAAAGTCATTAACTTCTTTCTTTATTCTCTTCATTACGCTTCTTTATCTTACTCCACTTTAAAACAACGTTGTCAGCGACTTCGAATTTCGAGCTATGAATACTGTTCTATCTCGAATTCTATGAGTTTAACTTTATATACCTTAATAAAAGATGAACAAAACATCCGGCTTAATGCTGTGTTAAAAAAGAAAAGCCCCTGAGTGGTTCAGAGGCTTACTTAATCTACAGCATTAGTAACTCTATATACGCTGATTACTATGTTAAACAGGAACCCGCTTTCTTTAAGCCTAGTCGTCTTCGATTAACTTATAGATAACAAATAGAGCGATTTCTAAAATCAGCCACAACACACATGTGATGGTCACGTACTTTTCATCAAAGATGCTGATACCGTGAAGAATCAAGTCATAGCCAACAAAGCCACCTATCACTACAGCAAGAATAATTTGTAGAATCTGAATAAAACGAGGCATGCCGTCTCCTAATTATTGTTCGCATAACGTTTGATTGCTATGCCTAAAGGTTTATATCCTTAATTATATAGACAAAAAGTGCAGGTTTCGCTGCACTTTTGTCAATTGTTTGCTAGGTAAATCAGCACCTTGTCACATTCTCTCTACTGAGACGCAGCAAGATTGCCCTTTGCCTTATGCTTCCATCTCTTGAATTTTCACTTTCCAAGTGTCTGGACCGATTTGGTGCGCGTTAACACCATTTGAGTCGACAGCCACTGTTACTGGCATATCTTCAACTTCAAATTCGTAAATCGCTTCCATACCTAAATCTTCAAATGCGACAACGCGAGCTTTCTTGATCGCTTTCGCCACCAAGTACGCAGCGCCACCGACAGCCATTAGGTAAACCGCTTTGTGATTCTTGATAGATTCAACCGTTGCAGGGCCACGCTCAGCTTTACCGATCATGCCCATGATGCCGGTCTTTTCTAGCATCATGTCGGTGAATTTATCCATACGCGTTGATGTTGTTGGGCCAGCAGGACCAACGACTTCATCACCAACTGCATCGACAGGGCCTACGTAGTAAATAAACTTACCGTTTAGATCTACGCCTTCAGGTAGACCTTCGCCATTATCTAGCATGCCTTGAATACGTTTATGCGCAGCATCACGACCAGTCAGAATTTTACCTGATAGAAGAACCGTTTCGCCTGTCTTCCACTCTTGTACTTCTTCTTTAGTAATTGTGTCTAAGTTTACGCGACGCGTATTTTCGCCCGCTTCCCAAGTGATATCTGGCCAATCTTCTAGTTTAGGTGGTGCTAGCTCTGCTGGGCCGCTACCATCAAGCGTGAAGTGTACGTGACGAGTCGCCGCACAGTTCGGGATCAAACAAACAGGCTTAGAAGCCGCGTGCGTTGGCGCAGTTTTGATTTTAACGTCGACAACAGTCGTCAAACCGCCAAGACCTTGCGCACCGATACCAAGTTTGTTCACGCGATTGAAGATATCCAAACGAAGCTCTTCTTCTGCGTTTTGTGGACCACGGTCGATAAGCTCTTGAATATCGATGTGTTCCATTAGAGATTCTTTTGCCAATACCGCTGCTTTTTCAGCCGTACCGCCGATACCAATGCCAAGCATGCCAGGAGGACACCAGCCCGCCCCCATAGTTGGTAGCGTTTTTTCTACCCACTCAGCAATATCGTCAGATGGGTTTAGCATCACCATCTTAGTTTTGTTTTCGCTACCGCCGCCCTTCGCAGCGATCTGAATTTCAACTTTATCGCCCGGAACCATGTTGATATGTACGACGGCAGGCGTGTTGTCTTTGGTATTAATACGTTTACCAGCAGGGTCCATAAGTACTGACGCACGCAACGGGTTATCAGGGTTCGTGTACGCTTGTCGAACACCTTCATCTACCATCTGCTGAACCGTCATGTCGGTCGAATCCCATTGCACGCCCATACCGATGTTGACGAAACACGTCACAATACCAGTATCCTGACAAATTGGACGGTGACCTTCTGCGGACATTCGGGAGTTAATTAGGATCTGAGCAATCGCGTCTTTCGCGGCTTGACTCTCTTCGCGGTGATAGGCTTTTTCAAGAGCTTGAACAAAGTCTAGCGGGTGGTAGTAAGAAATATACTGTAGCGCATCAGCGACACTGCTGATCACATCCTGCTTGCGTATTACCGTCATTACATGCCTCGTTATAGTTATGCTTCCATTATTGGCTTAGCTTCAATCGTGTTTGTTGAGCTTATTGCTCTTTTGAGCTTCGTTTTTTATAAACAATTGTCGAACGGCTGATATCGACACACGAAATGCTGAAGTTGCCTACTTGTAAACCATCTCAAAACCCTATGAATAGAGGGAGTTTGGCTATACAGAGGAATATGATACTCTTGCTGCCCATGACATGCCATGCAGTGAACGATCTCTTTGTCACAAATTACACAAATGAACAACATGGACAATCAATTCATTGATTTTAAAGCGCTGGAATACGCACCAGAGTTTGCTCTTCACCTTTTTTCTCGCATTCAACACCTACCTTGGGCGATGTTGCTGCGTTCTGCATCAGAAACGCATATCGATAGCCGCTTCGATGTATTGGTTGCCAACCCAATTGCAACGTTAGAAACCACTGCCGACAACACACAAGTTGAAACACCATCGAATGCCTATTCAACTCAAGATGACCCATTTGCGCTGCTTCATCAGTTGCAAGAACAGTGGCTTCCTCACGTAGAGTTAAATAAAGAATTGGATTTGCCTTTTGTCGGCGGTGCGCTCGGTTACTTCAGTTACGATTTAGGTCGCCGCGTAGAAACGATGCCAGAAGTGGCAGAAAAGGACCTCAACACGCCGGATATGGCGGTAGGTCTGTATGAATGGGCCGTTGTTGTTGACCACCAGCTAAAAAAAGCATGCTTAGTCGGTCAGAACATCGAGCAAGCTTGGCAATGGTTAAACGAGCAAAAAGCAGAACAAACCGTTGACTTCGCTTTGTCTGGAGCTTGGCAGTCAAACATGACGAAAGAGAGCTACGCCACTCGCTTTGACAAGGTGCAAAAATACTTGTTAAGCGGTGACTGCTATCAGATCAATTTGGCGCAGCGCTTTAACGCACCGTATCAAGGCAGTGAGTGGCAAGCGTATCTGAAATTGGAGTCCGCAAACCAAGCGCCATTCTCAGCGTTTATCCGTATGCCTGAGTCTTCGATTTTGAGTATCTCTCCAGAGCGCTTTTTAGAGCTCAAAGATCGCGTCATTGAAACAAAACCAATCAAAGGTACTCGCCCACGCAGCGAAGATCCAACGAAAGATAACGCTAATGCCCATGACTTGCAGACAGCGGAAAAAGATCAGGCAGAAAACCTGATGATTGTCGATTTGCTGCGTAATGATATTGGTCGAGTTGCATCACCGGGTAGCGTTCACGTTCCAAAGCTGTTCGATATTGAAAGCTTCCCTGCCGTGCATCATTTGGTGAGCACCATTCGTGCAAATTTGGATGAACAATACGCTCCTGCGGATTTGCTGCGAGCGTGTTTTCCAGGCGGTTCAATTACGGGCGCACCTAAAGTTCGCGCAATGCAGATCATTGAAGAACTGGAGCCGCATCGACGCAGCGCGTATTGCGGCAGTATTGGCTACATTTCACGCCATGGTCGTATGGACACCAGCATTACTATCCGAACTCTTGTAGCGGAACAAAACAAACTTTACGCTTGGGCTGGCGGCGGCGTCGTGGCAGATAGCGATTGCGCCTCTGAGTATCAAGAAACGTTGGACAAGCTTTCAAAGATTTTACCAGCGCTGCAATCGTAGATTTCAACCGTGGACAACGTCGCTTTAATGCTATTGACGAAAACAATCTAAAATGCCTCCAGAACGGATAATGCCGCTCGTTTAACAGCGAGTGGCATATTTCTGTATCTCATCCCCCTGCACAGCGACGAAGGAGCGTGATACAGGTTCTTCTATTCAAGCACTTTGTGGTCAAATTTGTTTCATTACCCGCTCATCGTGCTGCTACTAGATTCTTAGTCTCGCCAAGGCTCGCTAGAATGACCCAAAAAACATCGTTAAATGATCGGCATTATCCGGTGTGGTGCGTTTTTTTGTGTGTTTTATTTGCATGTACTTTAGCTTTTAGCCGTTGGCGAACAAACATACTTTTTAAGAGGCAGCGTCTACTGCTCAAGCCACTTACACATAATCTGTTCAATATCGGTTGCGGTGTACGGCTTAGTGAGGATGTCGTCCATGCCTGAATCAATACACTTTTGACGCTCTTCGATGGTAGTGCCAGCGGTTAATGCAATAATAGGATGAGTAAAGCCACGCTCTCTCAGATACATCGTCGCCTCATAACCATCCATTTCTGGCATTCGGCAGTCCATGAATATCAGTTCGTAGTCTTTACTTTTCACCGCTTCTAATGCTTCTTTGCCGTTGGCTTTTAAATCAGGTGTAATGTCGAGTTTTTTCAGCATTTGAGTAACAATGACTTGATTCATTCTGATGTCATCAACCACTAATATTGAGCGTCCTGCTAAATCGCTTCGCTCTATGGTGACCAATTCCCCCTCTGCTGTGCCTTGTGCTTGCCCTTCCTCAAGAGGAATAGCAACTTTAAAAGTTGTCCCTTTGCGCTCTTCACTCTCAAAGCTAATTTGACCTTGCATCAAATCCACGAGGTTTTTACAAATCGCGAGACCTAAACCTGAGCCTTCAAAGCTGCGTTTCGCCGAGCGATCAACTTGGACAAATGGATCAAAGAGTGACGGCTGTGCTTTTATTGGGATGCCAATACCAGTGTCTTCAACCTCAAAATAAGCCGTGCCGTTAAGCCATTCCACCCGTAACACGACACCACCCAAGTGAGTAAACTTAATCGCGTTTCCCACCAAGTTAACCAAAATTTGTGTAATGCGCTCTAAGTCACCGACTAAAAACTCAGGGATCCCCAGCTTTTTGTCGATAGAGAAATGGATGCGTTTTTCCGCAGCCTTAGCGGCAAATACACCCATGATGGCTTTTTCAAGCTCCTCCCAGGCAAAAACTTTATGTATGATTTCCATCATACCGGCATTCATCTTACTGAAATCAAGAAGATCATTAATGATCACTCTCAATAAGTCCCCTGATTGAGTCAGATTGCTCAAGTATTGACGCTGCTCTTCTTCTAATTGGGTTCGACTCAATAACTCCGCACTACCCAATACGCCATTGAGAGGAGTTCGCAGCTCATGGTTAATCATGGCGACAAACTCCTTCGTCGCTTTTTCTGATTCCTCAGCCCGCTTTCTCAGCTCGACCTCTCGCTCTAAACTTAAGTGTCGACCAATAACACCATGAACTAAGTCAGACACGAGCTCCATCTGTTTGGAAATAAAAGACTGATCGATTTGATCTTGCAACACAGAGAAAATCAACTCCCCAACCGTTTCCCCATCAATGATAACTGGCAAATGCAAATTCTCTCCCTGCCAATTAGGAGAGGTTAAAATCTCGTTGTTATGACGAAGCTGTAAGTGACCAAAGTGATGACGACGCAATGAGCTCAGCTTTGTAGCGTCAAGAAACAAGTAAGCCGCAGAAATGATCGAGTTAGAAGTGAGCTGCTCAATAAAGCTCGCTATCATTGCTTCATCGAACGTGCTCGATAAAAAAGTACGACCGAACTTAATCAACGTCGCATCAATTTGCTCTTCAAACTCAAACTTACGAAGATCCTTTTTAGATTTCAGCTCTAGCTTTTTCAATGCAACACTGAGTTGCTGGTTGGATTCATATAACTCTAAGCTTTTCTGTTCCAACAGCTGCTCAGCTGCTTTTCTTGATGCAACTTCTCGTTTGAGTTTCCTTTCTAATGAGGAACTTCCCGTCATATCGTTCTTATTGAGCCTCTAACCAAAAACGTACTTTGCTGCCATCTTCTGACTGGTTTTGATGTTTGATATGAACTACCTCACCAAAATGTGCAGCACAACCTTTTATCAACCCTAAGCATACGTGAGACATACATCTTGCGCTGTGGTAGTCAAATACCAATTGGGATTGGTTTTCACTAATGAAATCAAATTGCGGAGGGTTAGCATCAGGATAGAGCTTCTTAACTTCGACATGAATAAAGTCTTCAACATGGCGAACAAATTGAAACGTCGTTTCACACTGTTGCAAACTGGCGTGACTAGGAATGGAGCGAAGTAAATTCAAAAAGACGCACTCTCCAAACACCTCTTGCAGTTGCTCGGGGGGAACACCAGATACTTTACTGAGATTCACGATCAACTTAACCAAGTCTTTGTGATCGTAACTACCAACAGCGGTGTAAACACCTTCATCGTTAGAAAGGTCGAGAACTTGGTCTAACACATCAAGACCGAATTTCTCTTCCACTAACTCCATGAACTCGGTGAAAATAATCCCTTTCATTGGCCAATACTTGCCCTATAGTGACGTCCTAAAATAAAGAATGGTGTATAACCTTATAAGTTTCAAATTAATATGTTCAAGCAGAGTGAGACACACAACACAAAGAGGGAAAGTGCTGGCGAGTGTTTTAATGTGAATGCTTTATTTGGCAACCAGTAACGATAACGCCATACGCTTTGCCGTCTTTGAGTATAATAAATAATGGTTAGGCACGATAAATAAGGACTCAGTTTGGTTATCGACAAAACTCATTTACTACAGAACTTTCAATTTCGGCTTCCAACGGGCTACCACAAAGAGTCCCTTGCACGACTGAAATGGATGAAAGAAAAGTCCCTGAGAGATGCGGCAGTCTTAATCGGTTTTGTGGAACGCGATGACGGGTTACAAGTCATTCTGACTAAGCGTGCAGCCCACTTACGCCATCATCCGGGACAAATCAGCTTTCCCGGTGGCAAATATGAGCAGGAAGATATTCAGCTCGTGAATACCGCTTTAAGAGAAACCAAAGAAGAAGTTGGGATAGAAGATGAGCATATTCATGTGTTTGGTCAACTGCCTACACTACCAACGATTAGTCAGTTTAATGTGACACCTTTTTTGGCTTTTGTTTCTCCGGAATATAAAACGCATATTGACCCAAATGAAGTAGAGTCAGTTTTTGAGGTTCCTGCCAACCATATTCTGAACCCCAAAAAATTGTATAGCACCAAATTTGACCTAAAAAGAAGCAGTCATCGTGTATTTGCTATCCCATATAGACAGCATTTCATCTGGGGCATGACGGCACAAATTATCGAATCAATGCAAAAACATATTATTTCACATTAAACAGTTGTTGATATCGGTGCTTTTATAGGCGCGATCATTATGCGCATCAATATTAATAAAACGTTGCTTCATAAACATTCATTCACATTAGATTAATTTTCCATTTTCACCGCAAACGCTTGCGGTGAAATAAATTTATACAAACAGCCCTATTGATAAGTTTTTCTAATTTTACTCATTAGCAGAAATCACGAGTAGCACATCATTTTCGTGATAAAAAGCAGGTTTTTGACATATCATTCAATAAGCGTAAGCAATAAATGATTTAGATCTAATTTTCCTAGTGTAAAATCTTGCAAAATTACTCCCGACTTATTTCCTGTTCCCAAAATGAGTAACTAAAAAATGAATACAACTACTTCTGCGGTTTCTACCGCACAATCGTCTAGTAAGTTTTCTTACAAAGACTTTACCTGGTGTCTGTCCCTTTTTGGTACGGCAGTAGGTGCAGGTGTACTGTTCCTTCCTATTAAAGCAGGTGCAGGTGGCTTTTGGCCATTAGTAATCCTAGCCCTAATCGCAGCACCAATGACTTGGTTCGCACACAAATCTTTAGCTCGTTTCGTTCTTTCTGCGAAAAACCCTGAAGCGGACATCACCGACACAGTAGAAGAGCACTTTGGTAAGACTGGCGCAAACCTTATTACGTTCGCTTACTTCTTCGCTATCTACCCAATCGTACTTATCTACGGTGTTGGTATCACAAACACAGTTGACTCTTTCCTAGTTAACCAAATGGGCATGGAATCTATTCCTCGCTGGCTACTTTCTGGTGCACTTATTGCTGCAATGACAGCAGGCGTAGTATTCGGTAAAGAGCTTATGCTGAAAGCAACTTCAGCAATGGTTTACCCTCTCGTGTTCATCCTACTAGCACTGTCTGTATACCTAATTCCTGGTTGGAACACTTCAATGATGGAAGTGTCACCTGACTGGGGTGCAATGCCAGCTATCGTTTGGCTAGCAATCCCTGTTATTGTGTTCTCTTTCAACCACAGCCCAATCATTTCTCAGTTCTCTAAAGAGCAACGTCGTGTATACGGTGATGACGCAGTTAAGAAAACTGACGCTATCACCGGTGGCGCAGCAATGATGCTGATGGGCTTTGTTATGTTCTTCGTTTTCTCTGTTGTACTTTCTCTGTCTCCAGAGCAACTAGCAACGGCGCAAGAGCAAAACATCTCTGTTCTCTCTTACCTAGCAAACGTGCATGAATCTCCACTGATCTCTTACATGGGTCCATTGGTTGCTTTCGCAGCGATCACCTCTAGCTACTTTGGCCACTTCTTGGGTGCGCACGAAGGTCTAGTTGGTCTAGTGAAATCTCGTTCAAAATCACCAGTAAGTAAGATCGAGAAGATGTCTCTAATCTTCATTGTAATCACAACTTGGATCGTTGCTATCGTTAACCCAAGCATCCTAGGTATGATTGAAACAATGGGTGCACCGATGATTGCGGCAATCCTATTCTTGATGCCAATCTTCGCAATGCAAAAAGTTCCTGCGATGGCTAAGTACAAAACTTCAGCACCTGTGCAAATTTTCACAGCAATCTGTGGTCTTGCTGCAATTAGTTCTGTAATCTACGGCGCTCTTTAATCATCTCTGCCCAGTGCAGTATGATTAATCCAAAAATATAACGATAAAATTAAGCCTCCCAACTCCCCTTGGGAGGCTTTCTTCTGAGGTAATCGATATGATTAGTGTTTTTGATATCTATAAAATCGGTGTTGGACCTTCAAGCTCACACACTGTAGGCCCAATGAAAGCGGGTAAAGAGTTTATTGATGATCTTCGTGCAATGGGAAAACTGCGCGACATCACTAAAATCACCGTTGACGTTTATGGATCACTATCACTGACAGGGAAAGGTCACCACACAGATATTGCTATCATCATGGGTCTTGCAGGCAACACTCCTGAGAAAGTTGATATCGATTCTATCCCGGGCTTTATCGCTCGTGTAGAAGAAACTGAACGCCTTCCTGTTGGCATGCACTGTCACACAGTATCGTTCCCACGTGAAGGTGGAATGAACTTCCACAAAACAAACCTAGAGCTACACGAAAACGGCATGCAGATCCACGCTTGGATTGATGACGAAAAAGCGTACTCAAAAACTTACTACTCTATCGGCGGTGGTTTCATCGTTGATGAAGAAAATTTCGGTAAAGAAGCTGAAAACCCAGTAAAAGTACCTTACCCGTTTACAACGGCAGAGGAACTGGTTAACCAATGCCACGAAAGTGGATTGTCCATCAGTGCACTAACCATGAAGAATGAGCATGCGCTTCATTCAGATGAAGAAACTCGTACTTATTTCGCAAACATCTGGCGCACAATGCGCGAGTGTATGGATCGCGGTATGAATGAAGAAGGTATTTTGCCAGGTCCACTGCGTGTGCCTCGTCGTGCAGCAGCACTTCGCCAGCAGCTACTTACTTCAGAAAAGACTACAAACGACCCAATGTCTGTTGTTGATTGGGTAAACATGTTCGCTTTCGCAGTAAACGAAGAGAACGCAGCAGGTGGCCGCGTTGTTACAGCACCAACTAACGGTGCGTGTGGCATCATCCCTGCGGTACTGGCTTACTACGATAAGTTCATCCAAACTGTGACTGAAAAAGATTACATCCGTTACTTTGCGGCTTCTGGCGCAATCGGAGGTCTTTACAAGCGTAACGCGTCTATCTCTGGTGCAGAGGTTGGCTGTCAGGGTGAAGTTGGCGTGGCATGTTCTATGGCAGCAGCAGGCCTTGCTGAGCTTATGGGTGGTAGCCCTGAGCAAGTATGTATGGCAGCAGAAATCGCGATGGAGCACAACTTAGGTCTAACGTGTGACCCAGTTGCAGGTCAGGTTCAGGTTCCATGTATTGAGCGTAACGGTATTGCGGCAGTAAAAGCAATCAACTCTACTCGCATGGCACTACGTCGCTCTTCAGCTCCAACTGTTTCTCTAGATAAGGTTATCGAAACCATGCTAGAAACAGGTAAAGACATGAACGCGAAATACCGCGAAACATCTCAAGGTGGTCTAGCAATCAAAGTGATTTGCTAACACGCCTTTCTGAATACCAATCAAAACCCGAGTCTGTGCTCGGGTTTTTTTATACCTAAAAAACCCAGGAAAATGCGTTATCAGGACAAGTAAAAAAAACCTAAAACGTTGAATATATCCAAATATTATGGATATCTCAGTAAAAAATCACATCTCTTCCCTAGCTTTATTGATAACGTAGCCAAAAATTAAACTTGGAGCACATCAACACATGATTAGGTTTGAAATTGGAAACCAAATCTGCGTTTGCTTGTCCGAAAACGAAATATCTCTAGAGCTCAATCAGTCACTCCACCACTCCATTCCTGTCAACCCAAATGAGTACGCCATTCTGTCAACTATCGCCACATACGGCAGTTTAAATACGCCGATTAGTCAGCGGTTAATAGAAAGCAAAATCACTCAACAATACAAAATGACACTGCCTGAAAATGGCTTTAAAAACGCGGTGGCCGCTCTAAGAAAGAAATTTCGCAAGCTCACGGAAGAACATTTAACCACTAACAAAAACATTATCGAAAACATTCACCGGACCGGATACTTCATCCCTTTTACTATGCAAAACAACCACCAGAATGGCATCGAACATCAACAGAAGATCAATCAATACACAACCAATAGTCTTCGCAAAGCGCTTCGTATTTGCCTGCGTAATAAAAAGATCTATTCAGAAGCAATGTGGGTTGTGTTGATCACTGCGATCATTTTCTTTGCTATCTGTTACTACGCGATAAACAGCATCGTTAAACATAATTATCTGGATAACGCCTTCGAAATTGCAGAGAGCCTTTCCCGCAGGAGTTGCTTTGCTAATGAAAGCGAACTGAAGTCGCTATTTGATAATGTGAAGTTGGTGGAATCGAGCATGATGCTAGATCGTTTCAATATTCGATGCTTAGTCACTCCAGAAACCGTTGTCCCTGTCAGCAAAAAAGCCTTTGAAGAGTGGAGTAACAATAACAATTACACCACCCAATCATTTGACTTAAATAACGCAACTGTTTTGGTTCGTGTTAAAAACATTAACTTATCCGACAATGTTGAAAATCATATTTCACGTTTTTTTCTTTCTGGTATGAAGCTATCAACGAATACCGGAACGTCGTTAGAGATTGGTAACACCAATGAACGCTTTTTCAATTATCACGTAAAGAATAGTGGCTATAAAGAGGTGTATTACATCTCTGGACCGTTTCAAAGTATCATTCTACTGAGCTTACTTTTTCTCATTATACTGCGTCACCGCTCCCTACAAGCCTTTATGGCTTACTTGTGCGCAATTCGACAATTCAAAATAAAACTGGAGCCGATTTATAACACTTCGGCACAAAAGATTGTGCACTACGAAGCCCTCTCCCGGTTTAAGGTAAAAATACGCAACGGTTTATTGAAACACTGATCCGCAATGGATTGCTGCTAACTCATACCTTACTGGTGATTGATTCCATCTACACCAAACAAAAAGCGTTGCCCATCCCTATCAGCATTAACGTTTGTCCTTCTTTGCTGCGAGGGCGTAACTTTTCAATCCTATATAGAGAGCTATCTAATCGGGATTGCCGTTTGCTGACAATCGAAATCACAGAAAATGCATCGATGTACTATACCTCTGAGATTTATGACAATGTCGCGAAACTAAAAGCTCTGGATTGTAAAATCAGTATTGATGACTTTGGCACCGGCAATAATAATGTGGCGCTTATCAGCAAGCTGAATCCGGACTACCTCAAAATCGACCGAGAATTTGTTATTGGCCTAAAATCTGATGATAAAAAGATAGAAACCTTGCGTCAGTTAATTGCTATGGGCAATACGTATCGCTGCACGGTCATTGTTGAAGGCGTAGAAACGGCAGACAGTGCTCACTTACTCACAACATTGGGCGCCTATATTCACCAAGGTTATTATTACCCTCTTCATTGCTAGCTTTTCTTCACTCGGTTAGTTACTTAAAATAGATCTAATACTCTATAAAAACTCGTGGTGGCATAAAGGTATGCCGCCAATTTGTGATTGAGCGATGATTGCGATTAAACCCACCAAACTGAAAGATTTTTCAAGTTTGATGCAATTGGATGTGCAAGAAGAGCAAAAAGGATTTTTTACACCGTTTGAAATGGCTTATCAAAAACGTAGTAAGTCAGAGGCGTTCTTTACGATTTATTCTGATGATCTATTAGTAGGCTATCTTGTTATCGATAAAGGTTTCTCCCAACATGCGCCGTTTGCTAAACGATACGAACTGGAGCTTAAGTACTTGATGATTGATCAACGTTTCCAACGTCAAGGGGTTGGGAGTGAGGCATTGCGTAAACTGTTCCTTTATGCGTATACCATTAACCCTAAAAGCACCTCTCTTTGCGCCACTGTTCCACAAAGTCAGCAATACGCTATCAGTTTTTTTGATGCGTGCGGATTCATTAATACAGAGGAAACAACATTGGGTGATAATGAAAAAGAATGGATTCTACGACACCCATTAAGCTAACTGGTGAAGCATAATCAAAATTGGGCCATTCAGATACAACAAAGGCAAGCTTCTCGCTTGCCTTTGTTTAATGCTCAATAGAAAGTGACTTATTCGCCTTTGTAAATACAACCCGCTGTGCACGTTTCTTTGATTTCTACTTTACTTAGCAGTGGTAAGCTTGGCTTAAGCTGCTGCCAAATCCATTTTGCTAACACTTCGCTAGTCGGGTTCTCTAACCCTTCAATGTCGTTTAGGTAGTAATGGTCTAAGCGATTGTAAATTGGTTTAAACGCAGCTTTGATCTCTGCAAAATCCACTACCCAACCTGTATGTGGATCAACTTCACCTTCTACATAAAGACGAACAAGGAAAGAGTGTCCGTGCAAACGACCACACTTGTGACCTTCTGGTACGTGTGGCAAATGGTGTGCTGCTTCGAACATAAACTCTTTGTATAATTCTGTTTTCATCTTGATTCTCAGGCTTTAAAAAGACAGGCAATACTAAGGAATTCGCTGCCAAGAGACAAGCGTTACCCCATACAAGCGTAGCAAAAACTTCCGCTAGTTCCCGGCCTCTTTGCTATCACTCACACCAAAGCGCCGTATTTCTGTCACGCGCCAAACATTTGATTACACAGCACTCACATCACAATTACATATCCCCAACATGTGTGGGGTCACAATCATTCATTTCGTTGTTCGCAGTGCGCATTTGTGCACATTAATATTGTGCAGTTCGTTCCAATTACACTTATAAATTTATGCGCTCAACTATCACTTTTAAGCTCTTACTGGCGTTAATTGCTGTCTTCAGCTGCGTTCTAGCTGCCTCTACGGCTTACCAATACCATCAACAAAAAACCTTAATCAATGATGTTCTTAGTGAACAACTCCATGATAAGGCTAGTAATTATTTCGATAGCCTAAATATGATGATGCTTACGGGCACCATGTCGCAAAAAGAAACCTTACGTCAAAAGGCCCTGGCCCAAGAAGGCATTTAAGCAGTTCGCGTGTTGCGAGCTGATACTGTGACCAAACTTTACGGACCTGGGCAACAAAACCAGCAGCCTGTCGATGATATTGATCAACGAGCGTTGAATGGTGAACTGGTGATTGAACCAATCTCAGCCGATTGGGGCAAAGGGTTAGTAGTCGCACTACCAATGAAATCGAGCGAAAATTACCGTGGCACCAACTGCGTTTCTTGCCACGTTGCACCAGCAGGAGAAGTGTTGGGCGCGATTCGCTTGGAATACAACATGAATCATGTCAATTCAATGATCAGTAAACAGGCAATGTTTGCGATGGGAATAATGGCCGTAATCGCATTTGTGGGCTTCATCATAACGATGAGTTTGATTCAGAAAATCATTGTACGACCAATTCAAAGAACGTCGAAATTCATGTCGAATGTGAGCCATAGCAAAGATCTATCTCAACGACTGATGCATCACCAACAGGATGAAGTGGGCCAACTTTCTACAGCCATCAATTCATTCATGGACACGGTCTCCGAAAGCTTAGAACGTGTGCAAGACACCTCTCACTCACTTGCCGACTCCGCGAGTAAACTAACTGCTGTCGCGCAGTCCACAGATAAAGCGGCCAATAACCAACAGCTAGAGACCAGCGAAGTACAAAGCAATATCACCGATATGCTGCAGCAACAAACTGCGGTTGAGGACTCGACTAACAACGCTACTGTTTTGGTCAATCACACCGTTGATGTCGCCACTCATAGTGCAAGCCAAGCACACAACGTCAGTGAAGACATCAAACAACTAGTAAGTAACATTGATACCGTACGGGAAAAAATCAGCTCTCTAAATCAAAGAACCGAAGAAGTGTCGTCCATTCTTGTGGTTATTAAGGGTATTGCAGAACAAACCAATCTGCTCGCGTTGAATGCTGCTATCGAAGCCGCCCGTGCCGGAGAGCAAGGACGCGGTTTTGCGGTCGTCGCGGAAGAAGTGCGTAACCTGGCTTCTAGGACGGCTGAGGCCACTGGTAATATTGAACATATCATTTCTCAATTCCAGCAAGGAAGTGAAGAGTCATTAACTTCTGTTGATACCGTCTGCCAGTTTGCTCATCAACGCTCTGTCGATGTCGAGGCACTATCAGCCACAATGCATAACGTTGTTGACGAAATGCGCCAAGTGCTCAGACATGCAGAAGATATCCAAAACCAGACGCAAACCACATCTGATGTAAGTCAGCATATTCAATCTAAAATAGATGTGATCACACTGCATGCTAACGACACATCGCAATCAGCATCGCACACGCGTGATATTAGTGTTGATTTAGAGCATCTATCCGAACGTTTAGAGCAATTACTAAACCAATTCACACTTTCAGAGCACAAAAGAGTGAATAAATAGAGAGATTCTCCCCATCAAAACGAATATAAAGGTTGATGCGAGCGAATTGACAGGTAATATGTCTCGTTGAATCTGTAAAATGCTACCCAACTCAGCGCTTAGCTTGTTTTTTGAACAAAAATGTTATTAGACAAGTACTTTAAGTAAGCGTTGAGTTGAATTTTTACCTCAATGGAGAATATTGAAAACATGACTTACGCGCCTGTATCAGACGTTTTGAAAGGTCAGCTAGCAGTAGACAGTGAAGTAACTGTTCGTGGCTGGATCCGTTCACGTCGTGATTCCAAAGCTGGAATCTCTTTCCTTGCCATTTATGACGGCTCTTGTTTCGACCCGATTCAGGCCGTGGTCCCTAATAATCTTAATAATTACGAAGACGAAGTGTTAAAGCTAACTACTGGCTGCTCTGTTGAAGTAACTGGTAAGATTGTTGCCTCTCCTGCGAAAGGTCAAGACTTCGAACTAGCAGCAACAGACGTTAAAGTTGTAGGCTGGGTTGAAGATGCTGACACTTACCCAATGGCAAAAACTCGTCACTCAATCGAGTACCTACGTGAAGTAGCGCACCTACGTCCGCGCACAAACGTAATCGGTGCAGTAGCACGTGTACGTAACTGCCTATCTCAAGCAATCCACCGCTTCTACCACGAGCAAGGTTACTTCTGGGTATCTGCGCCGTTGATCACGGCTTCAGATGCTGAAGGCGCTGGTGAAATGTTCCGCGTATCTACGCTAGACATGGAAAACCTTCCTCGCACTGACGCTGGTAAAGTGGACTACAACGAAGACTTCTTCGGTAAAGAGACGTTCCTAACCGTATCTGGTCAGCTAAACGCAGAAGCTTACGCTTGTGCGCTAAGCAAAGTTTACACTTTCGGCCCTACTTTCCGAGCTGAAAACTCAAACACAAGCCGCCACCTAGCAGAATTCTGGATGGTTGAGCCTGAAGTTGCGTTCGCAGAACTGGATGATGTAGCGAAACTGGCTGAAGACATGCTCAAGTACGTGTTTAAAGCAGTGCTTGCAGAGTGTCGCGATGACCTTGAGTTCTTCGCTCAACGCATCGACAAAGAAGCAATCACTCGTCTAGAGCAGTTCGTTTCTTCTGACTTCGCGCAAGTTGACTACACTGACGCAATCCAGATCCTTCTTGATTCAGGTCGTGAGTTCGAATTCCCAGTGGAATGGGGCATCGATATGTCTTCTGAGCACGAGCGTTTCCTTGCTGAAGAACACTTCAAAGCACCTGTAATCGTTAAGAACTACCCGAAAGACATTAAAGCATTCTACATGCGTGCTAACGATGACGGTAAAACAGTTGCAGCGATGGACGTTCTAGCACCGGGCATCGGCGAAATCATCGGTGGTTCTCAGCGTGAAGAGCGCCTAGACATTCTAGATGCACGTATGCGTGAAGTGGGTATCGATCCTGAACATATGAGCTGGTACCGCGACCTACGTAAATACGGTACAGTGCCACACGCAGGCTTCGGTCTAGGCTTCGAGCGCCTAGTATCTTACGTAACTGGTATGGGCAACGTTCGTGACGTGATCCCATTCCCACGTACTCCTCGCTCTGCGAACTTCTAATCACTTTTTAGTGATATTGAATTAAAAAGACCTCCCATGTGGAGGTCTTTTATTTTGTACGAATGATTTTCTAGCAACCGATGTAAGCACTCTAGTTGTTATTTTCGTCGTCATCCTCATCTGCTCGCGCTGCGTATTTTACTCCAACCACACACAAGCCAAACATCACAAATGGGATAACGGCAGCAGTGTATTCCGTCCAAACCATATGAGAGAAAGATTTCGCCAATATCAAGTGTGCAAACACCAACAAAAATGCGCTAAAAATAGCAACACCCATCAACCTAAGTTCATGCTTTACCAACTGCTTTTTCATTACGGCTCCTAACCTAAATGGTTGTCTGCCCATGATTGAAACACAGCTTCGGTATCGTCCACTGATACAGTTTGAGCAAAAAACAGGTAAACAGTTGGCTAATGAAGTAATTCTCCGACCGTCTTCACGGCTTGTTCTAATTCATCATTTACAAGTAACGATGTATTAAGCCTCAGGTAGTTCTCATAATTTGGAGCGATAGAAAACAACTGACCAAATGCTACAGTGATGTTCGCTTCCAATAACTTCTGATAAATCGCTTTTCCGCACTTTGTTTTCGGCAGTTCTATCCAAAGAAAATAGCCGCCTTCCGGTTGCGTGTAACGAATCGATTGGGGAAAGTACTTATCAACCAGTTCAATAAACGCCAATTGCCGCTGCTCAAGATTCTTTCGCAGTTTTCTAAGATGGCTATCATAACTATCGTTTTGCAAGTAATGCGCGATACCCTGCTGGATTGGTGCACTGCCTGACAACGTCGAGATAAGTTGCAGCTTTTGAAGTTGCTCATTGAAGCGTTTGTTTACCACCCAGCCCAGCCTATAGCCAGGGCAAAGGCTTTTTGAAAATGATCCACAATGCAACACGCGCTCTTGTGTATCAAAAGCTTTAAGTGAGCTTGGCTTTTTTTCAGAAAAATAAAGCTCTGAATACACATCATCTTCGATCAAGTACACATCGTATTTGTCAGCCAGTTCGACGATACGTTGCTTCTGCCCGTCACTTAATAAGGTTCCTGTTGGATTGTGAAAGTTAGTCATTAACCAACATGCGCGAACATCATTGCCGGCAAAAGTCGCTTCAATTTGATCCACTGAATGTCCAGTTAACGGATCCACCGTTATTTCTATCGCCTTTAGACCTAAACGTTCAATCGCTTGAAGTGCGCCATAAAACGTCGGTGATTCAACTACAACAGTATCTCCAGGCTGGGTCACGGCCTGAAGGCTCAAATTCAATGCTTCTAATGCGCCAGAAGTAACGACAATATCATCATGGGTAAACACCATACCTTGTTGGATGTACCGTTGAGCAATCAAACGGCGTAGAGACTCACAGCCCGGCGGCAAGTTATCCAATAACGTCTCTGCCCCCATCTTCCTGCCTGAGCTGGCTAGGCTGCGGTTTAGCGCTTCTAATGGGAACAATGCAGGGTCTGGAAACGCGGAGCCAAACTTCACCGCATTCGGTGAGGCCTGATTTTTGAGGTAGTCGTAAAGTTCATCGTTGATGCTAGAGCGATAAACGGAAGTGGCTGGAGAACTCGGTTCGAAGCGGTCCAACTCCGCAGTCACAAAATATCCAGACTGAGGTTTCGCTGCGACCCAACCTTGTGCTTCGAGCAGCTGATAAGCTTGTAACACCGTACCTGCGCTGACAGAATGGTTTCGGCTTGTTACACGCACTGATGGCAGCTTTTCCCCTGCTCTCCATGTATTTTGCTGAATCTGCGTTTTGAACAGCTCAGCCAGTTGACGGTATCGGTTCATGTTTCCCTCATTTCACTTACAGCCGCACCATAGCATACTTCGCGCCAGCATTCTGATATGGGAGTATTCAATTTAGCAACGTAATTTATCAAGCTTATCAATAGATATTTCAGCCACGAAGTGAGCGTTTATATCCCATACTTTGACTGTTACATACATATTGCCTCACATCTTTGCAATACCTAAAAGCCAAGGTTTTACGTTGGACTGAGTGCGTTAAACTCACTTCGAGCTACGGTCTTTAAATCAGGAGGAAGCGATGAAAGTTTTTACAATGGACGATCTCTCGTATCGCGGAAAACATAAAGGTGTACATAGTTGGGACCATCCTGGCAGTACCACCCCTTATTATTGGCATCCTGATTGGCTGCATATCGCTGAAGATGTTTTGGGTGAACACAAAAAGGCTGACCTTGAAGTCCCTGATGGAGAAACAGCGACAGAAGAGCATGCAAAAGCGGCGATTCTCAAACACTTGAATGACGAGTAGTTTAGGCTCTATCACCGTTCAAGAATAGCATTAGGTAGGCGAATCCATCGTTGTATGCTTTAAACACAAATAAAGCTAAAACCTGCCAAATAGTAAATTCTTCTGAATGAGAAGTACGCATCTTCTATCGCGTTCAAAGGGCAAAATAAGTCGATTGTTATCACATTAATTTTCATTACATCTGTTACATTTAAATAGTAATGGTGATGCACACCTCAACTCATGGATTATGAGAGAAAACAATAATGGCGAAATACAACGAAGAAGATATTAAATACAAAGGTGAATCCAACGGCGTACATTCTTGGAGCTCTCCTTCCGGCCAACCTTATTACTGGCACCCAGATTGGTTACACGTTGCGGAAGATGCGACGGGTACGCATCCGAAGCAAAAACTTGAAGTTGAAAAGACAGAAGTACCAACCGAAAAGCACGCATTAAAAGCGATCTTAAAGCATATGAACGACTGGGCGACTGAAAAACTTTCTTCTAACCCTGACATCGAAGCCAATGCGGTTGAGTCGGAAATCAATCTGAAGAAATAACCCAAACCGACATCCATACTTCTAACAGTAAACGCTCCACCTTTGGTGGGGCGTTTTTGTCTCAACAAATCCTCACTAGACAACTATAAACGCGTTAACGCAAAGCACTGAATTGAAACGATTGGGATGTGTGCAAAACTTCTCCAACCATGGCATAAATGCCCTTCAAACTCTGTGCCTACCAAACGTTTTCATGGCAAAAACTTTAGTTATGTTAGAATTCTGTTTCAAATCGCAACTTTTTTAGGTTTTCTTTTCAGTAACGGTTGTAACCAATATTGCTGAAAGGTATAAATGTTAGCACACCCCTTCGATTAACATGGATGAAGATTATGTTTGAAAAAGTAGTTGCCGCTCCGGCTGACCCTATTCTTGGCCTTACTGAAGAGTTTAAAAAAGATGCTCGCGCAGACAAAATTAACCTTGGCGTAGGTATTTACAAAAACGAGCAAGGCGAAACTCCCGTTCTTGCGACAGTAAAGAAAGCTGAAGCAGCACTTGTTGAAACTGAAAAAACCAAATCTTACCTAACCATCGAAGGCACAGCAGAGTACGGTATTGCAGTGCAAAAACTGCTTTTCGGCTCTGATGCAGAAATTGTAAACGAAAAACGCGCTAAAACAGCTCAAGCTCCGGGTGGTACTGGTGCACTACGTGTTGCCGGCGAGTTTATTAAACGTCAACTAGGCGATGTAAAGATCTGGATCAGCAACCCAACATGGGCGAACCACAACGGCGTATTTACTGCTGCTGGTATCGAAACGGCACAATACAGCTACTACAATGCTGAAACAAAAGACAAAGACTTCGATGCGATGCTAAATGATCTGCAATCTGCATCTGAAGGCGACATCGTGCTTCTACACGGCTGCTGTCACAACCCTACAGGGATCGATCCTACAGCTGAAGAATGGGAAACATTGGCGAAACTTGTCGCAGAGAAGAAATTGCTTCCTCTGTTCGACTTCGCCTACCAAGGCTTTGCTAAAGGTGTGGAAGAAGATGCTGCAGGTCTTCGTACTTTTGCTAAATACAACAAAGAAATCCTAGTCGCGAGCTCTTTCTCGAAAAACTTTGGCCTATACAATGAACGCGTAGGTGCCTTCACGTTAGTAGCTGAGTCAGAAGAAGTCGCAACAACCGCATTTTCTCAAGTTAAAGCCATTATTCGCTCTATCTACTCTAACCCACCTGCACACGGCAGCGCTGTCGTGACTCACATTCTTGGCAACGCCGAAATGCGTGCGGAATGGGAAGCTGAAGTAGCAGAAATGCGTGACCGTATTCAAGAAATGCGTGAACTGTTTGTAGCGACACTAAAAGCAGAGGGTGTGGACGCAGACTTTAGTTTCATCGAACGTCAAAATGGTATGTTCTCTTTCTCTGGTCTTTCTAAAGAGCAAGTTAACCGCCTTAAAGAAGAGTTCGGTATTTACATTGTCGGTTCTGGCCGAATCAGTGTTGCTGGTATGACGAAGTCAAATATGGGCCCTCTGTGTAAAGGCATTGCAGCGGTTTTATAATCGACTGTCGCATACTTTATTAAAAGGAAAGGTCAGCATAAGCTGACCTTTTTTGTTTTAACTTAACGCCAAAAACGAACCCGTCCGATCTAGTAGACAAACTTCAAACTCAGCCCTACTTCATTGACGTAATCTGAGCTTTCACCGCTGTAATCAGTATCTCTAAACTGATAAAAAAGACCAGTGCCGATGACTTTATGCCATTGGTAGTTAAAACCGATCTTAAAATTGTTCTCATCAACGATATCACTACGGTTCAACTCCACTTCAGCTGTCGCAATAAGCTTTTCACTGAGCAAGTAATTCACCCCAACAGTTACAGCTTGAATCAATTCGCTATCGGAAGACAACGTATTATCCGTTTTGTCGTCCGTCGCTTTCGCTTTGATTGCGCCTATTCCATATATCCCGTAGATATCGAATTGCTCTGTAACTCCATAACGGTAACCACCACCAAACAAAAGGCGGTCAATGCGAAGAGTAAAATCATCCGGATGGAAAAACTGCGCTGAGTAATCAACATTAAACAACCAGTTCTCAGTAAACAAATAGTTACCACCGAGTCCAACTGTGGTCGCATTAGAGTTATCTAACCATTCTTCGTTTGTCGTTCCGGCACCAACATCCAAATGAATGTGTTCGTACCCAAATTTTTCTGCTTGGTCCATGACCGCTGCGCTTGATATCGCCGGCAAAGCAGCTAAAGAAACAAGCAATAAATTTCTCACCATTCGACTTCCTTTCATGAGAATTATCTAAACACTGTATTCCATCGCCTGAGCTACTTGGCTCAAGAAGAATAGCTTAATCTAAAGACGTGATAACGATCTGAAACAGCCAAAGATCTAATCAGTCATCACGAAGAAAACATATCGACGACGTCTTTTTCAATTGAGGTGACCATATAGTAGTAAAAATGAAGCTCCCTTATCGTGCGATATGTCAGAATCTTATGACTGAGCACGAAAATCGCGGTTCAGATAAGACTCTGTTTTAAAACTAAGTTAAGATTACTTTATTATTTGCGAACTAAAAGGCGCCTTCGATGGATGCAGAACTTCTCGAGATTTACAACTTTCTCGCCAAGTATCCCCCGTTCAATGAACTCCCTGAAGAAACACTAAACAAGGTGACAGAGAGTGTCGAAATCTCGTACTACCGAGAAGATACCCCCATCATCCATTTTGGAGACTATATCCAAGATTTATACGTGGTGCGAAGCGGTGTTGTTGAAGTTTATCGACGCAAAGGTGAGCTGTATAACCGCCTTGACGAAGGTGACCTATTTGGCCAGATGGGCATGCTCACCAATAACAAAGTCCGCTTTCCGGTAAAAGCCATTGAGGATACCCTGCTCTACTGTATTCCTGGTGACATTTTCCAAGAAATTTACGATAACTTTGATTCCTTTGCGGATTTTGTTGAAGTTGAAAATAGCGCTCGTTTACGCCAAGCCATTTCAGAAAACAAAGACGCCAATGACCTGACGACGTCGAAAGTGAAAACCTTGCTGACTGGCGATGCTCATACGATTGATCGTGGTCAGACAATCCAGCAAGCCGCGCAGCAAATGGCGAATGACAACGTATCGGCTTTACTTATCGTCGACCCAGATTTCGTTCGTGACGAAGACGATCCACAGTCCCCAGTACTTGGTATCATTACCGACCGTGACTTGTGTACCCGTGTGTTAGCTGAAGGTTTGTCCCCACAGGACGATGTGTCCAGTGTGATGACCACGGAGGTCATGTCTCTTGACCACAACGCTTACATCTATGAAGCAATGTTAACGATGCTGCGTTACAACGTACATCACCTACCAGTGGTAAAAAACCAATTACCAATCGGTATTATCGAAACAACCGACATTGTTCGTTATGAATCTCAGAATTCGTTGTTGTTGGTGAGTAGTATTTTCCAACAACAGACTATCGAAGATTTAGCAGTTGTTGCCGAAGAAGTGAAAAGCAGCTTCGTGCGTTTGGTCAATGAAGATGCCAACTCTCACATGGTGGGTAGCGCGATGTCGGTCATTGGCCGAAGCTTCAAACAGCGTCTGCTAGAAATGGCAGAAGAAGAGCTTGGCCCACCGCCAATTCCTTATTGTTTCCTTGCACTTGGCTCAATGGGGCGAGATGAGCAACTGTTGGTAACTGACCAAGATAACGCCATCATTCTAGATGAAACTTATCAAGAAGAGAAACATGGTAAATACTTCGAAGCCCTAGCAAAATACGTCAGCGATGGGTTAGATGCCTGTGGCTACAAATATTGCACAGGCGATATTATGGCAACCAACCCACTGTGGCGCATGACTCGTTCAGAGTGGGAAGAGTGTTTTGCTGACTGGATTGATAACCCGAACCCGAAAGCACTACTCAACGCCTCCATCTTTTTCGACTTGGATGGCGTCTATGGCCGCTTAAAATGGGCAGAACAGTTAACTAGCTTTATTGTTCGTCGCGCTCGAAAGAACAACCGCTTCTTAGCGTGTTTGGCTCGTAACGCACTAAACAGAACACCACCTCTAGGCTTTTTTAAAGACTTCGTGATGGAAAAAGATGGCAGACACAACAACTCCATCAACCTCAAACGTCGCGGTACTGCTCCTCTGGTCGACTTAATTCGCGTTCACTCTCTGGCGGTTGGTTCACGTGCACAGAACTCGTTTGAGCGTCTTGACGACATTATTGATGCTGGCATTTTGCCAAAAGGTCGAGCACAAGACTTAAAAGACGCGTTAGAGTTTATTTCCATGGTGCGTATTCGTCACCAAGCGACGGATGTGGAACTAGGCATTGATCCTGATAACAATATCGAACCAGAAAACCTCTCTGAGTTTGAACGTCGCAACCTAAAGGATGCATTCCAGATCCTAAGCAATGGTCAAAATTTCCTTAAGTTCCGCTACCAAGCGAACAAGAGCTTTAAGTGAGGTTTAGCATGATTAAAAAGCTCTTTCAGAAGCCAACCATTCAGTGGCCAACGAAGTTTGAACAAAAGCTGGAGATGGCGAAAGATGAGAATTTAATTGCGTTTTATAGCAACAAGCCGCCTGCTCCAGAAACACCGTTATCTGAGGTAGAGTTCGTGGCGTTAGATTTCGAAACGACGGGTTTGAATCCTGAAAAACATGACATCATTACTATTGGTTTGGTGCCGTTTAACCTGAAGCGAATTTTCCTACGTAACTCGCGTCATTGGAAGGTACGTCCACAGCGTGCACTCGATGAAGACTCAGTCATTATACACGGTATTACTCACAGCGAATTGATCGATGCGCCTGACTTAGGCGATATCTTAAGCGAGCTGCTACCATGCTTAAGCGGGAAAATCATTGTTGTTCATTACCGTCGTATCGAGAGAGAGTTTCTGGATAAAGCGCTCAAAAGCCGTTTAGGGGAAGGTATTGAGTTTCCTGTTTTAGATACGCTGCACCTTGAAGAAACGATTCAACAGAAACGTTCAGGCTCTCTCTGGGAGCGTTTAAAAGGGAAAAAACCAGAATCGGTTCGGCTAGCGCAATCTCGACGCCGTTATGGGCTGCCAGACTATACGCCTCACCATGCATTAACCGATGCAATTGCTACCGCAGAGCTACTGCAAGCGCAAATCGCCCATCATTACAGTGAAGAGCAACCCATCAGTGAGTTCTGGCTGTAATATACTTCACGCTTAATAGCGATCAAAAAAGGAGCCAGATGGCTCCTTTTTTTGCTTAGCTTGAGACAAGATTACAGCTTAAAGCGTTGAATCTCTTGTTCAAGTTCGTGTGATAGCTCAGAAAGATGAGCAGCTTGTTCTGCTGCTTGATGAGCTTCGACTGATAACTCGTTAGACACATCACGAATACCTTCAGTGTTACGAGTGATCTCAGTGGTTACCGATGCTTGCTCTTCTGCTGCTGAAGCAATCTGCGTTGCCATATCACTGATACGCTCAACAGCAGTGTGGATTTGCGTCAAGCTCGCTGCAGCCGCATTGGCATCATCAACACTGGTATCAGCTAGACGACGACTGTCACCCATAATACCGACCGCTTTGGCTGTTGTGCCTTGTAGCATCTCGATAGTTTCTTGAATCTCTTGCGTTGAAGCATGAGTACGTTGGCTCAATACGCGGACTTCATCTGCAACCACAGCAAAACCACGGCCTTGCTCACCTGCACGTGCCGCTTCGATCGCCGCGTTAAGTGCAAGTAGGTTCGTTTGCTCTGCAATGCCTTGAATCGTTGATAGAATCGTATTGATGCTATTTCCGTGTGCTTCTAGCTCTTGAATCACATCAGTAGCAACTTGAACTTCTTGCGCTAAGTTCTGAATAGAGCCTTGCGTTTGAGTTACTTGGCTTGAACCGTGTGAACAAGCTTGAACCGCTTCTTCTGAGTTACTTGCCGTGCTATCAGCATTACCTGCAATTTCTTGTGTCGCTGCTGCCATTTCGTTCACGGCCGTCGCCACCATGTTGATTTCATCTTGCTGGTAAGAGATACGCTGACTACGCTCCTCAGCTTGCTGTGCTGTCGTGCGTGCTTGCTCTGAAAGCGCAGAAGATACGTGGCTAAGCTTAGTAACCATTGTGTGCATGTTGCCAACAAAACGGTTGAAGTTTTCCGCCAGTTTACCTACTTCATCATCACTGCGTGGTTCTAGGCGTTGCGTTAAGTCACCTTCACCAGATGCAATTTCTTCCAGTGCATTTGATACGCGGTTCAAGTCACGGAACAAGAAACCAACTAGCCAAGAAACTGCAAGAATAACCACAATCGTGATCGCCACAGCAGTAAACAATAGATCTCGTAGCAATACCGCATGACCTGCTTCTTCTGTTGCGCGATCCATTTCAATCGCAAACATCCAATGCGTACCAGGAACTTTATTGAAGTAGTAAAGCTTCTCTTTTCCTTTGATTACCGTATCTTCGATACGACCTTCATCGGCGGCGCGCTCAATTGCCTCTTCTGAAAAATCTTTTAGAACACTGGTGATAGGCTTAAGCGTCAAGCTTTTATCTGGATGCGCTAAAAAGGTGCCTTCATTCATGTCGATTAGCATCGCATGCGCGTTTTCACCTGCATCTAAGTTAATCACATCGCTGATAAGCTGATCGATCAGTACATCCGCACCAACAACACCAACAAACTGACCATTTTTCATTACTGGCTCAGCAATGGTCACAAGTAGTGCATTCGTGATTGCGTCTTGATATGCGGCTGTGATGATTTGCTTACCCGCTGCATCAGCATCCTTGTACCAAGGACGTGTGCGAGGGTCATAATCAACACGGTTACGCTCCGGATGAGAGCGGTACATATCACCGTTTGGTGTACCAAGGAAGATGTCATCGAAGCCACCAGCCTTGCGAGCTTGTTGTAGGAAAGGAACAACGTCTTGCTCGGTCGAGTAGTCGTTGAACGCAGTGGCAATATCTTTACGGATATTGACCCAATCAGAAATTCCCTCTGACGCAGTAGTACTAAGACTTTGCGCACGTGAATAGACACCTGAACGAGTCTGATCAAATAATTGACCAGCCGACAACCAAGTAAGTGCTGTTGCCATCACAACAACAGCAGAAAGGCTTGCGCCTATAAGCTTTTGTTTTAATGATAATTTCATATTTATAGTTTTTTGAGTTGGGAGAACAGTTAAGGTGCATGAATATTACACACTTTTTTACGACTATTCACTAATTTTTAAAAAACAAAATAGCACATTAACTCTTTGTAAAATATGAACTTTCATGTGTCATTTTTTTGTCTCGAGCGTCATAAAAACCGCACAAAAAAAGCCAGCAAATTGCTGGCCTTTTGATTAATTGTTAGTCAGACGGTTTTATAAAATGCCGAATTACTGACGCTCTGTTCTCATACCCATCAATAAGCTCACACACATTGCAAGCAGAATGAAGGTAAATGGCAGTGCTGTAGAAATGGCACCAGCCTGAAGAGCTTGAACCGCCTCGGAGCCACCAATCCATAGCAGAGCAACCGCAATTGCACCTTCCATGAATGCCCAGAAAACACGTTGAAGTACAGGTGCATCAACTTTACCACCTGCCGTGATACTGTCGATAACAAGTGAACCAGAGTCAGAAGACGTAATGAAGAACACAAGTACCAACACAACAGCGATGATAGAAAGCATGCTACCAAATGGAAGAACATCAAACATTTGGAACATAGCGAGAGATACGTCAGTCAAGCCATTTGTGCCCAGCTCACCTACTTTATCAACAACTTGCTCGATCGCCAGGCCACCAAATACAGACATCCAAACAACGGTAACCGCAGTTGGAACCAGCAGAACTGCTGTGATGAACTCGCGAACGGTACGGCCACGAGAAACACGCGCGATAAACATGCCTACGAATGGCGACCATGAAATCCACCAAGCCCAGTAGAACACTGTCCAGCCTTGGAACCAAGCTTCGTCCGTACGACCAAACGGGTTACTTAGTGGGATGATATTCTCCACATATGCCATAAGTGTGGTTGGAATCGAACCTAAACTCGCCGCCCAACCGATAAGACCAACAAGAATCAGTAGCAAGAACGCCACAACCATGTTGATGTTACTAATGACTTTAACACCACCATCGATGCCGCGTACGACTGAAACAACAGCAAGTAAAGTCACCACGGTAATAACGACGATTTGTAGGCCAAGGCCTGGCTCAACACCAAATACGTGATGAATACCACTTGCTGCTTGCTGCGCACCTAGACCTAGGGATGTAGCAAGACCAAATAAAGTCGCAAGCACAGCCAGAATGTCCACAATGTGGCCAGCCCAACCCCATGCACGATCACCCAGAAGTGGGTAGAAGATCGAACGCATAGATAGCGGTAAACCTTTGTTGTAGGCAAAGAATGCTAAAGAAAGTGCTACAACACCGTAAATTGCCCATGGGTGAAGGCCCCAGTGGAACATCGTTGCACCCAGTGCCAATCTCGCGGCTTCTGGTGTATTTGCCTCAACACCAAGTGGCGTTTCATACCAACCGGTGAAGTAAGCGACAGGCTCTGCAACACTCCAGAACATTAAACCGATACCCATACCAGCTGCAAATAGCATTGCAAGCCATGACATAAACGAGTAATCGGCAACAGCGTCTTTACCACCTAGTCGAATCTTACCCATTGGTGAGACGATAAGCGCCAAACAGAAAATAACGAAAATGTTACCTGCAATAATGAACAACCAATCGAATGAACCAATAATTTTCCACTTCAGCCCATCAAGTGCCGTCTTTGCGGTATGTGCATCTAGAACTAATGCAGCGACAAGAAACAGCGCAATTAAACCTGCACTAATACCAAAAACTGGGTTATGAACATCAAAACCCCATTTTTGAACGTTGTCCTGACCTACCGTATAGTCGGTACTATCGATACTGTACTTATCTATACCCTTTGTCATCGTTCCTCTCTATTTTTGTAGTGTTTTTACGTACCAAACAAAAAAATCTTTCGAACACGATACGTTTTGCATTCCGTGAAGGCGCAAGATCCTATCATTTGACACGTTTTTGTCTATCTTTTTGCTATTAAAAAATCCAATAACTTACTTTTCACTGTGTGATTACGGCCTTTGATAGAACAAATCACTACTACAATAGTTAGACCACAAACATTTATTGCTATAATAATTTTAGCTCTTCTTATTTTGTCGAAAAGGCGCGACAAAATGGTATTGAGGACACGGCGTAAAATTGTAGAGGTAATTTTTGATTTCCCCCCTTTAAATAAGGGCGCATTTAAGTTAGTGTCGCCTCGATAAATGTTCCCTACAGACTGGATGAATAAATTGGAAAAGTACGAAGAAGTATTGGTCTCGATTCGTCAGATCATCCGCGCTATTGATTTACATTCTAAAAAGCTGAGCAAAGAGTCTGGATTGACTGCTCCACAGTTGATTTTGATGCGCGCTATCAATGACTTAGATAACGTGACGATTAAACAGTTGTCTAGCCACACTAACATGAGCCAAGCGACCGCAACGACCATTCTAGATAGACTAGAACGAGGCCAGTTTGTTGAGCGTCAGCGCAGTGTTCAAGACAAGCGTAAAGTGCATGCTGTACTTACGAGCAAGGGCCAAGAAGCCTTAAAACAAGCACCAACGCCGCTGCAAGAGCACTTCATTAATCGATTCCAAAAATTGGAAGAATGGGAACAATCCCTTCTACTATCTTCCGTTCAACGCATCTCGACGATGATGAATGCAGAGGACATCGATGTTGCTCCAATGCTAGAGCTTGGTAGTATTACCAAAGCCGATTAGTTTCGCTCCCACGTGCTCGCTTTTTGCGGGCACTACTCTCCTACTCAGTCAACCCAGTTTCAAACGCATATTTTGCTAACTCTGCCGTCGAATGTAAGTCCAACTTGTGCTTAATGTTATGGCGATGCGTCTCTACCGTTCGATAACTAATATTGAGTAAAGTGGCGATTTTCTTGCTGCTGTTTCCTTGAGCAACTAATTTAAGTACCGCTTCTTCCCTGCGGCTGAGAGGATTCGTTTTTTGCGTGGCAGGCACCACTTCTTGGGTAAAGAGTGTTTGTGTGACGGATTCACAGAAATACGTCGAGCCTTGGTTCACCGTTTTTATTGCTTGCACCATTTTCTCGGCCGAGATTTCCTTGAGCATATATCCTACGGCACCAGCTTGCATGACCTTCATGATGTACTCGCGATTATCGTGCATGGTCAACATAAGTATTTTGCTCTCTGGGCGCGCTTCTTTAATTACACCAGTCGCTTCAATACCGTTCATTATAGGCATGCTGATATCCATCAATATGACATCCGGTTGCAAGTGCTTTGCGACCTCTATCGCTTCCAAACCATTACTTGCTGTACCCACCACTTCGATGTCAGGCTCTAACTCCAAACGAGCCATGAAGCCATCCAACACCACTTGATGATCATCGACAATCACTACACTAATCGGTTTATCCATAAACTATTTCATCCAAATTAAGCAGCACGGTAATCTCTGTTCCCAAGCCAAGCTCACTCATTAGCTCAAATTCACCACCGATGAACTCTACACGCTCTTGCATATTCCTTAACCCAATCCCTTGTTGGTGCACTGCTTGGTTAACCACAAACCCAACGCCATCATCACGTATGAGTAATTGCAGCATATTGCCCATTTTTTGCAAAGTAACCGTTACTTTTTTCGCTCGCGCATGTTTTTCAATGTTATTCAAAGACTCCTGAGCGACGCGATATAGCGTCGTTGCGACTTCCGAAGTCAGTTTGTGCTGCTGAGTATCGAAATTGCTCTCGATATCAATCCCGGAATGGGAATGAAAATCCTGTAGCAAGGTCGTCAGTGCTGCTTCTAAACCGATATCATCGAGGGCGCTTGGACGGAGCTGATGAGAAATATGCCGCACCTCATTTATCGCGGTGACGAGCGATCGTTGTGATTTATCTAAGTGGGATTTGAGTTTTTCGTCTTCCAGTCTATGACTCATTAAGTCTAAATGACATTTACTGGAGACTAACAACTGATTGATTCCATCATGCAGTTCTCGCGCTAAATGCTTTTTCTCATCTTCTTGGAACATCACGGTTTTATGTGCCAATTCTTTCAGGTTCTTATCAGCGAGGCGATGCTCGTGCAGATTGATCGCCAGAGTGAGAACAATGATTACAGCAACGGTCACCGCTAAGATCACGACGACTGAGAAAAATGTCGTTTCGATATTTTTGTTCACCGCCGCGCGCATATTGGCGACTTCTCGGCTTACATCCTCAATATACAGCCCAGTCCCTATCATCCATTCCCACTTATCGAGCCATGCAGCGTAACTAAGCTTAGGGACAACTTCACCCGTAGATGGCTTTTGCCACAGGTACTGATGAAATCCACCACCGGATTGCGCTTGATACAATAGAGCTTCGATTAAGCGATCGCCATTTTCGTCTTCAAGATAGAGTAAGTTTTCCCCGACAAGCTCCGGAAGAACTGGGTGTACAAGGTTGGTACCATATTTATCATAAGCAAAAAAATAGCCGTCCGACCCATAACTCAAACGATTTAAAATCGCTTTCACACGCGTTTTGGCAGCACTCTCTTCTAAAGTCGGATCGTTGTAGATGTAAGAAATGGAGTCAAAAGCGACGTCGACCGTATCTTTCAGCGCCGCTTCTTTTGATTGGATCAGGTTTTGATGAAAGATCTCCACCTCCCTTTTGCCAAGGGTCTTAGTTTGATAGATAGAGATCCAGCTGATACTCGCTGACACCAATACCACGGGTATCAGTGTCAGCAGAATTAACTTTGCTTTGAGAGGCATCCCTTCCCTCCATGAAACGCTGCCTTTACAGCTTACTATCTTAGCAGTACAAACGAATCGATTGTGTCTGCATAGACATAATTAACAGCTTAACAACTTGTCTCAAAAGGTAAAAACTCTCAGTTCACAAAATCTCTTTATTATCGAGTGATTAACTCATACCGTAAAAACCTGGGAAAAACAGCAAAGACGCCAACACAACAATCTGAATCGCGATGAACGGCATCACACCTTTGTAGATATCTCGCGTAGTAACCCCTGCTGGAGCGACACCTTTTAGATAGAACAAACTAAAGCCAAATGGCGGTGTGAGGAACGACGTCTGCAAGTTCATCGCAATAAGAATCGCAAACCACGTCATATTAATGCCCATCAATTCAGCGACTGGCGCAATAATTGGCACGATGATAAAACAGATTTCAACGAAGTCGATAAAGAAACCTAAAATCAGAATCACCACCATGGTAATAATAAGGAACCCCCACTTTTCACCCGGCAGTTCTAACATCCACTCTTCAACTAAATAATCACCACCGGTGTAGGTAAATGCCATTGAGAAGGCGGTCGCACCAAGTAAGATCGCAAAGACCATTGCGGTTACCTTAACTGTCTCTTTTGATGCATCATAAATCATCGACCAACTAAACTGTTTATACAATAGCGATAAAATAATCGCACCTGCACCGCCCAGTGCCGCTGACTCTGTTGGTGTTGCAATCCCTGCAAAGATGGAGCCCAATACCACGATGATCAATGCTAAAGGTGGCAATACAGCTTTCAGTGCGGTGAGCACTTCTTGTTTACGACTGATCGACTCATCACGCTCTATCGCCTGTGCGGCTTGAGGGTTCAACTTCGCGTAGATGAGAATGTAGATCACATAGGCGCCAACAAGTGTAATACCGGGCCAGATCGCAGCTTGAAATAGGTCCCCTACCGGTACGCCAAGTACATCACCCAACAAGATCAACACGATAGAAGGTGGGATAATTTGGCCCAACGTGCCAGACGCACAAATAGTCCCACACGCTAAACCTTTGTCGTAATTGTACTTGAGCATCACAGGAAGAGATATTAAGCCCATCGCAACAACTGATGCGCCTACCACACCCGTTGAAGCTGCAAGCAATGCGCCAACTAACACGGTAGAAATAGCGATACCACCGCGAACGCCACCGAACAAACGCCCCATTGATTCTAGTAGCTGTTCAGCAAGCTTGGTTTTCTGTAGCACTAGCCCCATAAAAACGAACAGCGGTACGGCCATTAGCACCGTATTTTCCATAATGGACTGAATTCGATATGGCATAAAAGCAAACATCTCGATGCCTTCAGCCCAAACACCAAAAATCAGCGCGATACCACCAAAAGTAAAGGCAACGGGAAATCCCAATAGAAGCGCAAAGAGCGCAACAAAAAACATCACTATACCGATCATAATGACTTCCTTTTACGACTTACCGTTATTACCGGCATAGATGAGATGAGGGTTGACAATTTTGTTGATTGAATGAAGTAACAATCCAATACCACTCACCGCCATAAAGAAAAATGACAGCGGAATCATCGCTTTGATAATCCAACGATATGGTAAGCCACCTGGGTCACCAGACGTCTCGCCTAACGCGTAACTTTCCTTGGCGAAATCAATACCAAACCAAGCTACCAGTAGGCAAAAAGGGAATAAGAAAAATAGTGTGCCTATGATGTCGATGATGGATTGTGCTTTGTAAGATAAGCGTTCATAAAAAATGTCGACGCGAACATGGCCACCGGACTTAATTGCGTAAGGCACACCAAGCAAGAACACGGCAGAGAATAGATGCCATTCCATTTCTTGGAATGCGATAGACACATCATTAAACACGTAACGCATGACAACGTCGTACACAACGTTTGCTAACAACAAAATAAACAGGATGCTGGATAACCATCCGAGAAAATCGCTAAAGCGGTTAAATAATCGCTCAATATAAATAAGACTTCTCATTCCGAACTCCGTGGAACGTTTAGATGCGCTCCGCTATGGTGCGGAGCATTCATTATGAAGTTTTCTTGGGCTTCGATAGCAGGCTAAACCTCTCGGCATCGCCTGCTTCATAACGTTATTGTTGAGCTTGACTGTTTAAGTACGCTCGGTGCGAAATATCTGACCATGGTCGAACTTGATTCATATAGTTCGCTTGCGACTCTTGAATCTCTTTCGCCAAAGCATCTTTTTCTGCATGTTCTTTCAACAAACGATCGTTTGCTTCTCGCAACGCAGCTACGACTTCAGGTGGGAAATCTTTTACTTCAACATTTGGGTATTCAGACTTAATAGATGCCCAGTTTTTGCCGCTTTCGTGTTTCGATTGCGTGTACATATCGTAAGCGGCCGTTTTCATGGCTACTTGTAAAATCGCTTTTAGATCATCAGGTAGACGATTCCAGGTACGCTTGTTAACGAGGAACTGAAGCTCAGTCGCTGGCTCATGCCAACCTGTGTAGTAGTAAGGCGCGATTTTGTGGAAGCCCATACGTAGATCCAGCGATGGACCAACCCATTCCAAGGCATCAATTGTGCGACGCTCTAGAGAAGTATATAGCTCACCAGGGGCGATATTCGTTGGCTTGGCACCTAACTCAGCCAAAATCTCACCAGCAAACCCTGGGATACGCATTTTCAAACCCTGTAAGTCCTCGACGGACTTGATCTCTTTTTGGAACCACCCGCCCATCTGAGTATCGGTATTACCGCCAGGGAAAGACATCAAGTTATGTGGAGAGTACACTTTTTCCATCAGCTCCATACCACCGCCGTAGTAAAACCATGCATACTGCTCAGTTGGCAACATACCGAAGGGCATAGAAGTGAAGTAAAGTGTGTTTGGAACCTTACCCTTCCAGTAATAAGACGCTGAGTGACCCATGTCATACTGACCCGACTTAACCATATCAAACACCCCAAAAGGCGCTTTATGCTTGTTTGCGGAATCAATGCGGATTTGCAAACGTCCGTTGGACATCTCTTCCGCCATTTTGGCCATGTTTTTTGTGGTATCACCAAAAATTGGGAAATTAGGCCCCCAAGTTTCAGCAAGCTTTAAACGATAGACTTTTTCAGCAGCGTTTACAGAAGTCGCTGCGAGTGCCATCGCGGCAGCGACAGCGGTTGTTTTGAGCACTCGTTTTAAAGATTTTTGGATTAGACTCATCGTTCACGTCCTTTATCACCAAGGTTATTGTTGTCATCCATTTCATTAGGATTGGCTGTATTCGGTATAAAAGATGTAACAATGTTGTCTAATGCGAAATGGGCATGAACACGGAAGCGAGTAATTCATCAATAAGGCATTAGCCTAAGGTATTACGTACAAGTACGTAGGATAATCGTCATGACAAAAGACTGTTAATAGCAAAATCAGTAAATTATATTTTTATCTATGAATGAAAATAAAAGACAATACGTACGTATTTTTCTGCCAAAAAATTTACATAGTATTTAAGAAAATGTGACAAACCACTTATTGGTAGTGTTAAAGTCAGTACTTAATGCATTATTTCCAATACCAAGATAAAAAAATACCTCGGCATCGGCCGAGGTATTCAATCTAGAACGGTAGCGGTAATTAAACTGCTTTGTAGATAACTTTGTTACCTGCTAACTGCTCTTTTTGAACTAGGTTTTCTTCAAGAAGCTTCTTTAGTGCGCCAGTAGCCCATGATGCCGCTTTAGTATCTTCTTGACCTGCAGCTAGACCGATGCCTTTAGGGTTAATACCTTCAGCATTCGCCATAACGATGTCTAATACTTGTTGTTGCTTAGGAGTAAGGGCAACATCAACTGTTTTCACTGCAGCTACTTTTTTATCAGCTACTACTTTCTCCGCAACAGCTTTTTCAGCAACAGAAGGTGCTACTGCTTTTTCCGCAACAGGCTTCACTGCTTTAGGTGCTGCAGCTAAGTTTGCTACTGTCGCTTTAATGCGTTTTTGCAGTTTCATCTGCACTTTACGCTTATGAGCAAGTCTCATTGAATATTTCTCCAGTTCACTGCATCTCAGCAGGGATGAAAATTTGAAGCGCGTTTTATACCAAAATTCACAAGCAATTTGTAGGTTTTAGCGGCGAAACGCGATGAAAAATGCGCTCAAAGCATAGAACGTCTACTATTTAATCAGATATTTTATGAACGGATTTATTGAATACTGGGTATAAAAACAGAGGTTTGTTTTATTTTAAATGCAAATCAATGCACATAAAGCTACCCACTTATTTTTGGACAAGTATTCGATGAGGTTATAAGCATGGAAACGCTGCACCTAACAAATTCACATTTCAAACCCGACTCCCCTATCAACAGAATACTTTTGTTGCTCGTTACACTCATCACTTTGTTTTTGGTTGCCATTTCTCCGGGATGGAAGCAAGCCATGTTGTCGGTCATTTTGATGTCTGCAATCGTTGGTTTCGCCATCTTGATGATTAAGAAAAGCCAAGTCACTTTTACGCTGACAGCTTCTCACTTTCAGCAACACCTTTTTAAAGGCGGCTGGGTGGTGCGCTGGAAAGACATCGACTCCATCGGCATTTGCACATACGAACAAGAAGGCTGGCACCAACCCCTTCCTTGGATAGGGATTCGATTGAAGCATTACTCACCTTATCTCAACGCCATTTGTCCACGTATCGCGACAGAAATCTTGCTTGGGCAAAGAGCCCTGCTTTATTTGGGAGCAAGACAAAATAATTGCGAAACAAAGTTTGAAGACATGGTGTTAGACCCCGCTCCTTACATCAATAAAGAAGGGATGCACTATGAGGGCCTACAAGCGATGCTAGCGAATAGAATGAAATATCAAAGACGATTTTATGGCTACGACGTGTTTATCTCAGCCAGTGATTTGGATAGAGAAGCGGAAGAGTTTGTGGGATTGGCTCGACGTTACCTAGCGGCCGCCGAGCCAGATGCTTAATTCAGAGACGCCTTAGTAAAGAGGCATTTCGTCAGCAACGAACGGGTTAGTTTTGCGCTCGTGACCAAATGTAGACTGTGGACCATGACCTGGTACGAAAGTAACATCGTTGCCAAGAGGCCATAGCTTCTCTTTGATTGAGCTAATCAGCGTGTTGAAATCACCTTGTGGGAAGTCAGTTCGACCAATGCTACCGTTAAACAAAACGTCACCCACAAACGCTAAACGCGCTTCTTCGCTGTAAAGCACAACGTGACCAGGTGTATGACCAGGTGTGTGGAATACATTCAGCACTTGATTACCGAAAGTGACAGTGTCACCCTCATTTAGCCATTGGTGCGGTTCAAACGCTTCTGTCAGCGGGAAACCAAACATTTGGCTCTGACCTTCCAAACCTTGCAACCAGAAGTTATCTGCCTTGTGAGGGCCAACAATCTCTGTACCGCCAAGCAGTGCAGACAGCGGCTCCGTGCCACCTACGTGGTCCAAGTGACCGTGTGTTAGCACTAGGTTTACCACGTCAACACCCAGCTCTTTGATAAGCATAGCGAGCTGCTTTTCATCGCCGCCGGGGTCAACCACAATACCTTTCATGGTTTCGTCACACCAGACAATAGAACAGTTTTGAGAGAAAGATGTTACTGGAACAACTTGGTATTTCAGAGCCATAGATAACCTATACCGAATAAATTTGCGTGAAAACTGCCGCAACTATGACACTAAGGCCTAGCGACTTCAAGCTTTGAACTGTGGGTAATCGACGACGTTCTGAGACTAGAAACCTTGTCTCAACTAGCACTACCAGGAACGAACAGCTCCCGTATCGATATGAACAAAGTTACTACCTGGATAATAACCCACGCCACCGGCTTTTAGGCTTAATGCAGCATCACGAACCGTTGAAAGCTTCACGCCGTCTAAACGAAAATCAATGGCCTTCCCTTCCATGTGCATGCTCTTTTTCGCTACACGAGAAGACCCGTTGCGCAGCGAGGCGTTAGTGGCAGGAGAACGGTAACCTGAAATGACGATCACCTCTGCTTCTGTACCAATTAACTTTTGAATTTGACTTATTTGATCGAACAAGCGTCTATCCATGGGATGAACCTCATTTCGTCGATGGTCTCGACAAAACTCATTCAGCCTTTGAAGTTCATCATTAATGTATCGTTTTCCATCGAAATAGCATGTTTCGAGGATCTCTCCAGTATTAAGATTGTTCATCGCCAGCGCACGTGGCTCGTCAGGGAGTGAAGCCCAAGAAAATGATGGCATGGCAGACGCCAACACCACACCACCAGCGGTCATTTTAAGGAAATCTCGGCGGGAAAAGTTACGACTTACCATTTCAAAATACAGTGCTCAACAACTAGACAAGTCGTGGACATTAACCAAACACATTTGTCACGTCAAATGCATAAAACGCTCCATCTTGATTTTCAGATGCAGTAATTATTGCTTAATTATTGAACGAAAAGAGAATTCTTCGTTTTGTAAATTTTCCTTAAAGATTTCAACTGCGGTGATCGTACTTATAGATATCATCACGGTAGTAAAGCGTTCCCTCTTCCAACCATGCTGTTTGATAAATGATGTGTACTTGAATGCGCTCTCCCAAAGGAACTGACGTGTTAGACCGACGAGAACTTTCTCGCTTTTTCGCTAAACGTTCTTCCAACCCCTGAGTTTTGAACAGAAGTTCTGCTAACTGGTCTGCATGTTCTACACGAACACATCCTGAGCTGAATGCGCGTCTGTCCTGTTCAAACAAGTTCTTACTTGGCGTGTCATGCAAATAAATAGCTTGTGGGTTAGGCATATTGAACTTGTACAATCCCAGTGCATTTTGTAAGCCCGACGCCTGTCGCATACGATAAGGAAATGTTCTCGGATTCACCGTTGCCCAATTGATGGTTGTAGGGTCAATAATTTCGTTCGAAGTCCAAGACCGAATGATTTGAATGTTATGGTTAATCAAATACATCGGATTACGTTTTACTTTAGGAATAATGTCTTTAACCATGATAGTCCAAGGCACGTTCCAAGTTGGGTTGAGAATAACTGAATCCAGTGCTACCGACATGATGGGCGTTTTTCTTGATGCTCTCCCTACCACAACTTTAGACTCAAACAAGGGTTGACCGTCATGCCAATACGTGACTTCGTATCCAGGCACGTTAACAAAGACAACATTATCCCTTTCTTTCGACCAAATTCTTGAACGCTCAGAATTCAACGCCAGCAGATGCAATCGCTCTTGAGGAGAAAAGTTGATCCATCGAATGGTATTCGGGCCGATAACGCCATCTTCTTTCAAACCATGAATACGCTGGAACTCTTTTATCGCAAGCTCTAATTGTTCGTCATATTCTTCAGTGACTAAATCCAAGTAAGAAACATCTACGCCTACGATCTCCATTCGCTCAATCAATAGGGGTCTGTTTTCTAATATATCGCCAACACGTGCTAGCCCAGTTTGTTGATAGGCAGGATATTGGTACTGAGAATGTTCCGATAGCGAAGAATAGGCGGAGTAGAAAGCATCATCTGTTTGTAATGGAGACCGGAGACTTGCCAAAAACTGACCAAGTTTGCCAACCGTAATCTCATTACTCAAAACCGATAAAGTATCGATGCTAGGAGCGGGTAACGTAACATGGGCTTTGTCTGTAAATAGCCAATTAATCCCTTCTTCGGGGAGTTGCTCAAGATAACTAAGGTACATCAAGAGTGAATCTGTCATCACTAAATCGAAGTCGAGATTATCTCCCTGCCACCTTACTTGGTTTATCCGGTGAAGTTGATTTTCGAATTCATCGGTGACATCCGCAAGTGCAACCAGGTTTACTTGAAAAAGAAACTGCTCAATATCACTTTCATTTTCCCAGTTCAAACGGTAATTGGTGCTTTGATACAGTTGATCAATCACCTCTGGATAATGGATCATTTTTTCTACAGACAGCTTTTGTACCGCTCCCTCTTGCTCGACTTGCGCTGAAGCTTCGAGAGAAACGACGGTGGAAAAGCTGCAAAACGGCACCAGAAGTGCCGTCATGATTAAAACCCTAGCAAACACTGAAATGATCCTTGCGCTACTTGCCATAATAAAAAGTATGGCAAATATCTCACAGCTTGCAGGTTTAAAATTAAGAATCTGATGCCGAAAACGACAACAAAACTCTCTATAAGTAATTACTCAATGATCTTTCTAGATAATTCTCGACCAATGGTTGTCCCATTGCACTCCGCTTGCGAAGGTACTTTTTGACTCCTCTGGTCTTTGCTCTACCACTTTTCCCGCCCCAGAGCTGACTCGGAACTCATCGCCATAGACCACAACACCAGAGGCATCTGGTAACGCACTTAGCTCGACCAATTTGCCCGTAGATTTAGACCATATACCATAACAACTGCCCGGAGGCGAAGTGGCTAAGATCCATTCATCGGTTGCTGCAATACTCGCAACGTAGTGATTGAAACGCGCCCACTCTTCAGGCTCAGCTTGAAGATCTTGCATTTCACCACCACGCGTGTGCATGGCGATCAAGGCTGGATACTCATCCGGCTCACCACGATATTGCTGCCCACAAAGCACGGTTTCCGCACCATCATGGGCTAAGTGGCGAATACTCAACTTGTGATCCGGTAAAGAAACCTGATCCAGCAACGCACCATCTTGTGAAAGATAACTTAAGCTCGGTTTCATCGTTTCAAGGTTCAGTGGTTCACGGCCGTTGGTGTGTACGCCACCGACGCCAATCGCTAGTGCGCCGTCAGGCATCATGATCACTTCATGCGGGCCAAGGCCAAAACCTGTTAACTCATCGATTTTTTGATATTGCTTCTGCACATCATAAACACCAATGATCCCGCGACTTGTCCCCCTCTCCCCTTCTGTGGCAAATAGCAATGTGCCGTCATGGGAGTAAACGCCATGCCCATAGAAATGGCGATTTGGCTTTGCTAGTTGCAGTTTGATCATCTGCCCTGAGCGATAATCAAATACCATGAAGAAAGTACCTGGTCGACGACCAAAAACTACGGCGTGGCCTTGTTGGTTGGTTGCTACACCGTGACCACGCTCAGGAATCGGCAATGAAGATAGCGGCATACCATGCTCATCCGCTACCACCGCTGCATATTTATCTCGGCCAATGATAGAGCAGCCGATCAACGCAGGCTCACGTGAGCTTGTTGAAGCACAACCAAATGGCATCATAGGTGTAGCCGCCCCGAATAGAGCGGCTTTCAGTAAGTTTCGGCGGGTTTGATCAGTCACCATCGGTTGCATTAAATCCTATAACCACGCCAAGCTCGATCGCCACTTCTTCGTGAATCAGGTACTTCAATTGCTCTAGCTTATTGTACTGAGCGAGCACCATGCGATAGCCTTCTTTTGTTTGTAGTGCAGCAAACAAGCTCTTATCTTCTGGCCAAGTTTCTAACGCCATTTCAAACTGATGAACAACACGGTCTGCGAGATCTTCATGGCCTTGCTCTCTTAGTAGCGCATCTAGACCATTCCCGTTAGCAAAGTACAACGCTTCCATCCCTTGAAGGTTGGCTTTTAAGTTTGAAAGCGAGGTCTCTGAACGCCACGATTCTGAGAAATACGGGCGAGGCTTGCCAATCTTCGCTAGCGGTCGACTCAACTTCTTCATGCTGTATTCAAGCTGATTAGAGAGCAGTGAAATGTACTCAGATTCCCATTCCGTCATCTCTAGCGATTTCCAAGGATTCTCTGCCCAAGAATCCGCAATGATCTGCGCTTTGTTATCGAGGTTTTCTGCAATCGAAACGCCTGTCGCACAAGTATTGTTGTTGCTAGATAAGGTCGACGCTTTATCGTAAAGCAGCCATTCCAGTGCCCCTAAACCTTGCACGGTGACACTTTGGGTGGAAATATCTTCTGCACTCCAAGCTTGATCAGATTTCGTCAGTACAGACATCTTACGACCAGTGGTGTTCTTTTTATCTGGCCAAAACTGAACATTCCAGCTTTGCTCCAACGCCATAGCAGGGCCACGTTCTTGACCTTGTAACGCCATCCACGCAAGCATAGTTTGATGCCATTGCTGTTTTACTTGTGCATCATCTTTCGACTCTGATGCGCAGTAATCCGCGAAGCGTTGTTCAAGTTCTGTGGTTTGCGCTAAAAACGTCTGCGCTGATTGAAACTCGACCTCGTACACGCTTTGAGAAATATGGCTTGTACTCTCAGGCTTGGCTGAGCTCGAACCGACGGTCGATTGGCAACCAACCAAACTTAACGTTGCAGCAATCGCACTCACTAACAGTGTTTTTTTCATGGTTGCTTCCTTATAGAGAGTTCAGAAACGCAATCAATGCGTCACGTTCTTTTTTGTTCAGTGCCAAAACGTTTTGTTTCGCCGTTTCAGCTTCGCCGCCGTGCCACAACACCGCTTCCATCAGGTTACGAGCGCGGCCATCATGTAAGAAGTAAGTGTGTCCGTTTACTTCTTCGGTATAACCAATACCCCATAGCGGTGCCGTTCGCCATTCACGGCCGTTTGCTAAGTATTCCGGACGGTTATCGGCTAAGCCTTCACCCATGTCATGCAGAAGCATGTCTGTGTATGGGTGGATAAGCTGCTCAGAAAGCGCTGGTAACTCTGGTCGCTTGGCCGTTTTAACACTGGTCTTATGGCAGCTTTCACAGCCAGACGCAGCAAAGATTTGCTGACCAAGCTTCACATTAGGATCATTGATATTACGGCGAATAGGTACTGCTAAGTGCTGGCTGTAAAACTCAACGAAGTCGAGAATATTTTCACTCACTTCTGGTTTACCGCCATTTGGCATGTCGTCACAAATACTTTGTTTCGAGGTGCAGTTTTCGTTCGGGAATAAATGGCTCGTAAGACCCACATCACCATTGAACGCCGCCGCATTTTGCTGCATTAGCGTCGGTTGTCCTGCTTTCCAGCCAAAACGACCAATCGAGAAGTCGTCCTTCTCAATATCCCACACCTTATTGACTTTGCCTGAGATACCGTCTTTGTCGGCATCTTGTTCATCAGCCCAAGCAAGTAGCGTTTCGTCGGGAATACTCTCTAACAAACCAAGGCCGATCATTGGCGGTGCCACGCGTGCTGAGAACTCGGTATCAGGGTGCATATCGCCGTAACCCAGATCGGTAATGTTCAAATGAGGTTTTCTTAGCGTCACCGTCGTACCGTCTTTAAATTTCACTGGGACATCGGTGTAAGTGATTTCGATTTTGCCTTCTGGCGTTTGATCTTGCAGGGCGAAATCTTGAAGCTGGCCACCATAAGTCGGCTCAGGTATGCCGCCATCTTTGATGTAAGCTTTCTTTTGTTCTGGCGTCATCGCAGGAATGCTTAAGCGCACTAACATAGACACGGCATGTAAATCATCTTTCTCTGGCGGATGACCACGACCGTCTTTGATGTGACAATTCTGACAACCATTGGTGTTAAAAAGCGGGCCTAAGCCATCACGAGCGTCTGTTGACGCTGGCGCTTGTACCCAAGGGTTGCGGAAAAAGCTGTTACCGACGCTAAAATCGAGGCGTTTGCTCATTGGCAAGTTAGCAGCAGGAAGAGAATAGGCATTCGCGCCGTCTTTTTTAACACTGGTTTTGCCACCAGACTTAACATCATAAGCCATGGCAGAAGAAGAAAGGATCGCGGCTAGCGCAGAAATTAGGTATGGCTTCATATCATTGCTCTACATAGACAACAAGGGTGATAACAACGAGCTCAAACGTCAAAAGGGCTCACAAAGAGCCCTTATTTATTATGGTTTTCTTATTAAAACTCGTGGTCAGCAGTATCAGGGCTTAGGCTGTCGATGCCGACAATGCTTGCCGCACGCTCAATCGCACCGGTTTGTGCTACCAACGACATGATGGTGTCGTTTACTAGCGCGTTGCCTTGTGCGTTACCCGCTGCAATAAGTTGGTCAAAGTGCTGGTTGTTCTTCTCTGCAGAAGTCACTAGCTCACCAACTTGGCTACGTGTTGTATCAAACTGCTTTTGAATTTCGGTCGCGGCTTTCTTGTCTTTTTGAGCAACAAGGTCAGCGATACTTGGACCAGATAGCGCTTTGCCGTTTACACCTTTGTATGTACCTGTGTAAACGTTGTAGATGCCTTGCTCATTGTAGTAGTGAGAGTTGTGCGTGTTGTCTGAGAAACAATCGTGTTCGTCTTCAGTCGAGTTTGCCTCTAGTGCCACCTTCATGCGCTCACCCGCTAGCTCACCTAGAGAAAGAGAACCCATGCCGAATAGCATCTTACGTAGACCATTCTCAGCAGATTCATTTAGTAGCTCTTCACGGTAGTTGCCTTTCACTTCTGCGGACCACTGCTTTTCCATCCACTCAAGGTCTTGAACCAGTAGATCAGCGGCCGCTTTTAGGTACTCACCACGACGATCACAATGACCATTCGTACACTCAGAACCGACAACGAAATCAGTGTAAGCACGTTGACCTGCACCCGCGTTAGTGCCGTTTAGGTCTTGACCCCAAAGCAAGAATTCAATCGCGTGGTAACCTGATGCAACGTTTGCCTCAGAACCGCCTACTTCGTTTAGATCCGCTAGCAATTCTGGAGTGATTTTTGAAACGTCCAGTTTAGAAGCACCGATCTGTAGGCTAGTGTTCGCGATGATGTTGGCAGCAGCGCCCTCGTTACCCAATTCGTATTGGTAATCAGCCGCTACGTAGTCAATCAAACCTTCATCAAGTGGCCATGCGTTCAGCTGACCTTCCCAATCGTCAACAATCGCGTTACCAAAACGGAAAACTTCAGACTGTTGGTAAGGCACGCGAGAATCTAGCCAAGCTTGTTTTACTTCTTCAAGCTTTTTCGCTGATGGTGATTTTAGAAATTCGTCGATTTTTACGTCAAGCGCCTTCGCTGTTGTTACTGAATCAGCAAACACAGCATGGGCAACGTCCGCGTAATGTTCGACTACTTGTTGTTTAGTTACTGTGGCAGCAACGGTAGAACCACTGGCAATGAGGAGTGATGCAGCAATAGATTGGACTAAAACTTTTTTTGCATTCATCTGAAGCATCCTTGTTGAGCTTTTCAATTATCGTATTGGTAGTGCTAATTATTCTTATTTGCACTTTAGTCTCGAGATAATACAAATTTACAATTTATTTGCAACTCCAGATACAAAAAAACCTCATAAAAATGAGGTTTTTCACAGGCTTTATTGTCAGTTTTATCTTTAGGATTAAACCTTTAGGTCATGTTTTCCGTGAGAGACTTTTGCCTTCAGATAATTTTCGTTGCCATCTTTGATATGTGCAGAGGTATTGACAACCTCGCCAATTTCAATTCCGTACTCAGATAACTCACGAATTTTCTTAGGGTTGTTCGTCACGAGGCGGATCTTATTCACGCCTAAAGCTTCTAGCATTTGTGCTGCTTCTGTGAAATCACGCAGGTCATCATCAAAGCCCAAATGGTTGTTAGCTTCGTACGTGTTCATGCCCTGGCTTTGTAAGCGGTATGCATCGATCTTATTGTACAAGCCAATACCACGACCTTCCTGACGGAGATACAAGATGATACCACCGGACTCGCCCATGCGATTGATCGTCTCTTCTAGTTGCTCACCACAGTCACAGCGTGAAGAGTGGAACACATCGCCTGTCAAACACTCAGAGTGCATACGAACTAAAGGCATGTCCTGAGTTTGGTCCGCTTGTTTAAAGATAATAGCAACATGCTCTTTGTCTGTCTTCAGACCATGGAAAGACAGAATTTCGGCATCAATGTTACTTTTTGCCCCGACTTTAAAATCTACTCTGGCACGTACTTCCGCCATATCTATACTCACTCGATTTATTGCTTGATGCGCTTGATGCGTTTTCGTTATTGCATTCATGGGATTTACTCGTTGCTCTTCAACTATGGGGACTGATACCGCATTTTGCAATATAGAGATCACAATTGAGGGCAGTTATCCACTCAAGACAGCAAAAGAGAACCACTCTCCAACTGAACAATTGTTATATTATAACAATTTAAAAAAACTACAATAAAAAACCCCAGACAAATTTTGTCTGGGGTTTCAAGAAGGTCGTTTGGTCTATCTTTTAATGGGTCTGACTGCGCTTCCAAACGGCGAGTTCAATCCAAACTGCTTCGAGTTCTTGGATTTCCTCGTCGGTCAACACGGCGAGCGTTGAAGTAGCTTGAGGCAGGTTCGGTGATTGCAATGCACGAATCTGCGAATAGAAGTCTTTTTTAAGTTGTAATATAACTGAATCCACTGCGTGCACCTATTTCGTTCTTTTATTACTTATCCAGCTCAAAATTTTTATTTTCTTTATACTGGAAACTTCATAAATTCGGAAAAATGATAACATTCTGCTTGTTAAGTGCACAATTTATTTTTAATAGTGGAATAACGGTCACATTAATTACGCTTCACCATTCGGATCGAATATAAGACAAAAAAGATCAAAAATAGCACAGGAAAGATCCACAACAGCGCCGTGGAATAATTTAATGGTGGTTGATACAGAACAATATTCCCATAACGAGCAACTAGATAGTCCTTTATTTCTTGATCTGAGCTGCCTTCATTGGCCATCGTATACACTTTCAACCTCAGGTCTTTGGCCGCCTGTGCATTAGACTCGACAAGGTTTTGGTTTTGACACTGCGGGCAGCGTAATGTCTTGGCTAGCGAGGTTGCACGCTGTTGCACTTCAACAGAATGAAACTCAAACAGATCAACATTCTGTTCTAAATCCGCACTTATCGTGAAAGGAGAAAATAGTATAAATAGGATTAAAGTGAGGAGAAGATTATTAAATCGAAACATTCAAGTATCCTGAAAATATATCGTTCCATTTATCTGCCGTTAGCTCTCCACGATATTTGATCAATATACGACCATTTGGATCAATCAAGTAAGTTTCCGGCGTTCCGATAACACCTAGCTCCACAGCGAGCTTTCCATTAGGGTCACTAATTACTTCAATATATGGATTTCGTTTAGAGCTCAAATATTCACGAGCGGCTTGTTTTTGATCTCTATAATTCAGCCCAATAATAGGCACACCAAGTTCTGCTAACTGCAATAACTTTTCATGCTCTCGCTTGCATACCCCACACCAAGATGCCCAAACATTCAATAATTTATATCCGTCGCTTTTGAACAGCTGCTCAGAAACCATGTCATCAGAGATCAGAGAAGTAGAGCGAAAATTAGGTGTCTCTAAATTTCGTTGTGGGGACAATTCAACATGCGGTCGCTCAGACAAGGCCATCGCAGTTACTACAGTAAACACGGCAACAGCCAAAACGAGACCTGCGAGTTTAAGCGTATTTCTCGATCGCATTGATAGCCTCTCTCTTTTTCTTTAGGCCGGTTAACAGCGCACCAAACACAGCTAATAACCCACCAGACCATATCCACCAAATACCTGCTCGGTACTGAACTTTAATCGCATAAGCATGAGTGTCGACTTTGTCACCCAATGTCACGTAATAATCGCCATGCCATAGTGAACGAATCGCAGGCTCGGTCATATTCATCACTCGCACAGGGTAATGGCGCTTTTGCGGGTTGAAATTGAACATGCGGCCATCTTCCAAGTGCAAGGTGATCTGTCCTTGTTCAGCGGTGTAGTTTGGCCCCACCAGCCATTCGATACCATGATAATCGATAGTGATCCCCGCCCTTTGTTGAGAACTGCCGGGTTCGACACGTAAATTGTGTTCATATGAGTAGTGACTGTTGAATACAGCTCCACTCACCGCCAGCGCAAAACCGATATGTGCCATCACGATTGGCATGAGTTTGCGCTTATTGGAACAACGAAACAGCATAACGAGATGCGCCACAATCACCCAAGTAGCCAACGTTATGGTTAGCAATACTTCGAAATGCAGTGCGTGCACTAAGAAGATAAACCCGATCCCAGAGACAAGAGATAACGCAATACTGATCGCAATATCAGCGCTTACACTCGGCACTGTGCCTTTTGTCCATTTCAGCAGCGGCATGAAAGCTAGGGCAATCAGAGCCAGTATGCTTAATGGGAAGATCAGACTATTAAAATAAGGTGCGCCAACTGAAATGTTTCCTAAACCGAGCAGTTGATAAACCATCGGATAAAAAGTGCCAAGAAAAACGATAGCAGTCGCAATAACCAGCAGCCCTTTTGCGATGTAAGCAGTGTAAGCTCGGCTCGCTAGAGATTGAAGTTTGAAGCGAGGGAGTTGTTCTCCTCGCAAAATCAATACGCCAAAAGTGATGATGACAAGCAAGCTCAATACACCAAGCAGCACCAAACCTTTAGTTGGGTCCACCGCAAAAGCGTGCACTGAAGTCAGCACGCCAGAGCGCACCACGAATGTCCCTAAAATGCTTAGGTTGAACGCAGCAAACGCCAGTGCATAGGTGCTCCAAATTGCGCCTCTGTTACGTGTTGCGACAACACCGCTGTGCAACAAAGCAGTACCAGTAAGCCAAGGGAGTAGAGAAGCGTTCTCCACAGGGTCCCAAAACCACCAGCCGCCCCACCCTAGCTCATTGTACGCCCACCATGATCCCACCAAGATACCCAACGTGAGCGTTCCCCATGCAAAAAACGCTGCGCTTCGAGCAACCACATACCAATCGCTCATCGGTTGTTTACCCAATAGCGCTGCTAATGCAAAAGCTAATATTGCTGCGTAACCGACATAACCGAGATAAAGCAATGGTGGATGAATGATAAGCCCAACATCTTGCAACATTGGGTTTAGATCTCGTCCTTCCGACGCCAATACTTGGGCATACTCGAACGGGTTAGAGGTCATTAACGTGAACCAAGCAAATGTCGCAATAAGAACGTTCATGATTCCTAAACAGTCACAAGTATATTGGGCGTTGAGCGGTGACTTAAATGCAATAAACGACGCCCATAAACTCAAGGTGACGACCCAAAACAACATGGAGCCTTGGTGCCCACCCCAAGCGGCAGCAATTTTGAACGCCACGGGAAGTTGACTGTTGGAATGCGTAACAACATATTCCAACGTGAAGTTGTCTTGCACGAAGCAGACGATCAGAAGTGCTAAACAAATGATGGAAGCTAAGCTAATGATGTGGGACATCGCGACTTGATGCGGCAATGTCGCCTTCTTACCCATAGCACGACGTAGCCAATGCAGCAACGATGCACAAGTCGATGTTACAGCCACCAATATCAGTAAGAAGAACCCTAGCTCAGCTTCCATTTATCCCCCTTACACTACGGTCATTTGACCGGCATAGAGAATGAAAGTACGCAGCATAAGTACGCCAACCAAGCTCAACGTCGTGACCACAAAAACGTAACTGCCTTTGTGGCGCACTTCAGAAGGCGTCAACCAATTGAGAGTCAAAGGCGTAATCATGCCGATGAACACTACCCCAACCCAGAACCATTGAGCCCAGAATCCACTCGAAATTGCATTCCAAGCCGCGACTTCGTTCTGACCACCGCTGAAGATCAATCCAGTAAAGAAGGTCACTAAGACAAACAACTCAAACAACACTACTGGGCGTTCAAATCCGTGCACCCAAGATACACTTGGGCTGCTGGTCGACTCTTTAAACACCAAGATGCCGAACATCAAGCATGCCGCTGCGCCCGAGGACAAACTAGAGAACAGGAACAAGATTGGCAGTACTGGATTGTTTAGCATTGGATAAGTCTTCAACGCAGACAATAGAAAGCCAGTGTACGCTGCAAGTACGACGGCTAAGAAGCCCAAGAACAATTCAATGGCGTTGTTGGCTTTCCCCGCCTTAATCAAAATGCCATCGGCAAAATCCAGCAGTTTGCTTGGTAACTTCCCTTCACAGAAGCTGATGATTTGATGGCGGAAGATAACGCCAATCCAAACAAACAACACGATCATGTACACTTGGAACAAGATCACGCCCATCGACATCACAGACGTTGGGTTGTAGTAGATCATGATCTTCCAAAACTCTAAAGGCTTGGTTAAATGGAAAATCAAAATTACCAACCCAGCAATGATGCCAAATGGTGCGAGCCAAGCCATCGCTTTCATGATGCCGTTTTTTGCGGGATCACCTTCAATCACTTTGCGTTTTAAATAGATTGAAATCATCACCGCACCCGCTGACATCCCAGCAAGGAATAAGTAAATCGCGATGATCCAATCCCAGACTAACGAGTCAAAGTGGAATGCACTTTCGAAGCCGTTCATGATGACACCTCCCCTTTGCTATGCGGAATTTTGTACAGTTTAGGTTGCGTACCTAAATGCGATTTATCGCGATAGACAACATGGCTTTCGATAGCTTTGCTCACCTCGCTAGTTGGGTCATTCAAATCACCAAAGATGAGTGCTTTTGTTGGGCAAGATTCCACGCAAGCTGGCTGCTTACCTTGCGCTAGGTTGGTATCACGGCAGAAGTTACATTTATCCGCAGAGTGATCGACTGGATTAAAGAAGCGCACTTGGTAAGGGCAAGCGGCAAGGCAATAACCACATCCGACACATTTCTCTTTGTGCACATCCACGATGCCGGTCGCTTCATCTTTGTATGCAGCGCCTGTTGGACAAACGTACACACATGGTGGGTTATCACAGTGCTGACAGGATTCGCGAGTAAACTGGTATTCCACATCTGGAAATTCGCCAATCGGTTCACTGCGATGAATTTTAAGTCGCGTTACGCCTTCAGGGACTTTATTTACTTCGCGACAAGCATCGGTACAAGCGGTACAGCCAATACAGGCATTTTCATCATGAACCATACCCATGCGTTTCGCTTGTTCACTGTTGCTGGCATAGAGAGAGGAGCTAACAACGGAAGTGCCTGCAACGCCTGTAGTTAAAATCAACGCGCCGCTGCCGGCTAAAAAGTTTCTTCTCGAACATTTCATGCTATCTCTCCTCTTCTTTGGTAAGTTCAGGTTCGACGGCAAATTCAGAGTGACAATCCACACACTGCTTGATCAGTTGTTTTCTGTCGTACGACAACGCTTTGGTTTTCGCTGCGTGTACATCGTGGCAATTTGAACAAGTGAGGTTTTTGGCGTGCACATCGTGCGTCCAGTGGCTTTCTCTCAGTTGTGTCGGTGCATGGCAATCCACACATCGGCTGTTGGCTTTAAGAATCATGCTTGGATCAAGGAACACTTTGTCGTGTACCTCTTTCGATTGCGCGGCAGAAAACTTAATCACATCAGGCGCGCCTTCACGGTGATCAGGGCCGATGTTGCTATGGCAGTTAGTGCAATTGAGTTGCTTACCTTGACTCAATAACGCTTGCGAATCATGCGATAGATTCAGAGTCTCTTTGGCGTCCTTATGACATTGAAGACACTTGTAGTCTCGGTCACGGATCAACTCGACTTGATGACGCTCAGCTTGAGCACCTTCAATCGGCTCTGAAGAAGTCGCGTGGGCGGCGATGGAGAAACCATAGATGGCAAAGATGAAGAGAAGTTTCAGCATTGTCTCTATGGTCAATTTTATATTGCCCATATTGTTCTTTCCTTAGCTCGATAATAATTGATAACTATTCTCAATTATTTATTTGAGCGACAATTAATTTCCTCTGAAGATATTTTTTAGATCTTCAAATGACATCAATTCTTATTTCGGAAAGCCACAACACTAAACCTATATTTATAATACCTCTATTATTCATAAGGGGTAGAAACACCTGCTCAAAAAGCGAACCAAATCACCCTATTTTTAAAAAGGTTAAGAACCCAAAGCATTGTAGAACAACGACTTAATAACTACCACTTTAGAGGTATATAAATTCAAACATGACTGAGATCACTGGTGTAAATTGATCTAAAACAAGACAAGATTCACTCACTATTTCATCTATCCAATTAAGCAATATTATTAATCGTAGATCTCCAGTTCTTATTTGGAATAGCTCCTCACAACGCTGCTAATAAAAACGAATATGGAGATAACACTGTGAGCATAAAACACTGGATGAGCGCACCTATTGCGGTTGCGACCTTATTCGCCAGCCAATTATTTTTGGTCGGCGCTCCGTTGGCGGCAGAAGAAAAAGGCCTCATCGATCCTCGTAACGATGTCTTTGAACAGAACCACCCTGATCAATACCATTCTTGGAAAGCAACATCCGAAAGTGAGCACATTGAAGATGCTCTAAGTGAAGACCCAAACATGGTTATCCTGTGGGCTGGTTATGGCTTCGCGAAAGACTACAACAAAGCGCGCGGTCACTTTTACGCAATTGATGATGTTCGTCAAACCTTACGTACCGGCGCACCGACTGATGAAAAATCCGGCCCTATGCCGATGGCGTGCTGGAGCTGTAAAAGCCCAGACGTTGCTCGCGTGATTGATGAACGTGGTGAAGACGGTTATTTCGAAGGTAAATGGGCACGCTTAGGCTCAGAAATCGTCAACCCTATCGGTTGTTCCGATTGCCACAACACAGGCTCTGAAGCCTTCAAGAAAGGCGAACCTGCGCTAGCACTGACTCGCCCATACGTCGAGCGTGCTTTTGATACTATTGGTAAAAACTTTGATGGACAGTCTCGCCTAGATAAGCAAGCATCGGTCTGCGCTCAATGTCACGTTGAATACTACTTCACCGGCCCAACTAAAGCGGTTAAATTCCCATGGGATATGGGCACCACCGTTAATGACATGGAGAAATACTACGACGCGTTGAATTTCAAAGATTGGACGCATGCCGTATCTAAAGCGCCGATGCTAAAAGCGCAACATCCAGGTTTCGAAACTTGGAGAGCGGGTATTCATGGTAAAAACAAAGTGGTGTGTGTGGACTGCCACATGCCTAAAGTGACCAAAGAAGACGGTACGGTGTACACAGACCACAAAGTGGGTAACCCATTTGATCGTTTTGAAGACACCTGTGCGCAATGCCATACCCAAACTAAAGAGCAGCTACAAGGCATCGTCTCGACTCGCAAAGCGCAAGTACTGAACATGAAGCTAACCGCCGAGAAGCAAATCGTAGCGGCACACTTTGAAGCAGGCGCAGCGTGGAAAGCAGGTGCAACAGAAGCAGAGATGGAACCTATCCTACAAGATATTCGCCATGCACAATGGCGTTGGGACTACGCGATTGCTTCTCACGGTGTTCACATGCATGCTCCTGAGGTAGCACTTGAAGTACTAGGTACTGCAGTTGACCGCGCTGCTGACGCCCGTACCAAATTGGTTCGTTTACTGGCAACCAAAGGCATTACTGACCCTGTTCAAATTCCAGATATCTCGACCAAAGCGAAAGCACAACAAGCACTAGGCATGGATATGGATAAGATGAACGCAGACAAGAAACACTTCCTAGAAACAGTAGCGCCAGAGTGGGATAAAGCAGCAGCTGAACGCGAAGCCACGTATTAGTCTAACTGGCAACGGTTAACTTATAGATACAACAAGGGGCGTACTGAACGCCCCTTTTCTTTCTTTATTATCTTTATCTCTTCATCCTGATTCTATCGAGAGACAAAAATCGAATGTACTAGCGACGAGGAAGCCTAGGTCTAGGTTGAATATTTGGACGTGCTTTAGGTATCTGCACATTTGGACGAGCAACTGGACGCTGGATCTTCGTTTCCGGTAATGCTTTTCTTTGTTGAACCTTTTCTTTCACCGCCTTGCCTTGTAAAGTCGCTGGTTCAATATGCTCCGGACGATTCTCCCATTGGGTTCGAATCTCTTGCTTTTGCTCGTCAGGCAGTGATTGCCAATGATCGTCAAGTTGGCGTTTCATGTTATCGATATTGGCGGACATATCGTCGTCTTTCCAATCTTCGATTTTGTCTTTGATGGATTGCTGTTGGTCTTCATCTAAACCATTCCACCACTCTTCCAGTTTCTCTTTGTATTCATCGTCGTTATCGCAACAGCCCGGATAGTAATAAATCCAGTAGTCGTCATGATCGTACCACCACGGGTCGTAGTAACCCGATGAATAATAAACCGTAGAGGAAGAGCCAGAATGATCGGAAGAGCTACAACCCGCCAGCACAGAGCCGCACAGCAAAACCAATATGCTTAGTGCTTTATTTTTCATTCGTTGCCCACCTTTCCCTCTATTGCTTGTTAAATTGTACGCTTACAACAGCTCTTTTGCTTTGTTAATAGAGTTAATGATTTGCACCCTATCTAAATTTGGATCATTAGAATCTAATAATAGTACCCAGGCATCAATCGCTTCCTGAAATCGGAATGACAGAAAATGATCATTTGCGATCAAAGACAAAGCGGCTTCATTGTGCGGTTCTATCTGCAAAGCTTGCTCCAAAAGCAAGCTAACTTCTTGCGTCATTGATTGCTGGTGAATGTAGTACAAGGTCGTCGCTTTTGCGGCAAGTTGCGTGGCACTGACTGGCTCAGTCAGTTGGATCGCGTAATCAAAACAAATCAGCGCGCCATCAAATTCCCCCTCTAGCAGGTAGCCCTGCCCGAGTTGGAACCACAATTCAGCGTTGTTCGGGTCTTCACGCAACTGGTCTTGAATCTCTTTCATGATGTCACGAGCAGTCATCATTCGTGACATTTCCGCTTGTATTGGTTTAGGCGGAGTTTGATGCAGCAATAAGAAACTGGCACTCGTCACGACAAGTACTAACAGGCAAAAACCAAACCATTGAGCAGGTTTAACTTTTGATGCACTCAGTGATAAGAGTACGATAAACAACCCCATTAGAGTGATGGCAGCGAAAAACCAAACAGACATAACACGTCCCATAAACAAAGATAACGTCAGTGTACGCATTTCTTACTTTAAATGCGTTGATACAGATACAAAAAAGCCGAGCAACTAAGGCTCGGCTTTTCATATCAGGATAACGATGTAAGATTACTCTTCGTTACCTTCCTCTGCATCATCAGCAGCTGGAGCTTCTGAAGCGTCTTGCTGCGTATTTTCGCCTGTTGACTCTAACGCTTCTGCATCTTCATCAGTAGGCAGCTCTTCATCATCAACTTCTTCAATACGTTGCAAACCAACAACTGATTCATCTTCCGCAGTACGGATAAGCGTTACACCTTGTGTGTTACGACCAACCTGGCTAACTTCACCCACACGAGTACGTACTAACGTGCCAGCGTCGGTGATCATCATCATTTCATCACCTTCAACAACCTGGATAGCACCAACTACCGGGCCATTTCGCTCAGAAACTTTGATAGAAACTACACCTTGAGTGCCACGACCTTTTGTCGGGTACTCGCTAAGTGCTGTACGTTTACCATAACCGTTTTCTGTAACCGTTAGGATGTCGCCTTCGTGCGAAGGAACAATAAGTGATACAACTTGGTCATTTTCAGCCAGTTTCATACCACGAACACCAGAGGCGGTACGACCCATAGGACGAACACCTTTAAACTTGATCTCTGGCTGACCATTCTCATCAAGAACTGGTTTACCATTTTCATCAAGTACTGGAATCTCTTCTGCTTCTTTAAAGCGAACCACTTTCCCCGCTTTAGAGAACAGCATGATTTCGTTTTCGCCGTTAGTGATATCCACACCGATTAACGAATCGTCTTCACGTAGGTTCACAGCGATTAGGCCGTTTGAACGTACGTTTGCAAACTGGTTCAACGGCGTTTTCTTAACCGTACCGTCACCTGTTGCCATGAAGATGAATTTGTCTTCAGAGAATTCATCAACACGTAGAATCGCGGTAATGCGCTCACCTTCTTCTAATGGAAGGATGTTCACAATTGGCTTACCACGCGCAGTACGGCTCGCTAGAGGCAATTGGTAAACTTTCAGGCGGTATGTCTTACCACGAGTAGAGAAACACAAGATGTTATCGTGGGTATTCGCCACTAGAAGACGCTCGATATGGTCTTCATCTTTCATCTTAGTCGCACTCTTACCTTTACCACCACGGCGCTGTGACTCGTAGTCGCTCAGTACTTGGTACTTAACGTAACCACCGTGAGATAGAGTAACCACAACGTCTTCACGTGCGATCAGCTCTTCCATGTCAATATCATGGCTCGCAGCTGTGATTTCTGTACGACGAGCGTCACCAAAGCCGTCACGAACCGCTTCAAGTTCTTCACGGATCACTTCCATCAAACGCTCAGTGCTCGCAAGGATATGCATGAGTTCAGCGATTTCTTCTAGAAGTGTTTTGTATTCGCCAAGAATCTTCTCGTGTTCTAGACCTGTTAGTTTATGTAAACGTAGATCTAGGATAGCTTGTGCTTGTTGCTCAGTCAGGAAGTACTGACCATCACGAATACCATATTCAGGCTCTAGCCATTCAGGGCGCGCAGCATCTGTACCAGCACGCTCTAGCATTGCTGAAACGTTGCCTAAATCCCAACCACGAGCGATAAGACCCGCTTTTGCTTCAGCCGGTGTAGGTGCCTTACGGATAAGCTCAATGATTTCATCAATGTTAGCAAGCGCTAGAGCTAAACCTTCAAGGATATGAGCACGTTCACGCGCTTTACGCAGTTCGAAGATAGTACGACGTGTCACAACTTCACGACGGTGATCAACGAAGCACTTCAGCATATCTTTTAGGTTGAATAGCTGTGGCTGGCCATTGTTTAGGGCCACCATGTTGATACCGAAAGTGGTTTGCAGCTGAGTCTGAGCGTAAAGGTTGTTTAGAACTACTTCGCCCACAGCATCGCGCTTACACTCAATAACAATGCGCATACCGTCTTTATCTGACTCGTCGCGCAGTGCACTGATGCCTTCTACTTTCTTATCTTTAACTAGCTCAGCGATCTTTTCGATCAAGCGAGCTTTGTTCACCTGGTAAGGAATTTCAGTGACGATAATGGTCTCTTTACCATTCTTCTCCACTTCGATGTCCGCTTTCGAACGCATGTAGATTTTGCCACGACCTGTTTTGTACGCGTCTACAATGCCTTTACGACCGCTGATAAGCGCCGCCGTTGGGAAATCAGGACCAGGAATGTAATCCATTAGTTCATCAATAGTGATTTCTTCATTATTGATGTATGCAAGACAGCCATCAATCACTTCGCCAAGGTTATGAGGCGGGATGTTGGTTGCCATACCTACTGCGATACCAGAAGCACCGTTAACCAATAGGTTTGGAATTTTAGTTGGAAGAACCGCTGGGATCTGCTCAGTACCGTCGTAGTTTGGTACGTAGTCTACGGTTTCTTTGTCTAGGTCAGCCAATAGTTCATGGGCAATTTTTGCCATTCGAACTTCGGTGTAACGCATTGCCGCAGCAGAGTCGCCATCGATCGAGCCAAAGTTACCTTGACCATCGACCAGCATGTAACGAAGCGAGAACGGCTGAGCCATACGTACGATTGTGTCGTACACAGCAATATCACCATGTGGGTGATATTTACCGATTACGTCGCCGACAACACGGGCTGATTTTTTATATGGTTTGTTCCAATCGTTGCCTAGTACGTTCATCGCGAATAAAACGCGGCGGTGTACTGGTTTTAGGCCATCACGCACATCTGGAAGAGCACGACCCACGATGACTGACATCGCATAGTCTAGGTATGAACCTCTAAGCTCATCTTCAATGTTTACGGGCGTGATCTCTTTAGCTAAATCGCTCATAGAGCCATTATCCCTCTATTATCTGATCGTAATTACGATACGTGTAAGGTGCAAAAATATAACACACAATTCATCACTTCGGCATCACTTTCCCTCTCCTTTTATCAGGTTGTGAGCTTGGTTATGAATCAAATGTCGAGAATTTGCACACTCATCCCATATCTTTCTGATTAGTGGTTACATTTCGGTCAATATTGAGCAAAATCGGACCCTTTACGCGGAAAAGCGAGGTAAATTCCTTTAACCACACAACGCGAAAATGCAGGTTTTAGAGTTATTATCACTGGCACCAGTTCAAGGATGAACCAAAAACAATAGTTAGCGCTTTACAAATTACAGGCACCTGTCTCGATTGCCGCGCCAGTGAACTCTGTCATTGTCCCTTAACTAAGCACATCGAGGTTGTTTGGGTGTAAAACGTTGGAGTATACTGGCGCCCTCTAAAGGACTCAGATTGAATGCAATAAAACCAATTATGACTAAAGCACAAAACGTCGACCCAAGTGAAATTAAGAAATTCGAGGACATGGCTTCTCGATGGTGGGATTTAGAAGGCGAGTTTAAGCCGCTTCATCAAATTAACCCACTTCGTTTGAACTATGTACTTGAAAAAGCAAATGGCTTGTTTGGCAAGCGAACACTTGATGTCGGCTGTGGTGGTGGCATTCTTGCTGAAAGCATGGCAAAAGAAGGCGCTATTGTGACGGGGCTTGATATGGGTAAAGAACCATTAGAAGTCGCGCGACTACATGCATTAGAAACAGGCACTCAACTGACCTACATTCAGAGCACAATAGAAGACCACGCTATAGAAAACGCAGGAACTTACGATGTCGTGACTTGTATGGAGATGCTTGAACACGTTCCAGATCCTCTCTCCGTTATCCGCTCTTGTGCTGCGCTAGTCAAACCCGGTGGTCACGTGTTTTTCTCAACTTTGAACCGAAACATTAAGTCGTACTTATTTGCTATTGTCGGTGCTGAGAAGCTTCTTAAGATTGTTCCTGAAGGCACTCATGAGCACGATAAGTTTATCAAGCCAGCCGAAATGATGAAGATGATAGACCAAACTGACCTGACGGAAATGGGCATTACTGGGCTTCATTACAACCCTCTAAATGATAGCTACAAACTCGGTCGTAATGTAGATGTAAACTACATCGTTCATACTAAAAAATACTGAACGCTATTAAGTTAAAAAATGAGTTTTGTGATTGACATTTTTTAAAGAAAATGAATCGGAAGCGGTAGCACAAAGTTGCCGCTTTTTTTGTCTTTTTATGGCTAAAATTCGTGCTCTAGATTCCATTTTGACCAAGCCATTTTTCGTAGATAAAAACGGCCAAAGATCAAGGAAAATATTTTTGCATGCGGTTATTTCTAAACCGATCTCGAAACCGTACTTTTAACCATTCAAGTCTGCCCTTTTCTCATCGGTTAGTGTTCACTTACTGATTTTTTTCATTTTGTCAGTTATCCACAAGTCATCCCAAACCTGTACCTTGATAAATCAGTGTAATAGCACTATCTTGTAACCCGCAAACAAATGAACCCCTATATGTTGTGTTTAAGCGACAATATATAGATAGACTTTGATCACAAAGCCGCCGCAAGCTTTACTCATATTGCACATAAACAAACAAAAATACGGCTTTTATCAGTTTTCTTAGGGAAATAAAGCAGAATGAACCAACAACTTACCGTCACCAAGCGTGATGGCCGTAAAGAAAGTATCGATCTGGATAAAATCCACCGCGTTATCACTTGGGCTGCAGAAGGTCTAGATAATGTTTCGGTTTCTCAAGTAGAACTTCGCGCTCACATCCAGTTTTACGACGGCATCACAACGACAGATATTCACGAGACAATCATCAAGTCTGCGGCAGACCTGATCTCTGAAGAGACTCCGGATTACCAATACCTAGCTGCTCGCCTAGCGGTATTCCATCTGCGTAAAAAAGCGTATGGCCAATACGAGCCACCAACGCTTTATGATCACGTGTCTCGCCTCGTCGATATGGGTAAGTACGATCAACATATTCTAGAAGACTACACAAAAGCAGAACTCGACGAACTTGATGCGTACCTCGACCATAAACGCGACCTAAACTTCTCATACGCGGCAGTTAAGCAGCTAGAGGGTAAGTACTTCGTACAGAACCGTGTTACGGGCCAAATTTACGAAAGTGCTCAGTTCTTATACATCCTTGTAGCAGCGTGCTTATTTGCGAAATATCCAAAAGCGACGCGTCTTGATTACATCAAACGTTTCTACGATGCGACATCGACATTTAAGATTTCTCTACCTACGCCAATTATGTCTGGCGTGCGTACCCCTACTCGCCAGTTCAGCTCATGTGTTCTGATCGAGTGTGGCGATAGTCTTGATTCTATTAACGCAACAGCAAGCTCAATTGTTCGTTATGTATCTCAGCGCGCTGGTATTGGTATCAACGCAGGTCGTATCCGTGCATTAGGCTCAGAGATTCGCGGTGGTGAAGCATTCCACACTGGTTGTATTCCGTTCTACAAGTACTTCCAAACAGCAGTAAAATGTTGTTCACAAGGTGGTGTACGTGGTGGCGCAGCTACTGTGTTCTACCCAATGTGGCACGGTGAAGCACGCTCACTAATGGTACTTAAGAACAACCGTGGTGTTGAAGAAAACCGTGTTCGTCACATGGACTACGGTGTTCAGTTAAACAAACTGATGTACCAACGTTTAGTTGAAGGCGGCAATATTACGCTATTCTCACCATCTGATGTACCTGGTCTGTACGACGCATTCTTCGAAAACCAAGAAGAGTTTGAGCGTCTATACGTGAAGTACGAGAACGATCCTTCAATCAAGAAAGAAACGGTTAAAGCGATTGAAATGTTCACTCTGCTAATGCAAGAGCGTGCATCAACGGGTCGTATCTACATCCAGAACGTGGACCATTGTAATACTCACAGCCCATTTGATTCTGAAGTCGCTCCAGTTCGTCAGTCGAACCTATGTTTAGAAATCGCACTGCCAACGAAACCATTAACTAACGTTGAAGATGACTCAGGCGAGATCGCACTGTGTACGCTTTCTGCATTCAACTTAGGTGCTATCAAGTCTCTAGATGATTTCGAAGAGCTATCCGATCTTGTTGTTCGTGCGTTAGATGCACTGCTTGATTACCAAGATTACCCTCTACCAGCGGCATACAAATCGACTATGAACCGTCGTACGCTAGGTGTTGGTGTGATTAACTTTGCTTACTACTTAGCGAAGAATGGCGTGAAATACTCTGACGGTAGCGCGAACGGCCTAACTCACCGTACGTTCGAAGCAATGCAGTACTACCTATTGAAAGCATCTGTAGCACTGGCGAAAGAGCAAGGTAAGTGTCCTTCATTCGACGAGACGAACTACGCGAAAGGCTTACTGCCGATTGATACGTATAAGAAAGATATCGATCTAATTTGTGACGAAGCGCTGCACTACGACTGGGACAGCCTACGTAAAGAAATTATGGAGCACGGCCTACGTAACTCAACACTGACTGCACTAATGCCTTCTGAGACTTCTTCTCAGATTTCAAACGCAACTAACGGTATTGAGCCACCACGTGGTTACGTTTCAGTAAAAGCTTCGAAAGACGGTATCCTGAAGCAAGTTGTACCAGAGTTCACAGAACTTAAAGACAGCTATGAACTGCTTTGGAATATCGGTTCGAACGACGGTTATCTACACCTTGTGGGTATTATGCAGAAGTTTGTTGACCAAGCTATCTCTGCTAATACTAACTACGACCCGTCACGTTACGAGACTGGCAAGGTTCCAATGAAGAAACTACTTCAAGACCTGCTAACAGCGTATAAGTTTGGTGTGAAAACGCTTTACTACCACAACACTCGTGATGGCGCGAAAGATGAACAGAAAGACGCTGTTCAACCACAAGATGACGATTGTGCTGGCGGCGGTTGTAAGATTTAATCTTCCCGTACCTAGCGAACCCGTAAAGACAGACTATCGATAACCTCCCCCTTACGGGGAGGTTTAAAAGGAATTGAGGCATTATGGCTTACAGTACTTTTAACCAAAAAAAGAATGACCAATTGAAGGAACCAATGTTCCTAGGTCAATCAGTAAACGTTGCACGTTACGACCAACAAAAGTTTGAGATTTTCGAAAAACTTATCGAGAAACAACTTTCTTTCTTCTGGCGTCCAGAAGAAGTAGACGTATCTAGCGACCGTATCGATTACAACAAACTGCCAGATCACGAGAAGCACATCTTCATCTCTAACTTGAAGTACCAAACGCTTCTTGACTCTATCCAAGGCCGCAGCCCTAACGTGGCACTGCTGCCGCTTGTGTCTCTACCAGAACTAGAGACTTGGATTGAGACTTGGTCTTTCTCTGAAACGATTCACTCTCGTTCTTACACACACATTATTCGTAACATCGTGAACGACCCTGCTGTAGTGTTTGATGATATCGTTGAGAACGAGCACATTCTGAAGCGTGCAAAAGACATCGCGCACTACTACGACGATTTGATTCAAGCGACGAATGATTACCATCGCTATGGTGAAGGTGAGCATGTCCTTAACGGTGAAACGGTTAAGGTTAGTCTGTACGATCTTAAGAAGAAGCTGTACATCTGTCTGATGTCTGTTAACGCATTAGAAGCTATTCGTTTTTACGTAAGTTTCGCATGTTCTTTCGCTTTCGCAGAACGCGAACTAATGGAAGGTAACGCGAAAATCATCAAGCTGATCGCTCGTGACGAAGCACTTCACTTAAATGGCACGCAGCACATGATCAACCTGCTACGTAACGGTCAAGATGACTTCACTTTCATGCAAATCGCAGAAGAGGCAAAACAGGACTGTTTTGACCTATTCAAAGAAGCGGCTGAGCAAGAAAAAGAGTGGGCAGAGTATCTATTCAAAGATGGCTCTATGATCGGTCTAAACAAAGACATCCTAAGCCAATACGTTGAATACATCACAAATATTCGTATGCAAGCGGTAGGTCTACCAGCAGCGTATCCAGAAGCAACAACTAACCCAATTCCATGGATTAACGCTTGGTTGTCTTCAGATAACGTTCAAGTTGCGCCTCAAGAAGCAGAAATCTCTTCTTACCTTGTGGGTCAAATTGACAATGAAGTTCGCGCAGATGACTTCGAAGGATTCGAGCTGTAATGGCAACACTCAAAATCAACAAACTGATCAGCATTGAATCCAACCCTTCCAATACGATTTTGGAAACAATGGAGCAAGCTGGCCTATTACCAGAATACAACTGCCGTGATGGGCACTGCGGCGCCTGTCGCTGCAAATTGGAGTCTGGTGAAGTGGAGTATGTTGGTTTTGCCATGGCTTACACACAAAGTGATGAAATATTACCTTGTATCTGTAAAGCAAAATCAGATTTGTCACTTAGCGGCGTTAACTACGCGATGAAAGAAAAGCAGCGCGCATAACGTTGACTCGACGGTATAAAATGCAAAAGCCAAGGTAATCACCTTGGCTTTTTTGTCTCTGTGTTTTGTCTCTCAGACTACTGTATAGAGCTTTGGTTATAAAGCACTGCTCGGGAGGTGCATCTCTTTAACTTTCTCTAAAAATGCATAATGCACAAACATCGGTTTACGTTCTAGGTAGCGACGCAACAAGTCTAGTGCTGCCGTGCTGATCACTTTAACTTGATCATTGCGCTGATACTTTTTCGAGAGTTTATATAATGCTCCCCACTCGCCTGACGGTGTCGATAAAGCGACGGAAAAAACACCCTCTTCAATATGGCCAGTAACGAGTGATAAATCCGTCCCACACTTATCTCGCGTAGCGCCAGCCAGAGCAAACGTCTCTGCTAATGGATCTCCGCTGTTGGCCATCGCTTGAGTCAGGCTCGGTAGTATCCAACCATGCCCTAGTTGCTTTTCAGCGTTTTCATCGCCGTTTAGCCAGTACGTTAAGTATCCTCCGCTACTTTTTTCGGAGGTCGACACCGTTAGTCCTTTATCGACCAACAACTGGCCGACATTTTCAACCATAGGTAAGTCAATACTAACGGTATTACTCTCAAGGTGTTTATTAATTATCTGTACTAGTTTCAAACGCTGTTCAATCTGATCTGAAGGACCAAAAAGTTTCACTTCAATAAAAGGCAAGTAAGAGCGATACCCTAGCTCATAGCCTTGAGGAAGTTTTAGCTGATCTAGCTTATCTGAAATACCGGATTCAGATAGACCAAACGTGTAGATTCGACTACAACATGAACCTTGAACATCGGGAAACACTCTTCTCAGATCGGGAAGAATTTGCGTCTCTGCCATGAGCTTAAATTCACTTGGTACACCCGGTGTGAAATAAAAAATGGCATCATTAATCAGCATTTTGAAACCGCAAGCAGTGCCTATCGGGTTGTCCAATATCTCTGCCGTTTCTGGCAGCATTGCTTGCTTTAAATTACTGTCCGGCATAGGGATGCCACGTCGAGCATACAAACTTTCTAGATGCTGCAACCACTCTTTGAATAGCACCAGTTTACAATCGGCGGCTCTCGCGGCGGCGGCAGCACTCATGTCATCCGTTGTAGGGCCTAAACCACCATTAACAATAACCACATCGTTGTTAAAGCTGAGCATTAAAAACTCTTCAACCAAACTCGATAGGCTATCACCAACCGTTGAGCGCTTTGTTAAGCCAAATCCATGTTGATAAAACAGGCTAGACAACCATGCCGCATTAGTATCAACAATATCACCGTGGAGGACTTCCTCACCAGTACTAAGCATTGCTATTTTCACAACTGACTCCTGAACGTAAGCACAATCCTATTTTCGTTATAGCGCTTATTTTTCTTTTTATTTGGACAAATATCGCCGAGGTTTGTTGGGACTAAATAAGGGTCAAGTGTTTAAATGATTGATGTTTTGAGGGATAATTACGAGCCCGAACATACACCATTAACTCGGAGACCTTTGTGTCAAAATCATCCATGTTCAAGACGACTCTAACAGGCCTTTGCTTGGCTTCGTCAGCGCTTGCGCACGCAAGTCACTATGACCTAAGCCGTCATACAGAGTTTTCTTACACACCTGATTGTTTGTCAGGTTACTGCGAAACGACGACTCTGTACACCTTCGAGGCTCAAAATCGCGGTGTTATGTATGAACAGAATAATGATGATTCGCTAAACCTTGACGCAGGGCTTCAGCCTAAACATCTCATCATCCCTCAAGATAAAGACTGGGATTATCTGATGGGTCAAACCTACACCATTCTAGGTCTCAGTATCGCGACCGTAGGCATGATGACTTTTCTTCCAGAAAGTATCACCAAATGGGACGAAGAAGACCGGGACATGAGTAAGTTGGGGCAAAAGTGGAAAGATAATGTCTCTGACGGCCCCGTTTGGGATCGCGATGAACATGTCCTCAACTACATCATGCACCCATATTTTGGCGGCGTTTACTACACGGCAGCACGTCACGCTGGCTATAATGAATTTCAGTCGTTTTTGTACTCCGCAACTATGTCGACGTTCTTTTGGGAGTATGGCGTAGAGGCGTTCGCAGAAGTACCATCTTGGCAGGATATTTTTATCACACCGTTCTTTGGTGCTGTTGTTGGTGAAATGATGTTAACGGCTGAGCAAAACATTATTGCCAACGGTGGCGAAGTTATGGGCTCTGAAACCGCAGGTGATGTTTCGCTCTTCTTCTTAAACCCTGTTGGACATATTCATTATTGGGTAACTGATGCATGGGGCGGTAGTGCAGAACTACAATTCAATTCATCACCTTGGTTTGGAAACCAAGATATTGCAAAATTCGCCATGGACGCAGGCGCAAACTACGACAGTCAATTTTATGGTGTCGAGTTAAAAGTAACCTTCTAATCCTAAGTTGATACTCGGTAAAAAGCAGCCTTACGATGGCTGCTTTTTTGTGCTCTGAACATTGTTTTAATTATTTCCATCACGAATTAGTGTTAAAAATTGACTTTCATCAAACATTACCCGTCCTTAGCACCTACACTAAATAAAAGGATTTATTCCAATAACTTAAGTAGCACGTTTATTCGTACTGCGTCCAAACCTTGATTCCAGGAGGGGACATTATGAACACCGTATTTATTGTTAATTTTGTCGGACAAGCGTCACCCGCCACGATTAAAGAGCTCGCTGCAATCACACACGAAAACGGCGGGAAATGGCTGATCAGCAAAGTAAACTTTATCGAAGACCAAGTTGCAGGTGTCATCAAAGTAGAGCTTCCAAGAGAAAATGCCGACATCGTTAAACAGGCGTTCTCTTCTTGTCAGACTCTTGTTGTTAGGTTCGTCGACTCTGAGCCTCATTCATATCGTGAAGACACTATCTTCCAACTTCGTTTAGATGCCAACGATAGAGCGGGTATTGTGAATGAAATTACTCACGTTCTCGATAATCAAGGTATCTCAATTTTAGATATGGATTGTCAGCGTGTATTCATTGCTGGAGGCGGAGGGGTAAGCTCTAGCTTATTCAGCGCTAAAATGGCGATAAAACTGCCTAGCGAGCTAGAAATTGAAGACATAGCCAATGAGTTAGAATCTCTGAGTGAAGACACTCGTGTGATTGTGGAGAGTTAATCACGTACTGTTATCGTTTCCCCAATAAAAAGAGCAGCGATTAAGCTGCTCTTTTGGTGCTTATGGCGCGATACGTCTTATTTCACTGACCACTGAGATAGTGAACGTTTGAAATCAGAGTAGTCAAATTCATTCAGTTTTTGAATGTCACCATTCGAGCGTTCACAGTAGACCGACGGCATACGTAGACCGTTAAACCAGTTCAATTTCACCATGGTGTAACCCGCACTATCAAGAATATGCAGACGTTGTCCAATTTCTAGCGGCTGTTCAAAGTTCGCCACGCAGAACTGGTCACCCGCAAGGCATGAACACGAGCCGATCACATACTCATGTTCACCATTTTCAGACGCTTCTAGAATCGATGCAGGCTCGTCGTAAATCAACGTATCAAGACGGTGTGCTTCTGTTGCTGAATCCACAATCGCGGTTTTCTTTACGTTCTCAACGATATCAACCACAGTGACCACTAGGTCAGTCGTCTTGGTAATGATCGCTTCGCCCGGTTCTAGGTACATTTGCACGCCGTGTTTTTCAGCAAACGCTTTCAGCGCTAGGCCAAGCTTTTCGATGTCATAACCCGGCCATGTGAAGAATACCCCGCCGCCCATGCTCACCCAGTCCAGCTTATCTAGGTACTCGCCAAACTGATCTGAAATAGCATCGAGTAAGCCGATAAACGCATCCACGTCTTTGTTCTCACAGTTCATGTGGAACATTACGCCATCAATACCATCAAAAATTTCCGGTTTGATGTGATCAGCCTGAACCCCAAGACGAGAGAATTGACGCGCTGGGTTTGCTAAGTCTTGCCCTGCATAGCTCACACCTGGGTTTAGGCGCAAGCCAATCGATGCTTTACCTTCGACAATATGACGATAAGCCGCTAGCTGTGACTGAGAGTTAAAGATCATCTTGTCACAGATGTCCGCCACATCGCGAACGTCATCTTCGCTGTAACCCACACTGTATGCGTGTGTCTCACCACCGAACGTTTCGTAGCCAAGCTTCACTTCAAACGGGCCAGAACTTGTTGTTCCGTCTAGGTAAGGCTTGATGATGTCGAATACACCCCATGTTGAGAAGCACTTCAGTGCTAATACAAGCTTCACACCAGAGATGTCTTTTAGCTGTTTTGCTTTCTCTAGGTTCTCAATCAGCTTGTCTTCATTGATCATGAAGTATGGCGTTTTTAGTTCGTTTTGTTGCATTTTGATACCTTACGTCCCTTCGCCTTAGCAAAGACACTATAAAATCGAACAAAGCCGACGCAAGTGCATCGGCTTAAACGTACAAATAAGAGTCGCTAAATTCTTACTTCAATTTATGGATAACAGGTTGTCCTGGCTCCAGTTCTTGAACATGCCAATCTAGACCAATAGATGGCATGGTTTCTAGGAATGGGTCTGGATCTAGCTGCTCCATGTTGAACACGCCTTTGTCTGCCCATTTGCCACGGAAGAACTGCAAAGCCGCAGTGATCGCTGGTACGCCAGTGGTGTATGAGATAGCTTGGTGTTCAACATCTTCGTATGCGACTTCGTGATCAGCGTTGTTGTAAATAAATACACTGCGCTCTTTACCATCTTTCTTACCTTGAACCCAAGTACCGATACACGTTAGGCCAGTGTAGCCTGGCGCGAGTGATGTTGGATCTGGTAGTAGTGCTTTTAGCACGTGCAAAGGTTGAACAACCGTACCGTCGTGAAGCGTTAGTGGATCTGGGCTGAGTAGGCCGATGTCGCGCATCACATTGAAGTAGTTTAGGTAACGGTCACCAAAGCCCATCCAGAATTCGATGCGTTTCGCCGGGATGAACTCTTGCATAGATCGAACTTCGTCATGCGCCATTGAGTACACTTTGTGTGAACCACAATTCGGGAATTCAAACTCAAGCATACGTGAGTGACAAGGTACTTGTTTCCACTCGCCGCTTTCCCAGTAGAACGAATCGCCTTGAATCTCAAGCATGTTCGTTTCTGGATCAAAGTTAGTTGCGAACTTCTTACCGTGGTCGCCTGCGTTTACATCCATTACGTCGATAGTATCGATTTCATCGAACAGATGCTTCACTGCGTATGCGGCAAACACCGATACTACGCCCGGATCGAAACCAGCACCAAGAATACCTGTAATGCCCGCTTCTTCAAACTTCTCACGGTAACCCCACTGCCAATCGTAAGCTTGAGGTACTTGTTGGCCTTCAGAGCACAAATCAACCGCAACAGATGTATCAAGGTATGACACTTTAGCTTGGTAACATGCTTCCATAATAGACATGTTCACCCAAGGAGGACCTGCGTTGATCACTAAGTCAGGTTGTACTTCTTTAATTAAAGCAACTAAAGAATCTACGTCGTCCGCGTTTACCGCTCGCGCTTCTAATTTCTTAGTTGAATCTTTCAGATTGTTTTTCTTCTGAATCGATTCGATGATTTTCTCACACTTACCTACGGTACGTGATGCGATTGTGATATCACCCAGAACGTCGTTGTTTTGTGCTGCTTTATGTGCAACTACCCAGCCAACGCCGCCTGCACCAATCTGTAGAATTGCCATAGTTTTCCGTTACCTTTGTTAAACTAGCTCTGCCGCTAGCGTATTGATTTTTGAGAGCAAAGATTCAAAGTCCGCCGTCGTCAGACACGGGTTCAAAATCGTAAATTTCAATGCAGTTTTATCGTCGACAATGGTTTCACCCAATACCGCGATACCGCGTGTTAACGCTTCTAAGCGCAACGTTTTGTTCAGTTCATCAAGATCCGCTGATTCATGTGTCGCGCGGAACAGAACCGTAGATAGTGATGGTTCAGCCAACAACTCAAAGTGTTTGTTATCTCGAATCATGTCCGCCACTTCAAGCGTCTGTTCAAGCAAATGATCATACATATCGCCTAGGGCTTTTGGCCCTACGCTTTGCATCGTCATAAACACTTTGAGCGCATCAAAACGCTTAGTTGTCGCAATAGACTTATCCACCAAGTTCGGTAGTTCGTCGTGTTCGCGGTTCAAGTAGTCTGCATGGTGAAGCAGGAATTTAAAGTTAGACTTGTCATTTACCAATAGCGCACCACAACTGATGGTTTGGTAAAACAGCTTATGGAAGTCTACGCTGATGGAATGTGCACGCTCACAACCTTTCAGACATGTTTTTTGGCTACTTAGAATCAGAGCTCCACCGTATGCACCGTCAACGTGCATCCACATGTCATGTTTCGCTGCGATATCGGCGATAAAGTCTAAGTCATCAATAGCACCGTGGTCCGTTGTACCCGCTGTACCAACAATGGCAAATGGGATCAAACCTTCTGCTTTGGCCTGATTGAGAACTTCGTCTAATTTAGTGACATCCATCGTTCCATCGGCATTAGCATCGACGGTCATGACCGCTTTTTCACCCAATCCCATCCAAGAGGCTGATTTTTGAACCGTGAAGTGGGATTTTTTCGAACATACAATACGTAGCTTGTCTGCGTATTCAGGAAGGCCAAGCTTTTGAATTGAGTGTGCACTGAGTTTGTCAGCAATCCAATCTCGCGCAAGCATCAAACCCATTTGGTTACTTTGCGTACCGCCGCTCGTGAAGATACCGTCCGCTTTTTCACCTAACTCATATTTATCGCATAGCCAGTTCACAACTTTCTGTTCAACATAAGTCGCTGATGAAGCTTGATCCCATGAGTCCATCGACTGGTTCAAAGCCGCAATCATTGCCTCTGCCGCAATCGCTGGCATCAACGGTGGAGTATGTAGGTGAGCAATACAATCTGGATGTTGAGTAAAAATTGCGTTTTTCGCGACCAGCTCAGCAGCATCGTCGATAACGGTTTTAAGAGGCGCATTTCCATTATCAAGATCAACGTCGTGAATCGCTGCTTCCAATGCTTTTGGATCCATACCTGAATACGGTGCAGTCACTTGTTCAAACACTGACTTCATTACCGTAGTGGTGTGATTCATCACCGAAGCAAATTCATTGCTGCCCATCTCTCCAGTGTGGATGAAATGCTTCTTCCATTCATCTTGTGGCTGAGTTTCGATGTGACTACCGCCTGCGGCTAAAATCGCGTCTTCAAATACACGTAAAGCAAAGTCGATTTGTTCAAACGAGATGATAAGAGGAGGAAGGAAACGAATTACTGCGCCTTCGCGTCCACCTTTCTCAACGATCAAGCCACGCTCAAGTGCTGCACGTTGAATAGAAAGTGTGAGTTCACTATCCGCTTGAGGTTCACCAAATTTATTGAGCTCACCGTCTGGATTTTTAATCTCCACGCCTAGCATCAAACCTTTGCCACGAACCTCTGCGATACAGTTCACACGCTTTTGAATACTTTCAAGGCCGTAGCGCAAGTACTGACCCGCAATATTGGCATGCTCAACAAGATTATCACGCTGGATAATTTCTAATGCTTTCGCACCAGAGACCATAGCTAGCTGGTTACCACGAAATGTACCTGTGTGCTCGCCCGGCTTCCATGTATCATGTTGCTTGTTGATAACCAATAGCGACATTGGTAAGCCACCACCAATTGCTTTTGATAAACACAGAATATCTGGAACAATGCCCGACTCTTCGAACGCGAAATTGTAGCCAGTTTTACCAACACCACACTGGATCTCATCGAAGATCAGTAAGATACCGTGTTCATCACAAATACGACGTAACTCTCGTAGCCAGAATGCTGGCGCAGGAACAACACCACCCTCACCTTGCACTGGCTCCACGATAATCGCGGCAGGCTTCATAATGCCTGACTCATCATCGTTTAAAAGACGATCGATATAGCGAATACTTGCTTTTGCACCTTCATCACCGCCAAGCCCAAAAGGACAACGCAGGTTGTATGGGAAAGGCATAAAGTGCACATCCGACATCAAACCAGTTCGACGAGCTTTGGTGCCTAAGTTACCCATCATCCCCATCGTACCATTAGTCATACCATGGTATGCGCCACGGAAGGCAAACATAGTGTTGCGACCGGTAGTCTGTTTCGCGAGCTTGATAGCAGCTTCAACCGCATCAGCTCCAGACGGGCCACAAAATTGGATAACGCTGTTCTCGCTTAACTCTTGAGGAAGAAAAGACTTAACAGATTGAATAAACGTCGTTTTTGCTGATGTTGCAATATCTAGCGTCTGATATGGCAGTCCTGAATCTAATTGCTCTTTCAGAGCTTGGTTTATTTCAGGATGGTTATACCCCAAAGCTAGAGTGCCAGCCCCCGCAAGGCAGTCTAGAAAGATCTGTCCACGCGTATCTTCAACCAAGCACCCAAAGGCTTGTTTAATTGCGATCGGCAAACGACGTGGATAAGAACGTACTTCAGATTCATGCTCAGCCTGATCAATCAATACTTGATCTGGCGTTAAGTCATACGTTCCCTCAACGATAGGAACCTGAGACGAAAAAATGTTTGCGATATTGCTATCGACTTCAAAGGCAGTGCTCATACTACATAATCCCTTGAATTATAATAATTCTATATCCTGTATTAATAATCATTAGAATGAAATTACAGGAGGTGTGAATACCCCTCCGCATTTGTCAGTGCATAAATGACAAATACAGATCATCCGCCACGATACTCGCGACTTTATATGTAAAAGGGATTAATCAAGGTTCTGTAATGCACCCGTTTTGTAAAACAGGACATTTCGGCAGTATGAAGCTGATTAGTGTGTGTTTATTCAAAGGTTTCAATGTTGGGTTTCCCATTAATATGCCGCGTTTACAGCATTAGTATCCCGTCTATCGACAAAAGGCTTTGCCGATACCTACCCTACGCAGTGTCACAATCAGCTTGAATGGTCACTACGCGTATCCCCCAGAGATCAAACGTTGTTAATTACGCTCCGAGATTGCGCGCGAATTTATCACAAAATAAAATCTTCTGGCAACGATTTTTCATATTAGTAACAGTGATGTAAATCACAACAAAACATACCCCATCGAAACTCGCATGTTCATATTCATGAGCTAAGCTTTTCTGCTTCTCTCAAACAGCTGTTATTTAAACAAATATTCTTGAGATATCATCACCTCATCTAACAGAGGTTTAAGGTTGTGCTGCTTAATCGTAAAACATTCCTTTCTATATCCGGAACATTTAAAAAGATAGCATTCTCGTCACAGCTTTGCCTGGAGTAAGAGTGGTTATTCCCCACAAGTGATGGTTTAAACATAGACTAGTAGGAATAGCTAAGATGTTTTGCAATGGCAGAATTAACAATCACTTGAGTCAATGAGACAAAGGGTTCGTTACTTAACGAAGTCTGTGACAGAAAAGAAGTTTGAGATTTTCAAAAAATACGAAAAAGGCCTAACATTTTCATGTTAGGCCTTAAATCTGGAGCGACACACGAGGTTCGAACTCGTGACCTCAACCTTGGCAAGGTTGCGCTCTACCAACTGAGCTAGTGTCGCATTTAATATGAGATGGTGCCCCGGGCCGGACTTGAACCGGCACAACGCGAACGTCGAGGGATTTTAAATCCCTTGTGTCTACCAATTCCACCACCAGGGCACACAAATATTCTTTGTGATGCCTTTACAGAAAAGTAAAACACCATCTGATACCGCTAAATGCCATATCAATAAAATTTGGAGCGACACACGAGGTTCGAACTCGTGACCTCAACCTTGGCAAGGTTGCGCTCTACCAACTGAGCTAGTGTCGCATTTTTTCTCGAAAGCCATTCGCTCTCAAAAGAATAATGGAGGCGCCTCCCGGAGTCGAACCGAGGTCCACGGATTTGCAATCCGCTGCATAGCCACTCTGCCAAGGCGCCTCATTTGTGAATAAAGCTAAGCTTTTTCACCACCCTTTCGAGCCGTGCTCTCTTGGGTACGGGATGCATTCTACGGATTCGAGCGATCGAGTCAACACTATTTTTATTTTTTTAAATCGTTTGACTAGAATTTGTGCGAAAGACGATAGATTGCTTAGTTTTAATACTAAAAATCGCTTAAATACACTTGTTTATCATAAAACTTTGGCTACGCCTTACACTGCTGGCCGTGCGTTGCGTGCATTGAAGTATTAATAATCAGAAGACTCGCCTCTCTAAGACTCTCCAAGGACAAAAACAAGACTTAGATCACAAATGGAACTCTATCGAAGCAAAAGCCCCAGATACAAATTGCAAGCATGGCCGTTAACAAGCATTGAAAAGCGAGAGAAGCAAAAAATGCTGTAGATTGCCTTAGATACAAAAAAGCAGGCTACTAAGCCTGCTTTCTAACATCAGAATTTAATGGTGCTCTTCATTCAACAGATCGTCTTTCGCAGCAGCTAAATATTGAATCATTGACCAATATGTCAAGAAAGTTGCCACATACAAGGCCGCAAAGCCTAGCCAAACCATCCATTCATCGTAACGCCATATCAACACCCATAAGGCGAACATTTGCGAAACAGTTTTTACTTTGCCAACCCAAGATACCGCAACACTCGCTCGCTTACCGATTTCAGCCATCCATTCTCGCAATGCTGAGATAATGATTTCTCGCGCAATCATCGTTACCGCAGGAATGGTCACCCAAATTGAATGATAATGTTCCGTGATTAGAATCAATGCCGTTGCCACTAGCACTTTATCAGCGACAGGATCAATAAACGCGCCAAAACGAGAAGTTTGGCCAAGTTTACGGGCCAACATGCCGTCAAGCCAGTCAGTAAAACCCGCTACCCAAAACACCATTGCTGCTGCAAACGGTGCCCATGAATAAGGTAGATAAAAGACAACCACAAAAACAGGGATTAGGAACAGTCTAAGAAGAGACAGAATGTTCGGGATATTCAAACGCATTTTATTATTCTCTTACACATTGCGGCTTAATGTTGCGCGATTTTCCTTATTGTTTCAATGCTTGGAAAATAATTTCTGCTAAAGAGTGACTTATTCCCGGTACTTTGGCGATTTCTTCGACACTTGCACGTTTAAGTTCTTGTAACCCACCCATGTACTTGAGTAACGCCTGACGTCGTTTAGGGCCGATTCCCTCAATCCCTTCGAGTGCACTCGTACGTCTGGTTTTACCTCGCTTAGCACGGTGCCCCGCTATAGCATGGTTATGGCTTTCATCACGAATATGTTGGATAAGGTGCAGCGCAGGAGCATCGCTTGGTAAATGAAACTCCTCCCCATCGACTGTAATCAGCGTTTCTAAACCTGGTTTGCGAGTAACGCCTTTTGCAATACCAATCATGATAGGACGCTTTGGCCAATCCCCCCAGTACTGCGAAATGATGTCATGCGCACGATTTAACTGACCTTTACCGCCATCGATAAAGATGATGTCGGGAATTTTCTCTACGTCCAATTGCTTCGAATAACGGCGCTCCAACGCTTGTCCCATTGCTGCGTAATCATCACCACCGGTAATCCCAGTAATGTTGTAGCGACGATACTCTTGCTTTACGGGGCCTTCGTTGTTGAACACAACACATGACGCAATCGTGCTTTCCCCCATCGTATGAGAGATATCAAAACATTCCATTCGAGCTATAGACTCCAAATTCAATGTTTCGCGAAGCGCATGAAAACGTTGATTAATCGTCATTTTGTGATTGATTTTGGTGGTAATCGCCGTTAGTGCATTCGTGTTCGAAAGCTTGAGATACCTTGCTCGAGAGCCAGTTGGCGACGTATGAAAATGAACCTTACGGCCTGCCACTTCACTTAACGCTTTCTGTATTGGCGCAATATCTTCTGCCAACTCTTGATTCAAAATAATACGAGAAGGAATTGTACGTGCTTCGTTATGGCTCAAATAGTATTGAGTCAGAAAACTATCGAACACTTCCTGCTGGCTTGTATTTTGTGGGATTTTCGGAAAATGGCTACGGCTACCAAGCACTTTGCCTTGGCGTATCATCAGGATATGGATACACGCGATACCATTCTCCTGAGCAAACCCGAGTACATCCATATCATCCATGCTGTCTTCTGAGACGTACTGCTGCTCTTGAACACGCCTAATCGCTTGGATTTGATCGCGAAATTTAGCGGCATCTTCAAAGCGCAATTGCTGACTGGCAACTTCCATTTTCTCGATCAGTTGTTTGAGTACTTGCTGATCTTTGCCTTGCAAAAACATGCGCACAAAGCCAACCAACTCTGCATATTCTTCATCAGAAATGATGGTATTAACGCATGGTCCTGCACAACGACCAATTTGGTACATCAAACATGGGCGCGTTCGGTTGGAATAGACAGTGTCTTCACACTGGCGCACAGGAAATATCTTTTGCAGCAAATGCAATGTTTCTCTTACTGCACCAGAATCTGGGTAGGGGCCAAAATATTCACCTTTGCGCTTCTTGGCGCCACGGTGGATAGAAAGCCGTGGGTGCTTATGACCGCTAATAAAGATATAAGGGTAAGACTTATCATCTCGCAGCAACACATTGTATTTCGGCAAATACTGCTTGATGTAGTTATGCTCTAAGATCAGCGCTTCTGTCTCAGTGTGAGTCACCGTGACGTCTATTTTGGCGATATTACTGACAAGCGCGCGAGTTTTCTCACTGTCTACTTTTTTCCGAAAGTAGCTTGAAAGGCGCTTTTTAAGGTCTTTGGCTTTACCTACGTAGATTACAACAGCTTCGGCGTTGTACATTCTGTAAACGCCGGGCTGATGAGTTACTGTCTTGAGAAAGGAAGCCGAATCGAAAGGAGGATTCACGCTAAAGGGTCTCGGTGTCCAGCATTCCGTGGCGAATCGCTAAGTGCGTTAACTCAACGTCACCATTAATGTCCAATTTACTAAAGAGTCGGTAGCGATAGCTGTTGACTGTCTTTGGACTTAAATTAAGTTGCTCAGAAATATCCGTTACCTTTTGGCCTTTGGTGATCATAAGCATGATCTGCAATTCACGTTCGGATAAGTCTTTAAAAGGGTTCTCAGAGGCTGGAGAAAATTGACTCAATGCCATCTGCTGCGCAATCTCTGGTGAGATGTAACGCTGACCACTATTAACTACACGAATCGCATTCACCATTTCGTCAGGGCCAGCACCTTTGGTTAAATAACCAGACGCACCTGCCTGCATCACCTTGGTTGGAAACGGGTTTTCTGTATGAACGGTAAGTACGATGATTTTCACATCAGGATTCACGCGAAGAATTTTTTTAGTGGCTTCCAAGCCGCCAATTCCTGGCATGTTCATGTCCATTAAAACGACGTCAGCATGATTACTGCGACACCATTTTACTGCATCTTCACCGCTGTCAGCTTCTCCTGCTACGTTCATTCCACGGACGTCTTCAATAATACGTCGTATCCCTGTGCGAACCAGCTCGTGATCATCTACAAGGAAAACATTTATCAAACTTGTATCTCCACACTTTGTATTGGTTCTGCACCCACATAACCATTATTTGTTAAATGTGGATATCAGTATGACTGCCTATATACTAACGTAATCGACAAAAAATTGCTTTCTATGAATATGTGCTGAAACGCAAACTTTAGCAAGAACTTATTCATAAACCACTCTATTATTTTAGAGCGTGATGAGCAGAACCGAAATCTAAGAAAAGACAATTAACAACATTAAGTACAATAAATCAAGTAACTAGGTTTCATATTGCCCAGAGAAACACGCTATAACTTAAAATGACACTGTCCCTCTTGCACCAAAGACTAACTTGTAATCACTAATTCCAGCAAAAATTTGAGACGCTTTCTTTACTGGTTATTTTCACAGTTCTTAGTGTTAAACTAACGTTCTTCAAGTTTTCTAAGGTTTCTCACATTTGAATATTCAACAAGGCTTCCTGCTAACTCGACAGGCACGAGACATCAAAGGTCAAACTCAAATCGAGCTGTGGCTTTCGACAGAAGCAGGTCCTACTCAGTTACTTATTAATGGTGAGAAGCCAGTATTTTTCATCGCTCAGAAACACTCAGAGCAAGCAAAGACACTCGCACGAGAAAAAAACATATTCGTCGACATCCGCCTTTTGGATCTCAAAACGTTTGAACATACGCCTCTTGCTGCCTGCTATACCAATGTAACCAGAGACGCTCTCGCACTCAAAGACACATTCGCTCAAAAAGATATCACTACGTATGAAAGTGATATTCGCCTCGCCGATCGCTACCTAATGGAGCGTTTTATCAAAGGCAGTATCGAGTTTACAGGCAATGTGACTCACACCAATGGCTACCAACGCGTCCAGAGCGCAAAATGCCGTGCGGGGCAATATGAGCCGAAGTTAAACGTTGTCTCGTTAGATCTAGAATGCTCTGAGAAAGGCATTCTTTACTCAATCGGATTAGACAGCGTCATGGATTCCCGCGTTATCATGATCGGAGAACCAGAACCTTCGGAGACACCGATACAATGGGTCCAGGATGAAAAGGCGCTTCTAGAAGCACTCATCGATTGGTTTAAAAAATTCGACCCCGATGTCATTGTCGGTTGGAATGTCATTGATTTTGACTTTCGTCTGCTACACAAACGAGCAGAATGGCACAACATGAAGCTAATGCTTGGCAGAGCAGACCAAGCCAGCTTTTTTAGAAGTTCATCTCAAAGCCAACAAGGGTTTATCTCCATTCCCGGGCGAGTTGTGATGGATGGTATCGATACGCTAAAAACGGCGACTTACCACTTTCGGTCTTGGTCATTAGAGTCTGTATCTCAAGAACTCTTGGGGGAAGGTAAAGAAATCCACAACGTGCATGACCGCATGGATGAGATCAATCGTATGTACCGCTCCGACAAACCATCGCTGGCTAAATATAATTTACAAGACTGCGTGTTAGTGAATAAGATTTTCAATCACACTCACCTGCTTGACTTTGCAATAGAGCGCTCTCGTCTCACTGGTGTCGAACTGGATCGTGTCGGCGGTTCGGTTGCAGCATTCACAAACCTATACATGCCTCAGATACACCGAGCAGGCTACGTTGCTCCGAACCTACACCCTGAAAATTGGATTGCCAGCCCCGGAGGTTACGTGATGGATTCCATCCCTAACCTATATGATTCTGTTTTAGTATTGGATTTTAAGAGTCTATATCCATCGATTATTCGCTCTTTCTTGATTGATCCTATGGGTTTGGTTGAGGGGCTATTACTCGATATTGGAAAAGAAGATAATGAGGCTGTTCCTGGCTTTCGCGGTGGGCAGTTCCATCGTACGAAACACTTTTTACCAGAAATGATTGAAAAGCTTTGGGCAGCACGTGATGTTGCAAAGAAGAACAATGAAAAAGCTTTTTCTCAGGCAATCAAAATCATCATGAACTCCTTTTATGGCGTACTGGGCTCATCGGGATGTCGTTTCTTTGATACTCGGTTAGCTTCTAGTATTACCATGCGCGGACATGAAATCATGAAGCAAACTAAGGTGCTGATTGAGGAGCAAGGATATCAAGTGATTTACGGCGATACGGATTCCACATTCGTGTCGTTGAATCGACCATACAGTCAAGTAGAAGCTGACGCTGTTGGAAATCAATTAGTTGATTACATCAACTCTTGGTGGAAAGAACACCTGCGTTCTGAGTACAACCTAACATCTATGTTGGAAATCGAGTATGAAACCCATTATCGCAGATTCCTTATGCCAACGATTCGTGGCGCAGAAACTGGCTCGAAAAAGCGCTATGCGGGTTTAATCGGTGAAGGAGAGCAAGAAAGGATTGTATTTAAAGGGTTAGAAAGTGCCCGTACTGACTGGACCTCGTTAGCACAGAAATTTCAAAATACACTCTATAGCATGATTTTCCATGGTGAAGATCCAAGCGACTATGTCCGAGAGATGGTTGAGAAAACTAACAACGGTGAATTTGATGAACAGTTGGTGTATCAAAAGCGACTGCGCAGAAAACTGCATGAGTATCAGAAGAACGTCCCGCCACAAGTGCGTGCAGCTCGTTTAGCGGATGAGATAAATGCCAAGCTTGGCCGCCCATTACAGTATCAAAACAAAGGACGAATTGAATACATTATTACCGTGAACGGTCCTGAACCTTATGAGTACCTCAATAGCCCGATTGATTATCAACATTACATTGATAAACAACTCAAACCCGTTGCAGATGCGATTCTCCCTTTCATTGGGACGGATTTTGACAGGCTTTCAGCGCCACAAATGGGGTTGTTTTAGCCGATACGAAACTCTGTTTTCTGGTACTGTTTGACTAACCAATCACCAAACGCATCAATTAGCCCGATAACAGAACGCTTGGGAATACCCCGGCCAGAAAGTAAAATTTCTAGCCGCTCGATCTCAAGCTGCTTTTCAGGATGATAAGTTAAGAATACCTTGCCACATTGTATAGGGTCATCAAACCAACGTTTATCTCGATACATCACCAAAGAGTATGACGCTCTTAGTAACTTTTTAGCAATCACTCGCTGGGCGGCCACCTGCTCTTCTATCGTCTTCGCTTGTACGATTTTTTTGCGATACACCGTAATCCAATCTTCCACATCCATATTCCAGTGCTTAGCAATTTCCCAACTTGGGACGTAATCACCAAAACAGTCTGCTAGATCATCACCATAAACACAGACACAGCAATGCTTAAGCATAAAACCCCAAGTGAAAATACTGTCTAAATTAGCTACTTCGCTCACTAAGGCTGTACGGACCGATACACCATTCACGTGAGGGTAACTCTGCTGCGCACGCCACTTAATTGTGTTGAGCAAAGTCGCGCGATTGTGCTCAAAGGATGATTGAGTAACGACAACCAGGTCTAAGTTCGACCTCCCAACGATCGCTGTTTTACGAGCAACACTACCGTATACATAAACGCTGTGTAAGTTTTGCCCCAGTCCACCTTTGAGACAAGCGATGACTTCCCTAATTAAAGGCGCAAACTCTGGTTGAAATGGTTGTTTAGGATCGATAACAGGCAGAGACATGACTTAAAACGTGTTCTCAGATGGTTCAAGAAGTTGGACTATATGTTCTCTTAGCCGACTCACTGAATCAAGTCCATTCAGGTGTTTAGTCATGGGAGTAACAACAAATTTCTGCAATGAATTTTAATGCTAGGCGGCTAACTTAGCGCTATAATCACCGAGTTTTGCTTAATAAGTATGAATAGGAATATACAATGCCAAAGGCAAGTGAAATCAAAAAAGGCTTCGCAATCGAGTCTAATGGTAAAACTCTTCTAGTTAAAGACATCGAAGTAACGACTCCAGGCGGTCGTGGCGGCGCTAAAATCTACAAAATGCGTTGTACAGATCTAAACACGGGCGCACGTGTAGATGAGCGTTACAAGTCTGATGACGTTGTTGAAACGGTAGAAATGAACAAACGTGCAGTTGTGTACTCATACGCTGACGGCGATGAGCACATCTTCATGGATAACGAAGACTACTCACAATACACATTCAAGCACAATGAAGTTGAAGACGACATGCTGTTCATCAACGAAGATACACAAGGTATCCACATTATCCTTGTTAACGGTGCTGCAGTGGGTATTGAACTACCATCTTCTGTTGAGCTAGTGATTGAAGAAACTGACCCTTCAATCAAAGGTGCTTCTGCATCTGCTCGTACTAAACCAGCACGCTTCGCTTCAGGTCTTGTCATCCAGGTTCCTGAGTACATTGCAACTGGTGACCGAGTTATCATTAACACAGCTGAACGTAAATACATGAGCCGAGCATAAGCATGTCTGATTTGATTTCTTACGACGACGTCATCGACGCAGCGTACGACATTTTCCTTGAGATGGCTCCAGATAACCTAGAGCCTGCTGACGTGATTCTGTTTACTGCGCAATTTGAAGATCGTGGTGCCGCAGAACTTGTTGAAACCAGTGATGACTGGGTTGAACATGTTGGCTTCGAGATCGACAAAGAAGTGTATGCAGAGGTTCGTATCGGCCTAGTAAATGAGGAAAATGACGTTCTTGATGACGTATTTGCTCGTATGCTAATCAGCCGAGACCCTGAACATAAGTTCTGCCATATGCTTTGGAAACGCGATTAACGTTTCTTCATCATGAACAAAGATACCAGCCTAGTGCTGGTATTTTTTTATCTGTTGTTTTCGTCTAGCTGAGATATTTGTTTATACAAAGCACCCCGCTCTATATAGGCTTTAGACCCTTTTGTTATGTAACAGATAAGAAAAAGGCTTGCCGAATTGGCAAGCCTTTCTGATGTTTTGCTATCGATTAACGATGCTTGTTGCGTGCGCCTTGGTCACCAGCAGTCTTCTTCGGCTTACGACGAGAAGGGTTGTTGCTGCGGCCTTTTGGCGTGTTAACACGCTCTTCATGGCGCTTAACTGCGCGACGAATTTTTTGGCTGCGTGCACGCTCACGTTTGCGTGACGTGTTGTCTTTGTTCAGATCAAGCATGGTTTCTTTCTCTGGACGAAGCTCTACAAGCTCACGCAAGTAGTTTACTTCTTTCAGGTCAAGCTCCATCCAACCGCCACGAGGCAGTTTCTTGTCTAAGAAGATGTCGCCGTAACGAACACGTTTCAGACGGCTAACGGTACACTCTTGCGATTCCCATAGTCGACGAACTTCGCGGTTACGACCTTCGTTGATAACAACGTAAAACGTGTGGTTCATGCCTTCACCACCTGCGTAAACAACATCTTCAAAGCGAGCTAAACCGTCTTCCAGTTCAACACCTTTTACTAGATTACGAACTTTCTGTTCAGTTACTTCACCGAACACACGTACTAGGTATTCACGTTCAACTTGGCGGCTTGGGTGCATTAAGCGGTTCGCCAGTTCACCATCCGTTGTGAAAAGTAGAAGACCAGAAGTGTTCGCATCCAGACGACCAACTGAAATCCAACGAGAGCCACGAATTTTTGGCAGACGATCAAAAACAGTACGACGACCTTCTGGATCGTGACGAGTACACAGTTCACCCTCAGGTTTGTAGTACGCAAGTACACGACAAATCACTTCTTCTTGAATCTTTGCAGAGACAATGTGACCATCGATACGAACTACGCTGCTCTCGTCTTCAAGTCTTTCACCAAGCTTAGCGACTACACCGTTCACGCTAACGCGACCAGATTTAATTAACGATTCAATCTCACGACGAGAACCGTGACCAGCACGTGCTAATACTTTTTGTAACTTTTCGCTCATTTATCTACCTATGTGTCGTCTTCACAGACGTCTAGACCAGGATTGGTCTGTATTTTGCTATTTACCCATTTCAGTGGGATTTTTCGGTCGGACATTATACGTAACTTTCTTAGTTAATGTAAGCTAAATCGGCGCCATTCTCCACACCAAAATTCACTTCAAAAATGACCGAAATATTAGTCCTATTCTGCAACTTTTTTACTACTTAAAGCAGGCATTGCTCAACGAGAATCCCACTAATATCGGTCTTCCTGAACCACTTTAACCACGCGGTACCTGATAAAATTGTCAGGGTTACAACAATAACCACTTGGGGTGTGTTTACTGTTCGTATTGCTAGAAAGCAACGAAAAATAAGCCGTCCCTGTTTGCTGCTAAGTAATACCAATCACCGCAGACAATGAGCGCTCATAGCAAAGCAAGGTCGTGGGTAACAAGACAAAAATTGTCTTTAAGTCATTAGTTCACATCAAAAATAACACTAATGCTATCGTGTACTCTGACTCTCTAGGTTCGCTCTGCACTCTCGGCGATTGGCATAAATCAGACAAAAAGGAATAGAACAATGTCTATGCTAAATCTCGACCTAAATTGGATTTTTGGGACATCTCAAGATGACGATATGACAGGCACAAAAGGCTCTGAAACAACCGATATTTTCTTCGGCTTCTGTGGTGATGATAAGTTTGTAGGATACGGAGGTAATGATATTGTCTTCGGTGGCTGGGGAGATGATACCTTGCTTGGTGGCCGAGGTAACGACTTTGTTTCTGGCGGCTTTGGAAACGATTTCCTATCCGGCGGATTAGGAAACGACAAACTCTTTGGTGGCTGCGGCGACGACACAATTTTTGATTATTCAGGCAACAACTACTTGAGTGGTGGCTGGGGTAACGACACGCTCGTTGTTGGTGATGGTGAATCAGTACTGAGCGGTGGCTGTGGAGACGACACCTTCGTGCTTACAAACCGCCTGGCTATTGGTGTACCTGATCAGCCAGTGTCTTCCAACGATATTGATGTTAAAGCCGACATTGTCGATTTTAATATTTTCCATGACAAACTTGTCTTTGATATGGGCCGAGACACTGATAACGATGGCATTCGAGATACGTTCTTGGATTCAGCGGATGATCTGACTTTATCTTACAATGAATGTGGCTGGGCAGTATTCTCAAGTGATGAATACAATGTTGAAGTGACACTAAACGGTGTGAGCTCTGCATACATCAACTATGCAGAACAAAATGGTATCGACATTTTCGATTTCGCTTAACCTCAATCAGTTAAGTTCAATGAGATATTCGATATGATAACAAAAATAGGAGGCGCGATGCCTCCTATTTTGTTTGACGGTGGTGTGCGTCTACTATTCGAATGGTGCAGGGTCACCAGATCCCAAACGAACCACAACAGGTTCACCTTCGCTAAAGTCAATTACAGTCGTAGGTTGTTCACCTAGGTAACCGCCATTAAGAATCACATCAACCGCATGTTCTAGTTTATCGCGAATATCCTCTGGATCAGATTCTGTTACGTCACAGCCAGGTAGAATCAACGACGTAGACATCATCGGCTCACCTAATGCTTCCAACAAGTCCAAGGCAATTTGATTGTCTGGAACACGGATACCGATGGTCTTACGTTTTGCATTCATCAAACGACGCGGCACCTCTTTTGTGCCTTTGAAGATGAAGGTGTAAGGACCTGGTGTGTTATTTTTCAGCAGTCGGAATGCAGAGTTATCCACTCGCGCATAGAGAGAAAGCTCCGACAAATCACGACACAGTAAAGTAAAGTTATGCTTATCATCCAGACGACGAATCTGACAGATTCGTTCCAGTGCCTGTTTGTTCTCCAACTGACAGCCAAGTGCGTACCCTGAATCAGTAGGGTAAACCACAACGCCGCCGTTACGAATGATTGCTACTGCTTGATTAATCAAGCGAGCCTGTGGGTTTTCTGGGTGAACGTAAAAAAACTGGCTCATTGTAATTCCTCATTATCGAGCCTCTCGGCTCTATATTTTTATGGGTTCTCGACTTCGTATTACTGAGTATTATTCAACGAAGGATCTATTCCCCAATCTTTCCAAACTGGTTCGACGCCAGCAGGCAACCATAGGTTCCTTCCTAGCTCCATCCAAGGTGATGGGTAGTGAAAATCACTGCCTTGAGAGGCTAATAGTTTGTATTGTATAGCATAATCAGCCAAGTTGCGCCTTTCTTGTTGCGCTTGCTGTGGCTGTGCAACTTCCATCGCATCACCACCCGCTTCGACAAACGCTGCTAGAAGACGCTTAATCCACTTCGCTGTCAACTTATATCTACCAGGATGCGCTAATACCGCCATTCCACCAGCCGCATGGATAGCATCAACCGCATCCTTCATCGAACACCAATTCGGTGGTACATAACCTGGGTTATTACGCGTTAGGTATTTTTTAAACACCATTTGCATGGTTTTTGCATAACCATTATCTACCAACCATTTCGCGAAATGCGCTCTTGTCACTGGAGCATCACCGGCGATTTGCCTTACCTCTTCAAGCACACCTACTCGAGTTGCTTTTTGTAGTCGCTCTGCAATTAACTCAGATCGTGTTATGCGATGCTGCTTCTGCTGTTCTATGAGGGCAGATAATTGTTCATTTTCCGGATCGATATTCAGGCCGACAATATGAATGTCTTTGTTTTGCCAGACGGTCGATATCTCAATGCCATTGATGATTTTTATCGGCAAATTATTATCTTGAACGTATTGCTTAGCTAACGCCAAACCGTCAACCGTATCGTGATCAGTGATCGCCAAAACCTCGATATCAAAACTCAGCGCCCTTTCCACTAAATCTTTAGGCTCTAACCGACCGTCCGATGCAGTGGTGTGACTATGTAAATCAATTCTCATATTTTTATCGTTTTAATGCCGTTTTGGGGTTGACTTTTTACTCTCGCACTAGTTAACTAGTACATAAATACAAAGTACGTAATTTAAGGTTCACCATGTTACAAGAATTTAACCAAAACCAAAAAGCGAAAGTTGCGGTTTGTCTTAATAAGGCAAACTCATCAGATCTTGCTTGGTGGCGCACTTGGACTAGTTCTTGGTGGGCAAACGTATACTTCTAGTTTATAGAACCAAACGTTGTAAAGCCCGCTACTTAAGCGGGCTTTTTTGTTTTGTTGCTCATTTCACATTCAACTGCCTAAACATTAATCGAATATAGCCAACTCTAGATTGGGAGAACGTTTGCTTTATGCGACTATGTACGGCAGGAAGATTTAAACAGCTACAAGGAGGTCTTGTGAACAAGGCCATTGAAATTAAGAAACTTGGACAGCTTGAAGTGCTAACGGCTTCCGTCCCTTATACTCAAGACCCGACTCGCTTGTTCCACACACTATGTGAGAACAAAACTGACAGCCTATTGCTGGAATCTGCTGAGATCGATTCAAAGCAAAATTTAAAATCCCTGCTGATCGTAGATTCAGCGGTTCGCATTGTTTGCTTCGGCCATACCGTTAGCATGCACGCCTTGACCAATAACGGTAAAAACCTACTGTCTCACCTAAACCAGAACATCCGTGGTGACGTTGAGAGCAAGTTCGATGGCGAAACGCTAACTTTGCAGTTTAACCAGCCATGCGACACGTTAGATGAAGACTCTCGCCTACGTGAAGCCTCTTCTTTCGATGCGCTGCGTTTGGTTCAGCATAGTTTTGATATTTCACAGCAAGACAAACACGCAATTTTCCTTGGTGGTCTGTTTGCCTACGACTTAGTCGCAAACTTTGAGCCGCTTGGTAATGCCGAAGCAACAAATCAGTGTCCAGATTACGTTTTCTACGTCGCGGAAACACTACTTGTTGTCGACCATCAAACGGAATCTTGCCAGCTTCAAGCGACGTTGTTTGTTGATGGTTCAGAGAAAACAGCGTTAGAGACTCGTATTGCAGAAATTAGCGCCCAATGTGCAGCGCCAAAACTGTTGCCGAGTGCAGAGCAAATAACAGATGTAACGGTAGAACCTAGCGTGTCTGATGCAGACTTCTGCCAAACCGTTCGCGACTTAAAAGAGTTCGTAGTGAAAGGCGATGTATTCCAAGTTGTACCGTCTCGTAGATTCACTCTACCTTGTCCTTCTCCACTGGCTGCTTATAAAGAATTGAAACAAAGTAACCCAAGCCCTTACATGTTCTACATGCAAGATGAGCTGTTCACTCTGTTTGGCGCATCACCAGAAAGCGCGCTTAAGTACGAAACCGACACTAACCAAATTGAAATCTACCCAATCGCAGGCACTCGTCGCCGCGGTAAGCGCCCTAACGGCGAGATTGATTTCGACCTAGATAGCCGCATCGAACTTGAACTGCGCACCGACATGAAAGAAAACGCAGAACACATGATGTTGGTTGACTTGGCACGTAACGACGTCGCTCGTATTGCTCAAGCTGGTACTCGCCACGTAGCAGACCTTCTAAAAGTCGACCGCTACAGCCACGTAATGCACTTGGTGTCTCGTGTGGTTGGTCAACTGCGTGAAGACCTAGACGCGCTGCACGCATACCAAGCATGTATGAACATGGGTACGCTCACCGGTGCACCTAAGATTCGTGCCATGCAGTTGATTCGCGATGTAGAAGGCGCACGACGCGGTAGCTACGGCGGCGCTGTTGGCTACCTCACTGGTGAAGGCACACTCGACACCTGTATCGTGATCCGCTCAGCGTACGTTGAGAACGGCATTGCTCAAGTTCAAGCTGGTGCTGGCGTGGTGTTCGACTCTGATCCGCAAGCGGAAGCAGACGAAACGCGCGGCAAAGCACAAGCGGTAATCTCTGCTATCCAAGCAGCGCATAAGTCACAATAAGGAATAGGGTTCAGAGATGGCTAATATCATTTTTATCGATAACTTTGACTCGTTCACCTACAACCTTGTGGATCAGTTCCGCTCGTTAGGTCACTCGGTCAAGATTTACCGAAACAACATCCCAGCAGAAACCATTGAACAAGCGGTAAATAAGCTTGAAAACCCAGTGGTTCTGCTATCACCAGGTCCTGGTGCACCTTCAGAGGCAGGCTCAATGCCAGAGCTTATCCAACGTATGAAAGGCAAAGTGCCGATGATCGGCATTTGTCTTGGTCACCAAGCGATTGTTGAAGCGTACGGCGGTACTGTTGCTGGCGCAGGCGAAATCATTCACGGTAAGGTCTCTATGATGGAGCACCAAAACCATGCGATTTACCAAAACCTACCATCACCACTTGCAATTGCACGTTACCACTCGCTGGTTGCGACCAAGGTTCCTGAGAGCCTAACCATCACAGCAGAAGTGGATGACTTGGTAATGTCTGTTGTACATGAAGAAGATAAAGTTTGCGGGTTCCAGTTCCACCCGGAATCTATTATGACGACCTACGGAGCAACACTGTTGGCCAATGCCATTGAATGGGCACTTGAAGAACAAACTTCAGCGACCCCACTCACTGCTTAAAAAACACTTGGCACATAAGAAATTTAGGAGAGGAAATATGGAAGCAATCATCAACCCTATTATTACCAAACTGTACGAGCAAGAATCGCTTACTCAGGAAGAGAGCCAACAGCTATTCGACATCATTATCCGTGGTGAACTAGACCCAATTTTGATGGCATCAGCACTGACTGCACTAAAACTCAAAGGCGAAACGCCAGACGAAATTGCAGGCGCGGCGAAAGCACTGCTGGCAAATGCAAACCCATTCCCTCGCCCAGATTACGATTTCGCAGATATCGTAGGTACTGGTGGTGACGGTCACAACACCATCAACATTTCAACCACTGCGGCGTTTGTTGCTGCAGCATGTGGTCTAAAAGTAGCGAAACACGGTAACCGCAGCGTTTCAAGCAAATCTGGTTCTTCTGATCTTCTTGATTCATTTGGTATCAACCTAGCTATGAGCGCAGAAGATACGCGCAAAGCGGTAGACGATATTGGTGTTGCTTTCCTATTTGCACCTCAATACCACGGTGGTGTGCGCCATGCGATGCCAGTGCGTCAAACCATGAAAACACGCACTATCTTTAACATTCTTGGCCCACTGATTAACCCTGCTCGTCCTAACATCGAATTGATGGGCGTTTACAGTGAAGAACTGGTTCGTCCTATCGCAGAAACCATGCTACAAATGGGTATGAAGCGCGCCGCTGTAGTACACGGCAGTGGTTTGGACGAAGTAGCAATTCACGGTGAAACAACCGTTGCCGAAATCAAAGACGGTAAGATCACAGAATACAAATTAACGCCTGCAGACTTCGGTCTAGAAGCGCACCCACTAGAAGCAATCAAAGGTGGCGATCCTGAAGAAAACAAAGCGATCATTACCAATATTCTGACGGGTAAAGGTACAGACGCACAATTGGGCGCAGTGGCGGTGAACGTTGCTCTGCTAATGCGTCTATTCGGCCACGAAGATTTAAAAGCCAACACGCAACAAGCGATTGCGGCAATGAATTCAGGCAAGGCGTACCAATTGGTACAACAACTTGCCGCACACGCTTAAGGAATTGCAGAAGATGACTGACTTCAACACTCAGCAAGCTGACAACCTGTCTGAACACGTTTCTAAGAAAGAAGCAGAAATGGCAGAAGTACTGGCGAAAATTGTCCGCGACAAATATCAGTGGGTAGCAGACCGTAAGGTGTCTCAGCCGCTAAGCACATTTCAGTCTGATTTACTGCCATCGGACCGCAGCTTCTACGATGCTCTGAGTGGCGAAAAGACGGCCTTCATCACCGAATGTAAGAAGGCATCTCCTTCTAAAGGTTTGATTCGTGATCACTTCGACTTGGATTACATTGCATCGGTTTACAACAACCATGCTGATGCGATTTCAGTCCTAACAGACGAGAAGTACTTCCAAGGTAACTTTGACTTTCTTCCTCAAGTGCGTGGCCAAGTCAAACAACCGGTTCTGTGCAAAGACTTCATGGTAGATACCTACCAAGTTTACCTAGCGCGTCATTACAGTGCTGATGCCGTGCTACTGATGCTTTCTGTCCTGAATGACGAAGAGTACAAAGCGCTAGAGGAAGCAGCGCACAGCCTGAACATGGGTATCTTGACCGAAGTCAGCAACGAAGAAGAGCTTCATCGTGCCGTTAAGCTTGGCGCACGCGTTATCGGCATTAATAACCGTAACCTTCGCGACCTAAGTACTGATTTGAATCGTACTAAAGAACTGGCACCGACCATTCGCGAACTGGCTCCTAACGCAACAGTAATCTCAGAATCTGGCATTTATACGCATCAACAAGTTCGTGATTTAGCGGAATACGCAGACGGCTTCTTGATTGGTAGTTCACTGATGGCGGAAGACAACCTAGAACTTGCTGTACGTAAAGTGACGTTAGGCGAAAATAAAGTGTGTGGCTTAACGCATCCAGATGACGCAGCAAAAGCATATCAAGCAGGCGCAGTATTTGGTGGCCTGATTTTTGTCGAGAAGTCGAAGCGTGCGGTCGACCTTGAAGGTGCGCGCTTAACCATGAGCGGTGCTCCACTGAACTATGTAGGCGTGTTCCAAAATCACGATATCGATTTTGTTGCTTCTGTCGTGACCTCTTTGGGTTTAAAAGCGGTGCAACTGCACGGTCAAGAAGACCAAGCTTACGTAAACCAACTCAAAGCCGAACTGCCAGCAGCGGTAGAAATTTGGAAAGCTTACGGCGTGACTGATGCCAAGCCAGAATTGCTAGCAGACAACATTGATCGCCATTTATTAGATGCGCAAGTTGGCACTCAAACTGGCGGAACTGGTCAAGTGTTCGACTGGTCACTGATCGGCGACCCAAGTCAAATTATGCTAGCGGGCGGACTGTCGCCAGAAAATGCTCAACAAGCAGCGACACTAGGTTGCTTGGGATTAGATTTAAACTCTGGTGTAGAAAGCGCACCAGGCAAAAAAGATTCACAGAAGTTGCTCGCGGCCTTCACCGCCATTCGCAGCTACTAAAGCTGGATATCAGCTAAAAAATTTAAAGCTATTCGTAGCGAAAAATACGAGAAGGAATATAACGATGGCAAAACTGAATGCCTACTTTGGCGAATACGGCGGTCAGTACGTTCCGCAAATTCTAGTTCCAGCACTGGAGCAACTAGAGCAAGCGTTTATCGACGCGCAAGAAGATCCAGAATTCCGCAGCGAATTCATGACGCTTCTCCAAGAGTATGCGGGCCGTCCAACGGCTTTGACTCTAACTCGTAACCTAACCAAAGGTACGAAAACCAAACTGTACCTAAAACGTGAAGACCTACTTCACGGTGGCGCGCACAAGACCAACCAAGTGTTAGGTCAAGCGCTACTTGCAAAACGCATGGGTAAAAACGAAATCATCGCAGAAACAGGCGCAGGCCAACACGGTGTAGCAACGGCACTAGCGTGTGCGCTGCTTGGCCTTAAGTGTCGCGTTTACATGGGTGCAAAAGACGTTGAGCGTCAAAGCCCGAACGTATTCCGTATGAAGCTAATGGGCGCAGAAGTTATTCCTGTCCACTCGGGTTCAGCAACGCTTAAAGACGCATGTAACGAAGCGCTACGCGACTGGTCTGCAACTTATGAAGACGCGCACTACCTACTAGGTACAGCGGCAGGCCCTCACCCATTCCCAACGATCGTGCGTGACTTCCAACGCATGATTGGTGAAGAAACGAAGAATCAGATTTTGGCACGTGAAGGCCGTCTTCCTGATGCGGTTATCGCATGTGTGGGCGGTGGTTCAAACGCTATCGGCATGTTTGCTGACTTCATCGAAGAAGAAAGCGTTCGCCTAATTGGTGTTGAGCCAGCAGGTAAAGGTATCGATACTGACCAGCACGGTGCACCACTTAAGCATGGTAAAACAGGCATCTTCTTCGGTATGAAAGCGCCATTGATGCAAGATCCAAACGGCCAAGTTGAAGAGTCTTACTCAGTATCTGCTGGTCTTGATTTCCCTTCAGTTGGTCCACAACACGCCCACCTAAACGCAATCGGCCGTGCTGAATACGACAACGTGACAGACGATGAAGCGCTAGAAGCATTCCAAGAGATTGCACGCCATGAAGGCATCATCCCTGCTCTTGAATCTTCTCACGCACTGGCTCATGCACTGCGTATGGCTCGAGAGAACCCAGAGAAAGAACAATTATTAGTCGTTAACCTATCAGGTCGTGGTGACAAAGACATCTTCACCGTACACACCATCTTAGAAGAAAAAGGAGCAATCTAATGAGCCGTTATGAGAAGGTGTTTACGCGCCTAAACGAAAAGAACCAAGGCGCATTTGTACCGTTCGTAACGGTTTGCGATCCAAACGCCGAGCAGTCTTACAAAATCATGGAAACACTGGTCGAGTCTGGTGCTGATGCCCTTGAACTCGGTATTCCATTTTCAGATCCTCTTGCGGATGGCCCGACTATCCAAGGTGCGAACATTCGTGCTCTAGATTCAGGCGCAACACCGGATATCTGCTTCGAACAAATTGGTAAGATCCGAGCTAAGTACCCAGAGCTACCTATTGGCCTTCTGATGTACGCGAACCTTGTTTACTCTCGTGGTATCGAGAACTTCTATGAGCGTTGTGCAAAAGCAGGCATCGATTCTGTTTTGATTGCAGATGTGCCAACTAATGAAAGTGCCGAATTTGTTGCTGCTGCAGAAAAGTTTGGTATTCACCCAATCTTCATCGCACCACCAACCGCAAGTGATGAAACACTGAAGCAAGTATCAGAGTTAGGTGGCGGCTACACTTACCTACTCTCTCGTGCAGGTGTTACTGGCGCAGAAACCAAAGCAAACATGCCTGTAGGTCATATGCTGGATAGACTGAACCAATTTGATGCACCACCAGCGCTACTTGGTTTTGGTATCTCTGAGCCAGCACAGGTGAAACAAGCACTAGAATCTGGCGCCGCTGGTGCAATTTCTGGTTCAGCCGTGGTCAAAATCATTGAAGCGAACGTTGAGCAGCCACAAATTATGCTCGACAAGCTAGGTGAATTCGTTTCTGCAATGAAAGCTGCCACTCAAAAATAATTTCAGTTTGATATGACACAACAACGCCCGCTTAACATTATGTTTAGTGGGCGTTTTCTTACTATCGTGTTTATACCACGTCATTTTTTGTTCAACGCCCGCACTTTCCAAATCTATCTCAAGCAGAGCACTCAAAGAGTGTTAAGCTTGGGTAACTTAACTAACTCAATAAAGCAATGTGCAGTAAGGTTGCTACATGGAAGAAGTCAAAACACTGCTAGCCAAATGTCCTGTACTATCAGGGCTGCCAGATAAAGGGCTTAGTGAAGCAGCGCAAATGACTAAGGTTCGCTGCTTCGACGAAAAAGCACTGATTTGCAATAAAGGTGCGCTTCAATCTTCTCTTATGGTCATAGCTCAAGGTGCAGTGAGAGTGAACTCAATTAGTTCAAAAGGCAAAGAAGTCACACTGATGATTTTCGAAGCTGGTGGCTGGTTTGGAGACAATGTTTTTTCTCCCGGTATGCCTCGTATTTTTGGTGCGACCGCGCATTCTGACGTGACTGTAATGGAGCTTCCTGGAGATAAATTTCGCCAATTACTCGCCAAATACCCTCAAAGTTACCCCACTATACTAGACTTACTTAGCCGCCGCTTGTGGTCTGCTATTTCTGTTATCGAAGATGACGCGATTAGAGGAATTGAAGAACGAGTCGCCAAAAGGTTGCTGCTACTTGCTGAATACCAACTTAATCAAGCGATCGATACTCGACCATGCGTTGTCAGGGTAACAAGAGAACATATCGCTAACATGATGGGGCTAACTCGTCAGAGCGTACACAAGATACTAAAACGACTAGAAAGTATCGGGATGCTAGAGCTAAACTATGGCTCAGTAACCATTACCAATCCGAAACGCTTAGAAGAATACTTTAAAGAACTCGAGCAATAGATTCATTCAACAAACGCTAAGTATTGTCTAACGATAGCTAAAAAACTTATGCATCTAATTGGTCAAGAGCACAACACCATTTGCGCTTAGGCAAGTGGCGCTGTGACACAAAAACCATTGAATTAACTAAGCTATATTCAATTCAGATTTCAACTCACGTTTCAAAATCTTTCCTGTCGCACTCATCGGGAGGTGTTCACGAATTTCGACATAACGAGGATATTTAAACGAGGCTAATTGCTCTTTACCCCACTTTTGTAATGAATCGGCGTCAATGTATTCTTTTGGTTTAAGTACAACGTAGGCTTTTATCTCTTCGCCATACTCTTCATTTGGAATCCCTATCACCGCGACCATTGAAACGGCAGGATGAGTCATGAAAACTTCTTCAATTTCTCTGGGATAAACATTAAATCCACCTCGAATGATCAGATCTTTCATTCTATCGACAATAAATAAATTACCTGAACTGTCAAAGCGGCCCACATCACCAGTATGGAACCAACCATTTTGTAGCGCAGATTCAGTAACTTCTGGGCGGTCAAGATATCCCTTCATAACATTATGACCACGCACAACAATCTCACCTTCTTCGCCTATCGGTAGTGCATTGCCTTCAATGTCGATAACTCTTACTTCGACGCCTTGAACCGGTTGACCTACCGAGCCTGGTATTCGCTCCTGATCTAAATGATTAAAACATGCAATAGGACTTGTCTCCGACAACCCGTATCCTTCTAAGATCGGCACATTAAATGTTTCTTCAAAGGTTCGAAAGATTTCGGTTGGTAATGGCGCACCACCGCTTACTGCAACACGCAATGACGAGGTATCAAATTGATGCTGCACATGAAGCAGACCGATGTACATCGTTGGCACACCAGCAAATATCGTCACCCTATGTTTTTCCACCAGCTCAAGAACATGTTTAGGCTCAAACCTAGGCACTAACACCAATGTTGCCCCGCCCAAAACACTAGCATTTAAGTGGACGGTTTGACCAAATGTATGAAATAAAGGCAAAGTTACTAAGTGAATATCATCGGCCTGGCTGCCCATAATGTTTTGTGCCACCAGAGCGTTCATTATGATGTTCTGCTGAGTCAGTTCAGCGCCTTTTGGTAAGCCTGTCGTCCCTGATGTATACAAAATCACACATGTATCATCCGCATTACGCGGTATATAATCCGGCAACGGTTGGACATCGGCTATAAACGCATTGAGAGTTATTACACCATTCCAATAGCTTTCATCTTGAGATTGAGTCAATACGACTATGCCTTCGCATGTATCGACTTGTTCAAAGGCTTTGACACCCTCTTTTGCCATTGGCAGTTCTTTCGTCCCTTCAAAGCAGAAATAAAACTTCGCTTTTGAATCTTCTAAGTGATACTTAATTTCTCGCGCTTTCAAAAGCACATTTAATGGGACTGCAACCGCGCCAGCTTTTTGTATTGCATAATAAACAAACGCGAAAAAAGGAATGTTTGGGCATGAAATCGCAACGCGGTCACCTGGCTTTACGCCTTTATTGATTAAAGACGCTGCGATCTTGCCGGCGATCGCATCAAACTGCGCATAATTTATCTTTTCAGTGCCACATATCAACGCCGTTTTATCTGGTTTACTCGCAGCATTTCTTTGTAACGCAGCAGCAAGATTCATCATAGTCTCTTCACCTCTTACTTGTCTTTCTCGTCTAATCAGCTCAGGAGCATTAACTAAGCAAGTTATCTCTAACACTGGATCGTCAGCATTTGAGTCTCACCAGTCATTACAATTTAACATTATGTTTACAACGCAATTAGAGCCAAGAATGTAAAGCAATTAACATTTCAGAAGGCAAATTAATAAAAGTGTGAGCTTGAAAGAGATGAATTGTTATAAATATCAACCCAAGTCACTAAAAACTCTGACTGCAATAGCAAATACAAAAGCGGTTAAAATTAACAAAAAGAAAACAAATAAAGAAAAATAAACTTGAACAATCCTAAGCGCGACCCTTATAAGAAAAATCAATAGCAAACGTTTGCTATTGAACAAAACTTTATCGTTCGTCAATAAAATATCGATTAATCCATCAATAATACCTTGCTGCATATTGCCAATTGTAAACGATAAGTGTAAAAAGCAAGGCGAGATAATTATCCGTAAATCCATTTATGGTTAGTGGGTAATTTTAGGATTTTACATTTTATTAGCACAGAGGTTATGGAAGTGTTAAAAGAAAAGAGTTTGCTAAACAACATTGGCGTACAAGTCGTAATCGCCATGATCGTGGGCACAGCCGTTGGTGCCATGATGGGTCATGATGCGACAGTGTTCGCTCCTTTAGGTGCTATCTTTATCAACTTAATCAAAATGTTGGTTATTCCTTTGGTCGCTGTAGCCTTGATTTCTGGCGCCGCTGGTCTTGGGAACAGCCAGTCAGCAGGTAAAGTTGGCATCGTCACTCTAGGTTATTTTGGTTTAACATCCGCCCTAGCCGTTGCGCTTGCACTATTTATGGGTGAAGTATTCCAACCAGGCATGGGTATCGACGTCTCTGGCGTTGAAGGCATGTTCTCAGCAGAATACGCTTCAAAAGGTGAACTACCTACTTTCTGGGCAACCATCACTGGTATGATCCCAACCAACGTTTTCCAATCACTAAATGAAGCAAACATCCTACAGATCCTCGTTTTCTGTATGTTCTTTGGTATTGCGATTTCTAAGCAAGCAAAAGAGCGTCGTGAACCAATCATCAATGGTGTTAACTGCATCGTTGACGCAATGGTTTGGATGATCAACAAAGTAATGATCATTGCACCTATCGGTGTATTTGGTCTGATGGCAGAAGCCGTCGGTACGTTCGGTTTTGGTGCACTAATGGTGGTGTTTAAACTGTTCGTTGTTTACGTTGCCGCCATCCTAATCTTCGGTTTCGTTGTTTACCCAGCAATGGTGCATGTTTTCACGAAGACATCTGCGAAGAAATTCCTGTCTTCAATGAAGAAACCGCAAGCAGTTGCGCTTTCAACAGCGTCTTCTATGGCAACACTGCCTGTTACAATGGACACCTGTGAAAAAGAGCTGGGCGTAAAAAATTCAACTGCATCATTTGTTCTGCCTCTAGGCGCAACGATCAACATGTCAGGTAATGCGATTTACTATGGCTTGGTTGCTATCTTCTTTGCTCAACTGTTCAATATCGATCTAGGCATGGGCGCTTACATTGCAATTATCGTAACGTCTACATTGGGTGCGGTTGGTCAAGCGGGTGTTCCTGGCCCTTCTTTCCTAGTGGTTGCCGTGCTTCTTGCCGCTGGCATTCCAATTGAAGGTCTACCGCTGCTATTCGCTCTTGACCGTATTTTCGATATGATTCGTACAGCACTGAACATCACAGGTGATGCTGCATGTGCAGTTATCGTTGATGCGCTAATTGAAGAAGAAACGGCAGAAGCTGAGCTAAAAAAGCAAGAAGCCTAACCCTTTCTTGAATAGACCAAAAACCGCTCATAATGAGCGGTTTTTTTGTCTTTTCTTGCATTACGTAACTATACAAATAGAAACCGATGGCATAAATTTTTCAAAATGATATAAACCATTACAAAATATAACAAAACGTTAGAGCTAGGTTATATCATGAGTCTTGAGCAATCTTTGGAATATCTCACCAAAATAAATTTGCCGATCGAATCAAAGCAGCAGGCCCTGGTTGACTCAGTTATTCTTACCCTAACGAAACAAAAACGAGATGCTCTTTTTCAACAGGTTGCTCTGTATCGAATAAAACTGCTTAAATCTCTCTTTCCTAAACACGCATCAAAAAGTCTTTCTGCACTATTTGAGTTAATGGATTATCGAGATTTAGTGCAACAGTATCCGACAGGTTTCTCCAAAGAGATTCGTTTACTTGAACAACTTGCCGCAGATTGTTACCCGCATTGGATGGTTTTCTGGTGTCAATGCGAGATCGAAGCAATCAAGCAAAAATATCCTTCAAACGAAGCTGCGATTCCTACTCCGCTTCCGTTTGACGACCACAGCTATACTAGCGTGTTAATTGAAGATATCGCAGATTGCGATCTTGAGGTAATGCTGCCAAATCATGCAGCGTTAATGCCGATTTCCGAAGCGATCACACTGAGTAATCTTGAGCTTTTCGTCCAAACTGAACAATGGTTTGAAATCTTGCCTCTTTTATCACTCTCGCAAAAAGGGCAGCACTTTGCCCTCTTGCTCAAATCGTCATCTTCACCAATCATGGTCTCCTCCGCTTTAGTGCAAAGCTGGCATCAACGAAATAACTGGCTCAGTTACTCACCACAGTTTAGTAACGAACAATGGCAGTTTTGCTTTCCTAATCATGGGTACAGTGTTCTCAATCAACTGGGTATTTTGGAGTGTCGTGCTCTAACTCATGAGCACACTCTTATTGAGTTTGATGCTCAGTTTCAATCTCGTGTAAAGAACAGTGAAGCGGTTTGCGAAGTACTGCGTCTTACGGTGGGAGGCAACATTCAACAAAAGCTGTATTTTTTGTATCTGGCGCAAAAAACTATGATGAGCGAGCTCTATAAAGCAGGCTATAAGCTCGGCCTTACCATTATTGAGCAAGTATTTATGTTAAATTTCTATCAATCTATTGATTTAAGTGCCTACTTTCACTCAGGATACCGCGACATTAACGGTGACGGTACCAAGACATACCGCGGTTTCTGGAATTTAGGTATGATGGTTGAAGCATTTCAAGACATACAATTTCGCGACTACAAACATTGCGTACGAACAAAAAGAATGGATAAAAAGGTGAATGAGCATGCTTGATGTTCATTTGCACGGTCTCTTTTACCCAAAAGCAATGGCATTGTACGCGACTGTACTAATAGTATTCGCTTGGCTACTGTATTACTGCTATCGCCTAAAACAGAAGAGTGAATCAATCTTAGGCTCGCATCACGCGCCTTACATCGCTTATTCCAGCTGTATCATTGTTTGGATAAGCAGCAACGCCTATTTCCATACCGATTTATTGCCAGAATTAGGCTCTGTTGGTGGCATTTTTATGGCTAAGTTAGCGAACTTAGCGTCTTTTTTCGCCTTTGCGTTTGCATTCTATTTTTCTTGCCAGTTAACCGCAGATGTTAAAAAAACAGCGGTCAAAGCCTGGCAAAAAGTCGTCTTTGTCGCACTAGCAACGTATTCACTGTACATCAACTTAGTACCGAATCTTACTGTCGAAAATGTCACCATTAGTGGTCCAAGCCAGTTCGTCATTAAATTTGGCCCACATACCTCATATTTTTTCATTAGTTTGCTAGCTTTCGTGGTACTAACGCTGCTTAACTTGATTGCCATGCGCGCTAACAGCAGCAAGCTCACGTTAGCAAAAAGCAACTATATGATCGCTGGTATTTTGGTATTCATGTTATCTACGGCAGTGATACACCTTGGAATGACGTATTTCCTTGGCGACTTCTCCCTAACTTGGTTACCACCAGCACTTTCAATCAGCGAAATGTTGTTTGTGGGCTATGCCCTACTTACCTCTCGCTTCTACAGCGCTAAATATCTCACGTACTTAACGGTAAGCGCGCTCTTAGTCTGCGCCATTTTTGTTCTGCCGCTAGGGGCGATATTTATTCCTATCTCTGAAGATAACCAATGGCTTGTTGCGGTACCTTTATGCGCGCTTATCGGTATCACTTGGCACTTGCTTTTTAAGCGAGTCAGTCGTTTCGCTTCGTATTTTATTTATGGGAAACGACACACTCCCGTTCAGCAAATCCTTGGGTTAGAGGAAGAGTTTAAACGCTCAATAGATGATGCTATGCGTCAGTTGGCATCGTTACTTAACATACCAAACAACAAGCTACAGCTAGTCACTAGCAATTACACAGAAACGTTTTACGAAGAGTACCTGCCGTCAAGCAAGTCAGTTCTCGTGCTAGATGAGTTGTCTGAAGAAATTGATTATGCCTCCTCTTCTAAAGGGTCGATGAGAAAGCTCTACGAGCGCATGCGCTCAAGCAATACTGCGCTCGTTATGCCTCTCTTCGGTCGTGGAAAGTCTGTTACTCACTTACTAATTTCTTCACATAAAATAGATAATAAGCTGTTTTCTAATGAAGAAATCTCAGCTCTGCAAACGTTATTAGTTCGCATCCAGAGCACCATTGAAGCCGATAGAAAGGTACGCCAAAGCCGTGCGCTGGCTAACTCCATTGCACATGAAATGCGTAACCCTCTCGCTCAAGTACAATTACAATTTGAAGCTTTAAAACAGCATATAGAGTCAAACGCCTCACTGGATACGCTAAAAAGAGAAATTGATAAAGGTGAAGCCGCCATACAACGCGGTAGACAACTTATCGATATTATTTTACGAGAAGTTAGCGACAGTTCACCAGAGCATGAGCCTTTAGCTCTCACTTCCATACATAAAGCCATCGACCAAGCAGTAAGCCGTTATGGTTTTGAAAACGATCAAATAATAGAGAGAATTAACCTACCACAGGCACACGATTTTGTCGCGAAGTTAAATGAGACCCTGTTTAACTTTGTCATTTTCAATTTGATTCGTAACGCTATCTACTATTTTGATTCTTATCCCGACAGTCAAATTGAGATTCGTACCCAGACGGGGGCTTACGAAAACATTCTGATCTTCCGAGATAGTGGGCCAGGTATAGATAGCAGTATCTTACACAAGATATTTGATGACTTTTTCTCGTATCAAAAAAGCGGAGGCAGTGGCTTAGGTTTGGGCTATTGCCAACGTGTTATGCGCTCCTTCGGAGGACGAATAGAGTGCCAGTCTGAATTGAACGAGTTCACAGAATTCTACTTGTATTTCCCAGTCGTACCAAACGCACCAAAACCAGAGACATTAAGAGCACCGGACTTTGATAGCTGGAAAGCAACTGCATCACATTTTGAAAATCATTCAGCTCAACACGTACAAGTATCTAAAGATGCACCAACAGTGCTCATTGTTGATGACAAAGAGGTGCAACGCACCTTGGTACAGATGTATTTAAAAAGGCTGGGAGTCAACAGCTTACAAGCAAATAATGGAGCCTCTGCGGTAGAACTATTCCACTCTCATAAGATTGATCTCGTTCTTATGGATGTCCAAATGCCGGTAATGAATGGATTTGACGCAAGCCAACGGATTAAGCAAATCACATCCTCCGTTCCAATCATTGCCTTATCTGGTGAGTCTGGAGCTAGAGAGTTGGAGCTAATTTCGAAACTCATGGATGACAGACTCGAAAAGCCCACCACGTTAAATGCACTTCAAGTCGTCATCCAAAGATGGTTACAGAACGAGAATTCTGCGCCTTCCAACACTTTTTAATCTGCAAATATAGAATTGGCACTAGATGTGCTTTATTGGAGTAAATCGAATTATCCAGAAGGTCAAGCAGGCTGCAAAAGAGTAGCGTATGAGCTTGATAAGGAGATCGCCATGTTACTTCATCGACATACATACTACGGCTTGATTCATCATGGAATCAAAACACTGTTACTTGATCGCTTAGGCCACTATACAGAAGAAGAGTATCATCAATATCTGAGCCTGATGACTGGTAAATCCACTTGCTTCACGATGTCTCTCGAAGAGCTAGAAGCAACGGTCGATAACTTACTGCGGGAAGGCTATTTAGAAGATGTAAAAACGCTTATTTCCCAATATCAACGTGTGGCTTAAGGTTTAAAACTCTCAACTTTATTGCCGCTTCACGCGGCAATTTTTATTCCTTCCATTTGCTGTTTAGACATGGAAGAAGCTTGCGGGCTGTACGATATACTAAGCGTTACTATTCTTACCTTAACTTCCTCAGTATTCACATCTTGTCAGATTCCGTTAGACTGTCTTCAATTCAACAATTAGGTAGATTTTGCCATCATGAAGCAGATCCTAGACTTTATACCACTCATCATTTTCTTCGCTTTATACAAGCTGTACGACATCTACGTGGCGACAGGTGCACTGATCGTAGCAACAGCCATTCAACTTGTCGTCACCTACGCGCTGTATAAGAAAGTCGAAAAGATGCAGCTAATAACATTTGTTATCGTCACTATCTTCGGCGGCATGACCCTTTTCTTCCACGACGACAATTTTATAAAGTGGAAAGTCACCATCATTTACGCGATTCTGGCGATTGGCTTAGCAGTGAGCCACGCATTGGGAAAATCAGCTATCAAAGGAATGCTAGGCAAGGAAATTACGTTACCTGACGCTGTTTGGGCAAAGATTAACTGGGCTTGGGTTGGCTTCTTCTCATTCTTCGCTGGCTTAAACATTTATATTGCTTACGAATTGCCGTTGGATGTTTGGGTTAACTTCAAAGTATTTGGAATGTTGATCGCGACATTTGCCTACATGATTGCGACTGGCTTTTACATTTATAAACACATGCCAAAAGAACAAAAAAATAACTCATCCGATGTGTCCACTGATGATTAAAAACTCAGTTTTGCTATAATCCGCGACTTCACAGCGACCTTAGGGTCGCTGTTTTGCTCCATGTATCAGTAAACCGCTCAAACAACGTACCGTTTTCAGACCATTCTTGCTGCTGTAAACCAACTTTCTCTGGTCCGGTATCTGCGGTTTTTTAAGGACCTTTGGTTCTAGGTATTTACTATGTTGGCGCTTAGTTTGAGCGCCTTTAAGATTTAGGATGTCACAATGAGTCAAGAAATTAGCTCTCCGAAAGGTCAAATGCTGCTTCGTACCCTTGCAATGCCTGCAGATACAAACGCCAATGGCGATATTTTTGGCGGTTGGATAATGTCTCAGCTCGACTTAGCGGGCGCGATTCTGGCAAAAGAGATCTCTTGTGGTCGCGTTGTCACCGTTTCGGTATCAAGCATTACGTTCAAAAAACCTGTTGGTGTGGGCGATGTCGTATGCTGCTACGGCGAATGCACTAAGATCGGCCGCACATCCATGAGTGTCGATTTGGAAGTATGGGTCAAACCCGTCAAAGCTCACGGTGTTGGCGAACGCTTCATGGTTTGTGATGCGACCTTCAACTACGTAGCCATTGACAGTGAAGGTAAACCACGTCCGGTTCAGAATTAGTCAATCTACAACGCTAACAGTTAGAAAGGATCTCACATTTTCTGTTGTTCACTTGTGAGAGACACAAAAAAGGCGTTAAATTAACACTTTACCCTACCAATTAAGGAACTATGCTATGTGGTATGTCATCTTTTCACAGGACGTTGAGAACTCGTTGGAAAAACGCATGAGCGTTCGCCCACAACACTTGGATCGCTTACAAAAGCTACAAGACGAAGGTCGCCTTCTTACAGCTGGTCCGATGCCTGCGATAGATTCTGACAATCCTGGTGAAGCTGGATTTACGGGCTCAACTGTCATCGCTGAATTCGCCTCTCTAGAGGATGCTAAAGCGTGGGCAGAAGCCGATCCTTATGTAGCGGCTGGTGTTTACGATAATGTAATCGTGAAACCGTTCAAAAAAGTGTTTTAATTTATGAAAAAATTACTGTGTCTTTTCTTGGTATTTGGTGCTCTGGCTGGCTGTTCATCAACCGATGATAATCAGCGCCAACTTGAGCTTATGGCATCAAACCGAGCAGGAGTCTTGTCAGCGGGCCTCCCTTTAGAGTACGGTCCACTGCAAATAATGCGAGTCTCATCCAACAAAAATGTTGTAGAGATGATGATGATTTATAACGATGGCGCACTCGGTGCAAAGCCGTTAAATCAAGTACTGAATACCAGTATCTATACCTACTGCAGCAACCCAGAAGTTCGCAAGCAAATTGATATGGGCTTGATGTATCGTATTAAGGTACGTAATTCTCGCGGTCAGTTGATGGCAGATGAGTTGGTTTCCGCACAGACTTGTACTCAGGTGAAGTAGCTACAGTAATTTTTGTTGCTTTCGGCATGAGACGATGATTCGCTATTATTGGATAATCTGAAAACGAAAGTTAACAATTAAGAATAGAAAAACGGAGACCACAGTCTCCGTTTTTATTTGCTGTAACGATGTGTTACGCCAGCTCAGCACGGAGCTTCTTCGCCGCTGAAACCAGATTTGCCAATGCGGCTTCTGTCTCCTTCCAGTTTCGTGTTTTCAGACCACAATCTGGGTTTACCCACAAACGTTGAGCCGGAATTTTTTCTGCCGCTTTCTTGATTAAACCTTCAATCCATTCTTCCGTAGGAATGTTTGGTGAGTGAATGTCATAAACACCAGGGCCAATTTCGTTCGGGTAATTGAACTCTTCAAATGCTTTCAGCAACTCCATATTCGAGCGAGATGTTTCAATGGTAATGACGTCCGCATCGAGTGCCGCAACCGAATCAATGATTTCATTGAACTCGCTGTAACACATATGAGTGTGAATCTGAGTTTCTGGTTTTGCACTTGCCGCAGAGACCTTAAACGCATTTACGGCCCATTCTAAGTACGCTTTGTGATCGCGTTTTTTTAGTGGTAAACCTTCTCGAATGGCTGGCTCATCAATTTGAATGATATTGATGCCTGCATCTTGCAGGTCAGACACCTCATCACGCAGTGCCAAAGCAAGTTGCTGCGCAATTTCTTGACGTGTGATGTCTTCACGTGGGAACGTCCAACATAAAATCGTTACTGGTCCAGTCAACATGCCTTTCATCTGTTTGCGGGTTAGCGACTGGGCGTACGTCGACCATTCAACCGTGATCGGTTTTTCACGTTCAATGTCAGCAACTACAATGGCAGGTTTCACACAGCGAGAGCCATAACTCTGTACCCAACCAAATTTGGTCGTTTGAAAACCCGCCAAGTTCTCAGCGAAGTATTCCACCATGTCGTTACGCTCTGCTTCACCGTGAACAAGCACATCTAGGTCGAGCGCCTCTTGACGTTTCACTGCGTCAGCAATATGTCCTTTAAGTGCTTGGATATATTCAGACTCAGATAATTGACCTGTACGATAAGCGCTGCGCTGCACCCGGATTTCACCCGTTTGAGGAAAAGAGCCGATTGTCGTTGTTGGCAACAAAGGCAAGCCCAATACTTCAGCTTGATGCGCAGCACGCTCTGCATAAGGTGCGCTGCGCTCGGCAAGTGACGCGGTAATGTTGTTTAAACGCGCTTGTACTTGAGGTTTATTCACATGTGTTGCTGTCTTGCGCGCTTTGATTGGCTGGCTATAGGTATCACAAGCGCGAATCGCATTTTGATCACCATCGAGCGCTCGGCCAAGCAAGGCGACTTCTGCCACTTTTTGTTTTGCAAAGGCAAACCAACTTTTTACTTCTTCGCTCAGTTCTGTTTCCAGTGCTAAATCAACAGGGCTATGTAGCAGAGAACATGAACTGGCAACCCAAAGTTTGTCGCCCAGTTTCTCTTTGACTGGCTGTAGACGCTCGAGTTGGGTACTTAAATCTGAACGCCACACATTACGACCATTCACAACACCAGCAGAAAGCACCCAATCCTCCGGTAACTTGGTAACTACATCGTCAAGCTGCTTAGGGACGGTAGATAAATCGATATGCAAACCATCCACCGGTAACTCTACAATTTTGTCTAGCGTATCGCTTACGGAGTCAAAGTACGTCGTTAGCAGCACTTTTACATCGCTTCGAATCACTTGGTAGGCCAGCTTAAACGAATCAGCCCATTTGCTTTCTAGCTCCAGTGACAAAATTGGCTCATCAATCTGAACCCACTCAACACCTTGACTTGCTAGCTTTGCCAAAATAGCTTGGTAAGCAGTAAGTAAGCGTGGTAGCAGGGTTAAGCGGTCAAACCCTTCTTCGACCTCTTTGCCCAAGTAAAGGTAACTGACTGGGCCAAGCAAAACAGGCTTCACTTGGTGGCCAGCTTGAAGCGCTTCATTGACTTCTTCAAACAGTTGGGGCCAGCTCACTTCAAACGTATCGTCCTTACTGAATTCAGGGACGATGTAATGGTAGTTTGTGTTGAACCATTTGGTCATATCCGATGCCGCAGCGCCCGCACAGCTGCAACCCGCCTGAGATTGACCGCGACCCACTTTAAACAACGTATCCAGGTTAGGGAAACCACCAGCGTGACGCTTTGGCACATGACCCAATAGCAACGTGGTCGTCAGTACATGATCGTACCAAGCGAAGTCGCCAGCTGTGGCAAAACTCAGACCAGCATCCGTTTGTGTTTGCCAGTTTTTGGCGCGTAGATCTGCCCCAACCTTTTTAAGCTCAGCTTGATCAATTTCTCCTCGCCAGTATTTCTCCTGAGCGAATTTTAATTCTCTTTTTTCACCAATGCGTGGATAACCTAGTATGTGAGTCGTTGTCGCCATGTCCCTATTCCTTTCTCAATTTTGTTCAATTTGTTTGGATCAGAGCATCTTTCGGTAAAGAATGAGATGTCTGGATGGCTAAACTATCGCTCTCATCTGATATTAGAACAACGTCCATTTATTCAACTTGTTTATTAAAAAAATTCATCATGAAGCGACATGATTCGCAGATAAAAACAACAAATAGACGTCTAGACGTTTACATATCCATTTTTTGTCGTTAAGTTATTTACACGATTGCTATTCTGTTCATAGCGAGCAACAAAGGATGAAAGGAATTCATGATAGAGCTAAAACATTTGCGGACACTCACTTCGCTTCGAGACACTGGCTCTCTAACGGCGACAGCGACCGCTTTACATCTCACTCAGTCGGCACTGTCTCATCAGATCAAAGATTTGGAGGCGCGAATTGGAGGGCAACTGTTCCTGAGAAAGACTCGTCCGGTGAAGTTCACTTCAGAGGGAGAAATCCTATTGCGTCTTGCAGAAGATATCCTTCCGAAACTCGCAAGAGCAGAAAATGATTTAGCGAGCTTGAAAGAAGACGTCAATGGCCGATTACATATGGCCATTGAATGTCACTCTTGCTTCCAATGGCTAATGCCTGCACTTAGGGAGTACCAACTTGCTTGGCCTAGCGTAACATTGGACTTTTCCTCTGGTTTTGGCTTTGAACCACTCCCAGCTTTATTGGCAGGCGAACTCGATCTTGTTATTACTTCCGATATCCAACCTCGATCTGAAGTCCACTACGAGCCTCTATTCGACTTTGAAATGCGTTTAATTACCGCAACCAACCACCCATTGGCGGAAAAAGAAATCATTGATCCGCAAGATCTCGCAGATCAAACCATGCTCTCTTATCCTGTTCAAAAACAGAGGCTAGACGTCGTAAAACACTTTCTTCAGCCAGCAGGAATAGAACCTGCGAAATGGAAGCAAGCCGACAATACTCTCATGTTAGTTCAGATGGTCTCTGCTGGATTAGGGGTGGCGGCACTACCCAATTGGGCGATTTCTGAATTTTCTCGCCAAGGTCTTATTACCAGTAAACCTTTCGGCCAAGGCTTATGGCGTCGCTTGTTTGCAGCAACGCGTCACTCAGAGAGAGAGAAGCGTTACTTACAAGCTTTTTTCGCAACCGCGAGGCTACAATGTAAAAGCCACCTTGACGGAATCAAGGTGGCTTAAAATATTTGGGTTATGAAAGGCTTAGCGTTGATATGCTTTAAATTGGTTAGTCAATGGATCGTACTGATAACCGAGCATATCAAGCTTGCCGACTACAGACTCTACATCCATCTCATACACTGATACTAACTCGTCAAAACTGTCGCACTCTAAACGTAGCTTTTCGTTGACGATACCTAGCAAAATAGTGCTGTCCAGATTACCTACATTGCTTAAATCCATCGCGACTCTCCTCTTCGACAAGGTATATAAACAAGCGTAGTAGTAATCACGCGAATTTAAAGTGAGTGCGATCTAAAACGTGATCACCTTATACCCAAGCACCAAGAAAGCACTTGGATATAAGCCGTCTAGCTTTGTCTTTAGAATAGAGGTTAAGCCGCGAGAGAGAATAAATCTTGCAGGCTCGTCATCGACGCGAGTGCTAGAAACAAGGCAACGCTCAGTTGCACCTTTTCTGGTTTCTTATGCGTAAAAATATGCCAACACCACACAATAATTGAAGAAATTAGCATAGCTAAAGACAGCAAGATTGGCTGTGTTGCAGCGTTCAGTGCAGCTTCATTTAACTGGTAAGAAGCAAACAACGTTGCGATGACTAATAGCATTCCAGACACAATGCCCGTAACTGGTAAAATACGGTGAAATGCCTGTAATCTGCTGCGAGCTATCGTAAGCAGCAATTGAGAAAATGACGCCCCAAGGAAAAATATCATTAGCGCCATCGCTATCGATGCTGGCCAGCTTGATTGCTCAAATACTTGAATACTCACATACGCAAAGGCCAAACCATTCGCTAAATGCATCGCCCATAGTGGCCCTTTTTCACGCGTTTTCTTGGTTTGAACCTGAGAATAGAAGTAGAAAATAGCAAACACGATCATAAATGCTTCAATGCGAAGTGACGCAACAGCGAGCCACAATACAGCTACTGCTGGCAACATTTTATGAAGACGTCCTCGCTGACCAGGACAAATATCGCCCTTGATTAGAAGCAAAGTCAGTAGCGCTTGTGCGCCAAATAGCATCGGAGGGAAAGTAACCAGCAATTGTTGAATCATGTTGAATGCACGCTCAAAAGTCATTTTGGGGGGCGATAATATCAAATCAACTATCGCCAAACCACCGAAAGTCGGCCCCCAAATGAGCTAAAACGGTAAGACAATTTTATTCACAGAGAAGCAAGATACTTCAACGCGTCTTCCTGCGTTAAAACTCCACGGTACTCTTCTTTGGTATTACACAATACCCAAGGGAAACGAATGCCGGTTTTCACCAACTCTCGAATAACAGAGACAGGTAAATCCTCATCAACCAACACAAATTCGGTGCTCATTATCTGATTAACAGGACGTTTCCAAATTCTGCTTTCTCGTTCAGTTTCTCGCTCTGTGCCCATCGAGGGCGTTAGGTGTAAATTCACCGTCTCTTTCGTAATTAACCCAACACAACGATTTTCATTGAGAACAACTAAAGGCAAGCTTGGATTCAAATTCATGTACTCAACTGCCAAGGAGAGCGGTTCTCCAGGGTCCATAGACCTGACTTGTTCATGGCTCAAAGATTGCAACACATCACTTTGCTTAGACTCAATCGCGATGTCAGAGAACAGATGCTCATAACTGTCCGCTTTATCCATCAAATCGACAGGCACGGCAGCAGAAAATAGAAAGCCCTGCATGTAATCGACACCGATTTCTGCCAATACTTGAAGTTCTTGCTTAGATTCCACGCCTTCAGCAACCACTTTTACATTCATTTGCTGTGCAAGCTCGGTGACCATTTTCACAATGTTATAGCTGGTGCTCCCTTTATGAATGTTCTTGATGAATTTTCGGTCTATTTTCAGTAAATCAAACTGCCCTTTTTCTAGATAAGAAAAAGAAGAATACCCAGTACCGAAGTCATCAATCGCGATCTCAACGCCCTCTTTCCGCACTTCCTCTAGAGCTCGAGTATGCTCCTCATCTTGTTCAAAATACGCGGTTTCTGTTAGCTCGATAGTTACTCGCTTAGGGTCTACACCACTGGCTTTAATCAAATCATGCGACCGCTGAAGGATCTGAAGAGAATCCAATTTCGTGTTGAGGGAGCGATTGATGGTCACGCCCACTTCCTCGCCATAAATTTCTTGTAAGCGCGGAAAGTGCTTCAACGCAGCTTGGCAGACCACGTCATCAAGTGCCGCTATGAGTTCTAGATCTTCAATAATAGCGATCATCTTTTGCGTACAATACGCATCATTTTCATCATAAAAGCGTGCGAGAGCCTCGAACTTAACCACTCTTCCGGTTTGAACGTCGATAATCGGTTGAAAGTAAACGTCCACTAGCCCACTCTCTATTTGCGCCTCCAAAAACGCCTCGAGATGTTGGCGCTTCACTAATTCAGAGTGAAGTTCACTGTCGTAAAAGTTGAAATAGCTGCCTTCACCGGAAATAGAGGACAACATCGCTTGCGCTGCATGTGCTAGCGCTTGTCTTGGTCGGTTCGTATCATAGCCAAGGATTGACACACCAGTTTGGCCTTTAACGATAGTGGCATGCATTTTTGTGCCCATTTCATTTCTAAGCTCATTAAAGAACCCTTTCATGGCAATTTGGATCAAACGAACCGGGCTCAACCATTGACAATGAGGGGTCTGCAAGCATACGACAAACACATCCCGAGATAACTGCCCCGCAATACTGGTGTAGCGACTTCGCATAATAAAATCTGCAAAACCTAATTGCTGTTCAAGCAAGTATCTCTCCGAAAACTTGGGTCTGAGTGTCATAACAATGTTGAGTTCTTTATTTCTGCTTTCATTCGCTAAGGTAGCTAATTGGAGTTCAAATTCTTTCCTCGTTGGTAAAAAGGCAGCCCAATCATGCTGTTGTTCACAACGATTTTTCATCCACAACAACGAAGCAGAAATATCCGTAGAAAATCCGAGATAAAGAATTCGTCCAGAATGAAACGTAAGTCGGTAAATACAAAGATGATGAGCTTGGTTGCTACCGTTTGCTGTTTTGCTCAGCAAGTTACCACACCAACATCCTTCATCATTAATTTGCTGCCACAGCTGATCATAAAACGCTTGGCTATGGTGAGAGGTACTGAAAATATGAGTTTTAAGCCCAACCAGATCTCGGTTTTGATAGCCCATTTGTAACTCAAAGGCACGGTTACAACCTAAGATGCGCGTATCTTCATCGGCAACTAAAACGCCTACATTCGGCAAATCAAAAATCGTTTCGAGGATTGTCGCTAACTCCTCGCAACCAGTGATTGTTAATTGTGGAATGATAGTGCCTTGGATAATGCGCTTATTGAGCCTTTCAAAACTAATAGTCACGTGCACTAAGTTAACGTTTTTCAGCATCATGCAACAAGAAAACCGCCCCCGTCCGCCAAAGAGTTCCACTTCTAGAATTCGTTGTTTTAGCGTTTCTTGTTGCCCCATCAGCATATGATCAAACAAGTTATTTAGGCTGGTTACTGGCGTACTTATCCCAAATGCCTTTGCCATTCCTTGCTGATCACATTCGAAATCGCGAGTATCAATATCGTAAGACCACTCTATAACAGGAGTTAGACTGGAAGTCGTTTGCATTTTTGGATGCACTGTTGTCGTAGATTCACTCATACCCTAGCCCCTTTTTTTGTAATTAGCCCAAGGCTCAAAATTCACAGTCAATTCGCGACATTCCAGTTGGGACCTGCCGATCCTCTTTATAGATGGATTGTGTCAACGATAAGCCTATCGACTTAGAACTATTTCCAGAGCAGCTCAGCCTTTTGCATTTAATATGCACTAATTTGATTATAGACTTTACCCCACATAAGCACACCATTGCTTATGCTTTGTATTAAGATTGCGACATTTTTCATGAACCGATCTATAACCATGAGGCTTTCAAGGTGAAATTAGACAGAAAATCGCCGATAGAGCATTGATATTTTTACAAACCAAATAAAACTCGATGAACTAAGCTGGAATAGATGAGTTTGTTATAGATACCTGATAATCAAATCGCTATAATTCGCGCTCCCTGGAACAGAGAGCAAAATATGACCAATAACATCACTCCTATTCATGAGTACAAAAAATACTGGGCAGAGTGTTTTGGTACGGCACCTTTCTTGCCGACCAGTCGCAAAGAAATGGATGCCCTAGGATGGGATAGCTGTGACATTATCATTGTAACCGGTGACGCTTATGTGGATCACCCAAGCTTTGGTATGGCTATCATTGGCCGCCTGCTAGAAGCACAAGGTTTCCGTGTCGGTATCATTGCTCAACCAGAATGGCAAAATAAAGATGCGTTCATGCAACTTGGTAAGCCAAATCTGTTCTTCGGGATCACTGCGGGTAACATGGACTCCATGATCAACCGTTACACCGCGGATAAAAAGCTTCGTCACGATGACGCGTACACACCGAATAACGAAGGTGGCAAACGCCCAGACCGCGCGACTTTGGTTTACTCTCAGCGTTGTCGTGAAGCTTACAAAGAAGTACCTATTGTTTTAGGTGGTATCGAAGCCAGCCTACGCCGTGTTGCGCACTACGATTACTGGTCAGATAAAGTTCGCCGTTCGGTACTATTTGATGCAAAAGCAGACATCCTACTTTTTGGTAACGCAGAACGCGCACTTGTCGAAGTAGCACATCGCATCGCAAACGGCGAAGACATCAGCACCATGACCAATATTCGTGGTACTGCCGTGAACTTGCCAACCGCGCCAGAAGGCTACACGGTTATTGATTCTTCTCGCATTGAAAAACCTCGTAAAGAAGCGTTCGTACCAAAGAACCCATACGAAGTAGAAACTCAGTGTGAAACTAAAAAAGACGAGCCAATTGCACAACCAATCACAATTCGCCCATCACGCCACGATGCTGCGACGACTGCGGTCCGTTTACCTTCGTTTGAAAAGCTAAGAAACGATCGCATTCTTTATGCGCATGCAAGCCGTGTACTGCATTTAGAAACGAACCCGTACTCTGGTCGAGCGTTACTTCAAAGCCATGGTGATCGTGAACTTTGGGTAAACCAAGCTCCAATTCCATTAACGACCGAAGAGATGGACTTTGTGTTTGGCCTGCCTTACGCGCGTGTTCCTCATCCTATGTACGGCAAAGCAAAAATTCCTGCGTACGACATGATCAAGACGTCTGTGAACATCATGCGTGGTTGCTTTGGTGGCTGTTCTTTCTGTTCGATTACCGAGCATGAAGGTCGAATCATTCAAAACCGTTCGAAAGAGTCTATCATCAACGAGATTGAAGAAATTCGCGACAAAGTTCCAGGCTTTACCGGCACAATTTCCGATCTTGGTGGCCCGACTGCAAACATGTACCGCCTGGGCTGTAAAGATCCAAAAGCGGAAGCGAACTGTCGTCGTCCTTCTTGTGTATTCCCGGGCATCTGTAACAAGCTAAACACAGACCACAAACACACGATCGATTTATACCGCGAAGCGCGTAAAGTTGAAGGCGTGAAGAAAGTGATGGTTGCATCTGGCGTACGTTACGACCTTGCGATTGAATCACCAGAATACGTGAAAGAGCTCGTGACTCACCACGTAGGCGGTTACTTGAAGATTGCACCGGAACATACAGAGAAAGGTCCTCTTGATCTAATGATGAAGCCAGGCATGGGTACGTACGATCGCTTTAAAGAGATGTTCGAGAAATACAGTGCAGAAGCAGGCAAGAAGCAGTACTTAATCCCTTATTTTATCTCTGCGCACCCAGGCACAGAAGACGAAGACATGCTGAACCTTGCTCTGTGGCTGAAAAAGAACAACTTCGAATGTGACCAAGTACAAAACTTCTACCCTTCGCCAATGTGTAACGCAACGTCGATGTACTACTCAGAGACAAACCCTCTGAAACGCGTGAAGTACAAAAAACGTGAAGATGTACCTGTAGCAAAAGGTGAACGTCAACGTCGCCTACATAAAGCGCTGTTGCGTTACCACGATCCAGCAAACTGGCCAATGATCCGCGAAGCCCTAGTCAGTATGGGTAAAAAACATTTGATTGGTGACAAACAAGGCTGTCTCGTTCCTGCAGAAGACATTGAAGCACAAACACCTGCGCAACGTCGTAAATCTGGTCGTCACGGGGCAAACCGCTTTGCAACCAAACATACCAAAAACCAACCAGGCTTCGGTGGTCATTTGAACAAACGCTCTGAAGGCGGTTCAAAAGATGGTAAACCATCTGGTAACCGTAACGGTTCTGGCAAAGCTACAGGTGGTCAACGCCCTGCAAGCAACGGCCAACGTCCTAGCGGCAACGGTGCAAACCGCCCGGCAGGTAGCAAGCCGCAAGGACAAGGCAAACCAGGTGGTCAACGTAAACCAAAGCGTCGCTAATTATTTAGAGCTTAAATACTAGAAAGGGCTCCAGAGTTAACTCTGGAGCCCTTTTGTTTTGTCGGCTCATTGAGGCATCACTAATAACTCAAACTTTGATTCAATCAATACAAAAAATGGTAAACACCAACCAACTTATTGGAAAAACAAACAATTATTTGATTGAAGCAAAACCATAAAAATCTAACTCATTGATTTTTAATTGCTTTATTTTGGTGCGATATTTGCGTAACAGAATAAAACTCTTAAACATGGGCTAACGATGAATAATCCACTTCCCCCAAAAACTTCTATGTTCTGGTATGACAACAGCTATACCTATGAGGAGGCCGTTCAGGCATTTGAAAGCGATGGTACACTGAAATCGCTGAATATCGTTCCAACCACGGAATCCGATGATCTTGCTGGCTCACCCCCAGAGCGCAGTATGTTTTGGGAGGGAGAAACAAAAAAAATCGATCCGCCACCGCCGTCTGAACCAGAGCCTCTCAATTTAAAAACTGAGAAAGAAGCAACGGAAGCATCACCTGCGCACTTTATCCCAGTCCGCTATGCCATCGATCAGCTAGAAACAGAAGAGACACAACCTTTTGGTTTGCCTGAAGAATGGAAAGGCCAAGGCCCAGCCAAACTCAATACCGTTGGTTACACCCTGCGTCAACTGCGCGACGGTTGGCTGTATGTCTATGATGCAATCAACAAAAGCTTAGACGAATACGAAATCAAAGGAACGCAATTCACGCTCTATAAGTTGGGAGAATCGGAAAGCCCAAAATCAGAGCAGCGTGGGACACCACAAGATGCAAAGCCCTTCCTTACTTACGTCAACGGAAGCGTACTATCGATTTGCTTCTCTGAGCACCGGTGGACATGGCACACGTTCATGCGCGTACTTAACAATCCGAGTAATCATATCGATCGCATGCAAACCATTGTTCTGTCCTCAAACGAGAATCAGCACAACATTGCACCAATAGATAAGTTAACCCAAGTCGCTGATATTGAATCTTCTGCCGTCGATGATGGTCGCTTTGCGGATTCTGGCATCGCCACCAAAGCAGATGAAGATGGTTCTGTCTTTAAACCTGTCGCAGTCAAAAGCGATTTAACCTCTGCGATTCCAGAAGAAGAATCAGGCTACTTCGTCGCGATAAAAGATTACGCCGCAGACATTCAAGATATGTCACTGCATTTTGTTGGTGCCGCAAGCCCTTACCGCCTTTTCACTGACCAGTTTTCAAACCAGTGGAACTTGATGCAGACCGCCATGCAACTGTGTATGTTTGGTGCAAGTGACGAGATAGACATGCCAGCTAGCGTTAAGCGTAACGGCGAAGAGCTGTCGTTTTATACCGACATGGCTGACTATTATGACTCCTCTCACCAACTTGATTTGGCAGAGCAGAACAAAAGCTCAGTTCAGTCCGGCTATCCTGCTAAATTTTCCGCTGGAGCGATTGAATCACACCAACATACCCAAAGTGACATTGCTAAAGCGATACAGGACAAATATCGAATTTCTGCGAGCCGTTTTGGTAAATACGAACAATGGATAGCGACTGAACGCTGGCGTCAGCAGCTCAACTGGAAGCAAATGCTGAGCGAGATGCAAGAGCTGTCAGAACAAAAAGAAACCATGCTAGCCCAAGTGGTTTCGGTCAAACGCGACTTTATCGCAGTAATGGAGTCCTTAACACCTCATCATCTTGAGAGAACCTTCGACCTATACAGCGAAGACACGCAGTACAGCTTGTATCAACTGCACAAGCAAGCGGTTGAGTCATTTACTTTGGTGATGCAAGAAGAAGACCGCCAATGGGCAGAAAGCCAATGGGAGAAACCAACCAGTTTACTCGCACTCTACACTTCCGGGTTTAGTCGTAGTCTCTTTAAACAAGTGGAGAAATTAATTCCTGAACAAGTTTCAAATCAGGTAGGTGAAGTAGACGTCGCCAAAATTGTTCCAGACACTGAAAGCTCAGACAAACAGTTTATGGACTACGTTTCGACAGCAAGTAACCGTGTGGGTATGTATGCAAAAGTAATGGACTTTATTTCTAACCCAAATACTGCAGAAACCGAATTTCTAAGAGATATAGCAAAAGGATTCGATGGGCTAGATAGCATATTCAAAGCGACTAACAGCGCTTTACTCAAGGGGGTAATAGAGTTTGGCGTTAGCCTAACAGCCCAAGCGTCTATCTTAATGATATCTCTATTGTCAAAACCGCTCACCCGAACAAGTTTTTACCTAAGAGCTGCCGTTGTAGAACGTTTGTCGATAAACACTCCAATCAATATCAACAAAGGCTACGCACAAAGTTTTGGTTCTTGGAAATCCAATCATGATAAAAAACTCATCGCATCGAACCAAAACAAGGAAGTGTTAGCAGCCTTCAACAAGGGTGATAAAACTATATCAAACACGCAGTATAAGAAGGCTCTCCAGCAACAGCGGCACCTTCAAAAAAGCTTGGCCGTTGCGACGTTGGAATACCCTCAGTACATAGAACTTCCAGATGACGTACTTGAGGCAACAATTCGAATGCGTAAAGACATATGGGATAACCGATTAAACAACCTCAAGAAACGGTTTGAAGATGTAGGCGGTCTGGGCTTCATAGCTCTGATTTTTAACTGCCTCGCATTTGCTGATGCAATGAGCAGCATTCAAGAATCTGGGCTCATGAGCCAAGATGATTTCTTGGATATTCAGCAAAAGCTATTTTACACGGCCGGTGCTTGGACGGGTATTCGGACGGGTAAATTATGGGATAATGTTAAAGGGAATGAGAAACTAAGAAAGCACTCACTGAAAACTCTTAAAAATTTAGTCGATCGAAATGCCAATGGTTTTGAAAACTTGATCCTTGATGATTTAAAGGTCTTCAATAAATGGCTCGCGATTACAGGAGCTTTAGGAGCGTTGGCTTCGGGTATTGAGGCGTACCGTTCTTGGCAGAGTGCTGATGAAGTTTATGGTCTTGAAAGATCTTTGCATATAATAAATACCGCAACACTTGGTTTAACTAGTGCAATTGGTTTGTTCCAAGCATACGGAGGGTTGACTGGACAATTTGCACTAAACTTGACCTTTGGTGGACCCGTAATGGCATTCTTAGCTGTTCTCACGGTTGCATACCTAGCCATCAATTATAAACTGAACAAGCTGAAACAAGATGATTTCCAAAAATGGCTAGATAAACTCCCATGGGGATACCATCCTGCTCGTACTCAGTGGAGCCAATCTGCGAGCTTGCCTGAAAGAGAAAAACATAATTCAGCCTTGGTACAGCAAGCTCTGTTTGACTTACAGTCGATTATTCAGCAGCCTACGGTATACCATCAACCTATTGAAAAAGTACAAGCTTACCCAGGTTACACACATCGTGAGTTAATCGGTTTGGAAGTGCATATTCAACTGCCAAGGCGGGCAGCAACGAATGGTATTACAGTGAGTACCAACACCAAGGCAAAAGAAGATGATTTAACGTCCGGCTCGTGGCATCAAAACGCAGATTTAGTCACGCTACAAACCCAGAACCAAGCGAGCAAAGAATTACTGGTGTATAAGGTGACATTGCCGATTAAAGAGGCCGATCAATACCTCGCTATTCAAGTGACGTACGATATGGAAGATGATGCCCCAGCTAAGCGTGAGTATTGCTTCCAAAACAGCATAAAACAGAGTGCAACTTATGGCGTGATTTCAGACAATACTAAACAAGACATCATTAAAAAAGCACTCACACCCGTTGTTGGCACATTAGGTTTTCAGGAGTAACCCTTGGCATATTCACCATTTTATATCACCCCAGAAGAATTGGCGGTTTATCAAGAAGCGCAAGAGCAAGAGATTCTCACAGGGAACAATTTAACAACATGGCATAAGTATGATGTAGAGGAGCCTTTTCGCTACCATTACAAATTAACTGCGCTTCCATTTGTGATCGCACCATTCCTAATGGTTTTTTTTATACATACAAGCGATACGGTTGGTGCAACCATTTTTGCCTTTATTTTGTCAGTGATGATGGCCGGAGTCTTTTACCTTACGATTGGCCTAGATTATCGATATGACTACATTTTTTCAGATAAAGGCTTTGTGATGAAAAAACGTCGCAATATGCCTAAATGGGTAAATACCGCTACGCAAGCTGTTGGCTGGATAGGCGCAGTGGTGTGTGTGGTTATGGTAGCACTGGTTGGTCCAATGGCATTAGCGGGAGCAGGTGCCTTCATTTTGCTTTCATTTGGTATGTTAAAACGCCAGCCTGATGAACCAACAGAAGTGAGAGTTGGAGAGCGAGAAGATTGGCTTTTTGCTGATTACAATAAGAAAAGAAAAGTACTCCAATTCTATTTTAAGTATGACAGGTGCGAATACCAAGATACTGCTCAAGAGATTATCTTTCGTTCACAAGATCGATTCGATTGTTACGTTTTCTTTAAAACTGAAGCAGATTTAGAATCCATGGTCGCGCAACTGTCAAAGGTCTACAAACTGAATTGTACAGAGGTCGAGGACCACAAAAAGCTGTTTGAAGCAAAGCCAGAATCAAGACTGTTTAGTATTCCTGTTTGTAGTCGAGAATATAAAACCGATGAGGTGTTTGATTTAAGGGCTTCGAAAGCCCCACTCCCAGAGTGTAAGTATCTTTACAACGGCAAGTGGCAAACGGAATCTGAGATTGAAAAATCTAAATCTGAACTAACAACAGCCAAGGTATAAACCTTGGCTTATTTACCTTTTTACATCCCCCATGAAAAGCTTTAGGTTTACTCTGATGTACAAAAAGAAAAATTGGTTCAAATAACGAATTTTTAACTCGAGGATAGGATAGTAAGCCCGAACCTTCTATCCTCAACTAAACACCCATTTTGCACTGAGTAAATAGTTACTCACCATGCCTGCCAATATGCCTAAGATCAAAGCCAAATAGACCATCACCCCTTGCGTTCCTAGCGCGAGCGTTACGCCTTTGAACACAATAAAGTTCGGCAAAGCACTGATAAAGGCACTCATCATAGACTTTTTCCATTGAGCGAAAGGGTTGGTTTTTTCTGCTTGAGAGAAAGTCAGCCAACGATTACCAAGCCAAGTCGTGGTTGCCGCAAATAAAAATGCTATCCCACGAGCCAACATCAGCTCCAAACCAAACCAATGGAACAACACAGAAAAGATGAGGGTGTCGACCATAAAGCCGACACCACCTACTAGAGCAAACCTTGTTAACGAAGCAAACCTTTCCAGCGAAGCAAATTTTGGTAATTTGCGCATTCCGTTATCCAACCACACAGGTGTAGAGTGAGCGTTTCGATTTTGCTGTGAACTCGTTGGTACAACTCAACGCATTTTCATGAATCATGCTATCCACTTGCTGCGATTTACCAATCAGGTGGAATTTCTTCAGATTGTTTAAGTCATTCTTATCTTCAAGCTTTTTCGCCTGACCATGGCTATAGAATTGGCCTGAGAACGGGCGCTTACCAATGTAAAAGACCGGAGCGTTGTCATTAATTTGCGCGAAGATTATGCGGTCGCTGCGGCTATCTGCTTTGCCCATATTCAAAACCAACATCGCAATCATAAGCAGGGCTGGCAACACCGCTGCCGTTCCTGTCAGCCATTTGAAATCGTGTTTATCCACCAGCATCGCAATCAAGATCCCCAATGCAGGCACACCCGGTAGTACGTAAGCAGGCAAAATATTTCCAGCCATGGTGAACAAGATCATTGGGGAAATCAGCCAACACATCAGGAAGCTAAACAGACCTTGATGATCGGTTTCAACGGCTTTGAGCACCTTACGACGTTTCCACGCCAAGGTAGGCAATACAATTGACCAAGGCGCAGCCGATTGCAGCCAGAATACCCAGATCATCCCACGTGGTTGATCATGAGCAGAGCCATACAGGTCCCCTTCCCAACCGCTGACAACAAAACGCTTAAAGTGCTCGCCAACAATGAAGTAATCAATAAATCCAGGCGTCGCCATTTCAGCCATGATGTACCACGGTAGAGCAATCGCCAGCATGAGCGCCAAACCCGATACAATTGGAAAACGCTGCCACAAGGCTTTGAAGGCACCAAAGAAGCCATGCTGAATCACAAGCCAAGGAAACACTGCGATGCCCATGATCACGATCGCCACCGGACCTTTTGCTAACAGCCCGCAAGCCAAGCCAAAGAAACCGAGATAACCCCACAATCGGCTGTGGTTGTCTTTGCCAAGCCAGCAGTAGTAAAAGCCGACCATCGCCATGGTCATTGCCAATGTCAGTGCCATGTCTGTCATCACTGCACCCGCCGCAATTGAAAAGATGCCACACGTCGCCAATACCAACGCTGCGATGACAGCATTAAAGCCTGCGCGATGCGCCATGAAAGCAACAAAAACAATTGTCGCAACCCCCGCCAACCAATGAGGTGCGCGCACTGCAAATTCATTCAATCCAAACAGCTCAATGCCATAAGCACTCATCCAAGTGAACAGGGGTGGTTTCCCCCAAAAAGGCACGCCGTAATCAAACTGTGGGGTAAGCCAATTGCCGGTTTCCACCATTAAGCGCGCCATTTCGCCGTAGCGGGCTTCTGTGGTGTCCATCAAAGGGTAAGCGGCAAGTGAAATAAGACGGAGTAAAAGAGCAAACGCCAACAACAACCACAGATGGGTTTTATTAATACTCATGATTACGCGGTTTCTCCCAGTTTAAACTTCATGGTTTGGATGGATTGATGTTTTGCAGGCTGCTCGTAAACAGACTGAACAAGATAAAGAGGACGTTGCTTGGTCTCGACAAAAATGCGGCCAATGTATTCACCCAAAAGGCCAATCGACAGCAGTTGCACACCGCCCAACGCAAGTTGGACGACCATCATGGATGGGTAGCCAGTGACAGGCTCACCAAACACAACAGTTTTCATCACTATGAATGCGCCATAGATAAAGGCACTGAACGCCACCAATGCACCGGCAAGTGTCGCTAAACGCAAAGGACGAATGGAAAACGAGGTAATGCCGTCCATTGCAAGGCCAATCAGCTTGAGGTAGTTCCATTTGGTTTCACCACAGAAACGAGCGTCACGCTCAAACTGAACCGTCACTTGCTTGAAACCCGGCCAAGAAAAGATGCCTTTCATGTACCGGTTACGCTCTGGCAACGCATTGATGTGTTTAACCACTTTTGCGCTCAGTAGACGGAAATCGCCCACGTTCTCCGGCACATCCAATTTCGCCATGCTATTAAGCACTTTGTAAAAGCAAGCGGCCGAGAAGCGTTTGAACCAAGTTTCACCGTGGCGTTCACTGCGCTGCATGTTCACCACGTCATAACCTTCACGCCATTTTGATACCATTTGCGGGATCAACTCCGGTGGGTCTTGCAAGTCGGCATCAATCACAATCACCGCTTCACCTATGCAGTGTTCCAGACCCGCACTCATGGCGGACTCTTTGCCAAAGTTACGGCTTAATGCAATACAACGAACGTCGCTAGAAGATTGAGAAAAGTTTTGCGCGATCATTAGGCTGTCATCTTTGCTGCCGTCGTCGACATAGACGATTTCGCAATGTTCTGGCATTTCATCCAAAACGGCGGCTAAACGACGATGAAATTCAGTCAAGACTTCTTGCTCGTTAAAGAATGGCACCACAACAGACAAAACTGTTTTAGGCTCAGTGTGTTGGCTCACCTTTGAAAAGGTTGCAGCGTGAATGTTGAAGGTTGACATGCTACTCTTCCACTAAATCCGATGAATGAATCCAGTCTACAAACATCAACGTGAAAGAGATGTTATTGACATCTTTTTCACGTCCTTAGTGAATAATGTTCGGTTAAGACGAAATCTTATTTTCGAGCACCTGCCCACTTGGAGAGAAATACATGAAACGCGTACTTTTAGTCGAAGATAATCGAGAAATCGCAGGCATGCTGTTCGATTATTTTGAGTGTGCAGGTATGGAACTCGATTATGCAGACAACGGCGAGCTCGGCCTGAAACTGGCGATGGAAAACACCTTCGACATCATCTTGCTCGACCTCATGCTGCCACGCATGGATGGCCTGACCATGTGTAATAAACTTCGCGATGCGGGCAACAACACACCAGTGCTTATGCTGACTGCACTCGATAGCCGTGACGATATGCTCAAAGGCTTCCAACACGGTGCGGATGACTATCTGACCAAACCCTTCGATCTGGATATTCTAGAAGCGCGTATGATGGCACTGATCCGTCGTTACCGTGGCACTGTCGCGTCGAGCAAGTTGGAATACGGCGAAGTCTCTATCGACCAAAAAACGCGTAAAGCTTACCGCCAAGATAAACTGCTAGCGCTAAACCCAACCACATACACCATTCTGGAAATGCTTGTGAAAAGCGCGCCAGACGTAGTGACACGCGAAGAAATCGCCTTCCAACTTTGGCAAGAGAACGAGCCGAACAACGACGTTCTGCGCAGCCACATTTACCAACTGCGTAACCAACTTGATAAGCCATTTGAACAACATGTGCTGATCACCGTACCGAAAGTCGGCTTCCGCTTGGAGACAGGTGCATGATCAATCGCTTACTTGCTAGCACGCAAAGCACACAAAGTATGACAGGGCGACTCGCTCTGTTTTTCTCTTTTGTGTCTGTCGTGATTGGCATCTTCTGCTTTTTGTTGATTACCGGCTCCCTGCTTTGGTCTGAAGACCGCGTGGGTGAACGCCGTATTATGGTCGACAAAAAAGAAGCGATTGAACATTTCCAGTCCCATCCTGAGCAAGGCAGTATTCAGCTTGACCTGCTCACCACCGCCTACAACGACATCTCATTGGTTGCCGAGCGTTACCAAAAATACCTGATTGGTCAAAAGCACTTTCTTGATGAAGTAGAAGACGGCGAATACTCGCGCATGGTTTACATGAGCACTTACACCTACAAAGGCGTTGAACATCCTGTGATTCTGGTTTCCTTGATTGATGAAATCGAGATCACCTCAGAGGAATTCATTCTCGTCGTCGCTATGGTGTTGTCCATTGTCGCCGTGCTAGTGTTTCTGTTTGGTAGCCTGCTGCTGCGTTTATCACAGCGCTTAATTGAACCCGTCAATGCGCTTAAAACTCAACTCGATCGTCACCAAGGCGATGCTACGCAGACTTTTAGTGTGCCTGAGGGCTCGGCCAAAGAGTTCCAAACCCTTGCGGATGAGTTGAATGAGTACCGCCACAAAATCAACCAAGTCATCAAGCGTGAGCAAGCCTTTGCACGATACGCAAGCCATGAACTGCGTACACCGTTAACCGTAATGAAAGGCTCAAGCAGCTTACTGGCGAGAAGTGCGAACACGGATTTCCAAACCCGCCAAGTGAACCGAATTCAGGATGCGACGCAGCAAATGTCGACCATGGTGGATGCCCTACTCGGCTTAGTGCGTTATGAACGCAATGCAGACGATTCACCGGTGCGCAGTATCACCGAAGAAGAGCTGAAACAAATCATCTTCCAAAGCCAAGCTCAGGCGGATGAGAAAGCACTCAGCTTTGATGTACAGATCGACGGAAACCCAAAAACGCGCGCGACCAATGCTGTGTTGACCATTATTCTTGGCAACCTGATTCGCAACGGCATCGCCGCGACACCATCGGGATCAATTCATATCAGCATCGGGGAAAACACCATCTCGGTACGTGATGAAGGCGAAGGCTTTTCGACCATTCCACATTCTGATGGGCACGGATTGGGTTTGATGATTGTGGATGATTTATGCCAGCGTTATGGCTGGCAATTTAAGATTGGTACACATCCAGAAGGTGGTTGTGAGGCAAAAATTAACCTCGCAACAGAACATCAGGAATAACCGAAATGGAAGACCTGAAACCCAGACTTTTTATCTGGGTTTAATGGCGTTACACTACGCGCCCTTTTTAAATGGCAAAGGTGACACGGTTTATTCCGTCAGCATCGACATGAAACTCTCAGAAAGTCCTATCACCCAACATAGCTTTAATGGGCACAAATTTTTCCTTAAACGTGACGACATGCTCCACTCCCACTTTTCTGGGAACAAAGCACGTAAGTTTATGACGTTAATGGAAGAGCAAAATCCCGACATCACCACGTTAATAAGCTTTGGCTCCGCTCAATCTAATGCCATGTACTCGCTAGCGGCTCTCGCCCAGATTAAAGGTTGGGCATTTGAGTTTTATGTTCATCACATTCCATCTTGGCTAAAAAGCTCCCCCATCGGAAACTATCGCGGCGCTCTCGATTTGGGTATGAAAATCACCGCCATGCAAGACATCGGTAGCGAACTTCACCCTAGTGAATACATCCACCAGGTACGAAGAGTAGATGAGTCGACATTGCTGATTCCAGAGGGTGGACGTTCCCACCTCGCTGAAGCTGGCATCAAACAGTTAGCACGAGAAATTCTTGATTGGACGCGATTGAGAGGTAAAGAGCAGTTTACGGTCGCCCTGCCATCAGGTACTGGCACGACGGCTTTATATCTTCATAAACATTTAAGCCCACACGGCATAGAAGTGCTAACTTGCCCTTGCGTAGGCGATGCAGATTACTTAACTGAGCAGTTCAACCAGCTCGGTGAAAACAGCCACCCAACCATTTTAACCGTGCGCAACAAACACCATTTTGGTCGCTTGTACGAAGAAGATTACATCACATGGAAAGCACTCTTTGAGCAAACCGACCTCGAATTTGACCTGTTATACGACCCGTATATGTGGCAATGCCTCACCCCTTGGTTGGAAGAGAACACAGATAAAACGGTGATTTATATTCACCAAGGCGGGTTACTTGGCAACGAGTCGATGTTGCCAAGATATCAACGAGAATTTGAATAGCGTGTTCAAATAAAGTTGTTGCTGATTACAGTGATTCCACTATTTGATGAGCGCCAGAATTTCTTTGAATTCAGGTGCTCGGCAATCTTCGACCATTTCATACAAACACATTTCTAACCCAGTGAGCACCACACCGTTAGCGGTTAACTTCGCAAGAGCGAGCGCTTTATTGGCAGCGGTTCGGGAAGAGACACAATCCGTGACTAATTCAACGCGATAACCGGACTGGCGCAGAGAAACCGCGGTTTGATAGACGCAAATGTGGGATTCAATACCGCAAACCAACCAGGTATCAACTTTCGCGTTCTCCACCGCGACCTTAAACGTCGCCTCTTTGCAACCATCAAACGTGTACTTGGTAATAGGTAAATGCGTGCTTTCAAGCACTTCACGAATCGGCTCCGCGGTTGGGCCCAACCTTTCTGGATTCTGTTCTAGCCACAGAATAGGCAAATCTAGTGCTTTGGCGCCCTTTACCAGTTTCGTGATATTTTCAATCAGTGCGTCGCTTTCATGCATTAATGTAGCGAGTTTGCCCTGAACATCCACCACAATCAGGCCCGTGTTTCCTTTCGATAACATTTCCATCTCCTATCTTGTGCGACCACAAACCATACTCAACAAGTTGAGCAACAGTTAATGTATCAGAACCCTTTCATGTTAGAGCAATAAAACCTAGAAAGATGACCTTCGCTCACACATTTGCCCTTAGGTAAGAGTGGTTTGAACTGACTATTTAAATTTCTCTCGAATTAGTTCAATCAAGGCTTTGACTTTATTGGGCAGAAATAAGGCCGAGGGATAAATCAGAGTAAGATGCTGCTTCGGATGCGCAAATTGAGGCAGCACCTCGACCAACAAACCATCTCGCAATGCAGGCTTGGAATGAATTTGTGGAATAAACGCGATGCCGTTTCCTGCTATCGCCATCGAGCGCAGCAAGTTGAGGTCGTCCGAGCGCAACGCCACATGCAGATCTGAATCGAGCAAATCAGCATTGTAACGATTAGTTAAAAGGCGATGCTGCTTAAGATCTTCCACCGTTTTTACTGGCGGATGCGATTCTAGATAGGCTTTTGACGCAACAAAGTGACTACGATAAGGCAAAAGACTGAACTGCACATAGCTGTCATCGGTGACTTTGACCACGCTCGGAAGAAGCTGCAAATCAAACGATTGACGCTTGAGATCGACACTCTCTTGATGGTTTTCAATCTCGACCGAAATATCCGGATACCGCGTTGTGTACTCGGTGATGATCGTGTTAAACGCGGCAGAGCTCATCAATGCGGAAGGAATGGCTAAACGCACCTTGCCCGTCAGCTCTTGTTGATATTCATGCATGGCATTTAAACCTTGCTGAATATGGTCAATAGGCTGCCCCACCAACTCAAACAAGCGTTTCCCGTGCTCCGTCAACTCAATGCTGCGTGTTGTGCGAATCAAAAGCTGTACCCCGAGTGATTTCTCTAATTCTTGCAGGCGACGACTCACTTTTGAGCGTTGTAGTTGATTCGCCTCTGCCGCTGCACTTATACCGCCGTGAACCACCGTCTGAGTGAATAGGTAAATATCATCAAAACTAACGTTCATTGTCCTATTTTTAGGTCATTTATGTTCGTATTATCATTCTACTGAATTGTGAGTGACTTCTCTATAATCCGCTATCCAATATGTTTAACGGAACTTGTAATGACGGCTGACCAAAAATTCAAACACTGGATGCGAACTTTGATTGTCCTGTTCATCGTACTGTTTTTGTACATTATCATTGCTGACCGCCACGCACCCTTAACGACCGAAGGACGAGTGCAAGGATACGTTGTCCAAGTCGCACCCGAGGTATCTGGTAAAGTGACCGACGTTCTCATCGAGAATAACCAGTCCGTTCAAAAAGGCGATGTGTTGTTTACGATTGATGATCGTAAATACAAGATAGCGCTTGAACAGGCGGAGCTGTCTCTGCAATCCGCCTATGAAAAAGAAGCAACACTGTATTCTCAACGCGAAGCCGCTCTTGCCAATATTGCCCGCGCACGAGCGACATTTGATAATGCACACCGCGAGTACAACCGCTTACTGACACTATCGAAGCAGAAAGTCATCTCTCAATCGACACTCGATAATGCCTTTGCCCAAAATCAGGTATCACGTGCAGCGCTTAAAGCGGAACGACAAAACTTAAAAGTCATTGAGGCGCAATTAGGCGACCAAAAAGGTCAAAGCACCGCCGTTCGAATTGCCAAAAACGGCATCGAAAAGGCGCAACTTGATTTGGCAAATACCGCGGTACTCGCTCCCAGTGATGGTGTCGTGACCAACCTGCAACTAGAAGTTGGCACGATGGCAAACACCAACATGCCATTGCTGACGTTTGTACCAACAGGATCACTCTGGGTAGCCGCTGATTTTCGTGAAAAATCCGTCGCGAACGTAGACAAGACTTTCCACGCCTTGGTCACATTTGATGCCAACCCAGGTTCGGTGTACGACTTTGATTTAGCTAGCCGCGATTACGGTGTAGCAGCCGCACAACAAACGCCTAATGGCGCACTAACCAAAGTGGAAGTGAACAACCGCTGGGTACGTGATGCGCAGCGTACACGAGTGAACCTAACCAGCAGCGATGAGTTACCACCAGCACTGTTTGTCGGCTCTCGCGCTACCATTGTTTTGTACCCAGACAACAGCATTTTCTGGCAGTTGATGGCGCAAGCACAGATTCACCTCGCAAGCTGGTTCCACTTCATTTACTAGGCGGCGACAATGAAAACCTTACGAATTTGGTTCGGCTGCTCTTTAGGACTCGCGCTAAGCATGATCTTCGGTTGGTCTTACGGATTTTTTGCCATCATGATGCCGCTGTTTATATTGGGCAGAATGGACAACTTTAATCTAGCGGCTTTATTGATCGTGTTTTTCTCTGCGGTGTGGACAACCATACAAGCCACATTTTTGCTGGAATACTTGCAGTTTCATCCAACATTAATGACCATTGCCGTCGGAATCATGATGCTGTTCAAGTGCATTGCAATGATGAACCAGAAAACCTATTTGTTTGGTTACATGGGGCTGTTGGTGGGTTCAATTGTGTTGAATTTTGCCAGCTATAACTTCATGGATATTGAAGAGTTCAATGTCAACATGTGGGTGATGGCGTTCAGCAATATTTTTGTTTGCGCATTCGCGTATTGGTTGTTCCCTGAGCCAAAATCCTCCGCCGAACACATTGAGATATCGACCCCCGTAAAAAGCGATATTGACTACATCAGCCAAGTTGCCATGGGTTGGGTAGTGGCGATGGCGGCATTTATCGTATTCCAAGTAGCAGACTTGTATGACTCGCTATCCGCACAAGCTTCCATTTTGATCATCCTAACCCCAATGACTTTAGCGGGCTCGCTCGCCATGGCAAAAATTCGCATCATCGGCACCGCACTAGGCTGCATCGCAGGGATGGCTGTTCAGCTCATATTGGGCAGTTGGTATGGGCATGGGCTACTCTTTTGGCTCGCCTTTACCATTGCGATGGGGCCATTCTGCTTGTGGCTCACCAAGGGGCAAATTAAAGCGGCTATCGCGTTTTCTGCCATGTCTGCCCTATCGGTTCCGCTGACGACCTCATTGGTGCCAGAACAAAAAGACGCGTTCTTTTCGATCTTGTACCGTTTCAGCTCGATTTTCGTTGCGGTTCTGCTCACCGCGATGGTGATGTGGGTGGTGCATCACTGGATTCGTGTGATGTTGCTAAAGCATCCTGAGATTAAGAACGTAGAGTTGAATTAAATCTGGCCGAGGCTGGAAACGGGAAATGTATGCCGCTCACTTTACTGTGAGCGGCATTTTTATTTAAAACGGTCACCCTGAACATCGAGGAACGAGCGTGGTTCAGGATCGACTCACCGAGTGCTGTGAAGTTCTGAGGTTATCGCCATTTTCCAGTGAGTTAGTAGATTCCTAGTCTCGTCTAGACTCGCTGGAATGACCCAAATTTGAATACAAGCCAAATAGTTGGGTAGGTGAGTAACGTATCTCTTAACATCCATCATCCTGAACAGCGAGGGACGAGGTGATTCAGGATCTACCCACCGAGTGCTTTGAAGTGCGAAAGTTATCGTCATTTCCTAGCGAGCTGTAATCAGATTCCTAGTCTCGTTTAAACTCGCTAGATTGACCCTAATTTTAGTTCATGGTGCGGAGCCTAAGTATTAATATCAACCCACCAACTCTTTACGAATGATCTCCGCACCCGCACTTAACGCATTGAGCTTAGCGGTCGATACTTCACGAGACAAAGGTGCCATACCACAGTTGGTACATGGGTAAAGCTTGTCGGCATCAACGTACTTCAACGCCTCTCGCAATGTGTTCGCTACTTCTTGTGGCGTTTCAATTTCGTTGGTAGCGACGTCAATCGCACCAACCATCACCTTCTTACCGCGAATCAACTCAAGTAACTCAATAGGCACTCGTGAGTTATGACACTCAAGCGAGATAATATCGATATTTGACTGCTGCAATTTAGGGAATACTTCTTCATATTGTCGCCATTCAGTGCCTAGCGTTTGCTTCCAATCTGTGTTCGCTTTGATGCCGTAGCCATAGCAGATATGCACCGCCGTTTCACATTTCAGCCCTTCAATCGCACGCTCTAAACATGCAATGCCCCACTCGTTCACATCATCGAAGAACACATTGAACGCAGGTTCATCGAATTGAATGATATCGACACCTGCCGCTTCAAGCTCTTTCGCTTCTTGGTTGAGGATCTTTGCAAATTCCCAAGCCAGCTTTTCACGGCTACCGTAATGATCATCATAAAGTGTGTCGATCATCGTCATAGGGCCTGGCAGCGCCCACTTGATAGGTTGCTTAGTTTGCTGACGCAAGAACTTGGCATCTTCAACAAACACGGGCTTTGTGCGGCTTACTGGGCCAACCACAGTCGGAACACTTGCTTCATAACGGTTGCGAATGGTCACCGTTTTGCGGTTTTCAAAATCTACGCCGCTTAAATGCTCAATAAAGGTCGTCACAAAATGTTGCCGAGTTTGCTCGCCATCACTGACGATATCAACGCCTGCCAGTTCTTGTTCTTGCAAAGCGACACGTAGCGCATCGCGTTTGCCATCAATCAGTTCTTCACCTTGCAGTTTCCACGGTGACCAAAGTTTTTCTGGTTCGGCCAACCAAGAAGGTTTCGGTAAGCTGCCAGCCGTTGAAGTCGGTAATAGTGTTTTCATCGTCATTCCTTTCTAGATTCTCGTTATCGATTACGCGCAGCTTGCAGACCATTGTTCAAGCACAGATTGATAAGGTTTGATGAAATGCTCCTCGGCAAATTTCCCTTGTTCAATCGCCAGTTGGCTGCGCTCTTCTCGGTCGTAAACGATTTGAGTTAGCGAGTGGTCTAGGTTTTTTAAGTTTGGCTGGTAGCAATTACCGGCAACCGCGTTGGCATTGTAAATCTCAGGTCGGTAAATCTTCTGGAATGTCTCCATCGTGCTAATCGTACTGATAAGCTCTAGGTTTGAATAATCGTTCAACAAGTCACCGAAGAAGTAGAATGCCAATGGTGCAACACTGTTTGGCGGCATAAAGTAGCGCACCTGTAAGCCCATCTTTTTGAAGTACTGCTCCGTCAACGAAGATTCGTTCGGCTGATATTCAAAGCCCAAAACAGGATGTTGGTTTTCGGTGCGTCGATATACCTTGTTGTCCGATACGCTCAGACAAATCACTGGCAGCTTTTTGAAATGCTGTTTGTAAGACTCAGAATTAACGAAAGCTTTGAACAGTTTGCCATGCAAATCACCGAAGTTCGCTGGGATACTGAACTGTGGCTGGTTTTTGTTGTGGTCCAACAGCAAAACGCTAAAGTCGTAATCACGCACGTATGAAGAGAAGTTGTTGCCCACAATGCCTTCGATACGCTCGTTAGTGTTGTGGTCAACAATGTTAGTTTTGAGCACTTCAATCGATGGGAATGCTTCTCCACTACCTTGGATATCCATATCAACAGAGATGATTTCAAGTTCAACTGAGTAGCGGTCACCTTGCGCGTTATCCCAATATGCCAACGCATTAAAACGATTATCGATCATTCGGAGCGCATTGCGCAGATTCTCTCGGCGGTAGTTTCCGCGAGCCAGATTAGCAAAGTTGGTAGTGATTCGCGTGTTGTCTGATGGTTGGTAATTCTCATCAAAGCGAATGCTTTTGATAGCAAATGTGAAATCGTTATTCATCGTGAGTTGGTATCCTATTTCCTTAGATAAAGCAGACTTTTCCTAACTCTGTGCATGGGGACATTTTTTGTTTTTTGGTTTTCCCAATCGTTAGGTTGCACAGCACTTACGACGAACGGTTCGTACAAAAAACGACCGTCGCAGTGCCTAACACCAGAGCAGTCCTTTTTTTATACTTGCTTCACGAGTTGAGTAATATTGGTATTGTTTCACATTGAACATGAAGGAAATTCATAGTGGCAGTTCCAACCCTGAGAGAGCTATCGTAGATACTGTTTTTCATTGACACCAATACACGTAACTTGGCGAGCATATTGCCAATATGTGTAATTAAGAAACGGATAAGAGATTAGCAGTACGTAAACCAGTTTAAGCCGAGAAAACGCATTGTATGAACAAGGCACCAACTGGAATATAGGGCAGCGTAACTTAAATAGCACTTTTCACACTCCATCGTTTATTCAAGCATTCGTTTAATTAGAAGTACGTTACATTTTATATTCTCGAAACATGATTATTTAATAATCTTATTTATTTCTTTTTCTATCTTTACCATCTTAAACGTAAAGTTTAATTTCCTGCTGTAAAAGCACATATAACTTCATACACGAACATGGCAACTTCATTGACGGACTTTATCACTAAACTATTACATTAAGCTCTAAAAAAATAATAACAAAAAAAACATAAGCCACTGTTTTAATTTGAATTAAACCCATAAACCCGAGATAACCACATAACGATACTTTACTTAATTTGGTATAACAAAAACCCTAAAAATAACATGGCTAACATTTATAAAATTCACTTTTATCAATAGAAAATCTCAACACAACATTAGAAAATTAAAATTAAGCAATAACTTAAAAAGACAAGACTTAATAACCAAATTCTTATTTATTATAGTTGAGTGGTGAATTTAAAAACTATGAGACATTAATCCCACGAATCTATCCTTTTTCTTTTTTTAATAAAAAACAAGATGCACTATTTCACCGCTCATTTATTGAGCTTGAATTTATAACCTGTCCATAATTATAAAGTGCCCATCAAGATGGTTTAAAACAAAAGTCTTTATGGGCTGACTAATAGGAAAAAATAATGGAAAAACAGCATCTTTCCGCGAGTATTATCGCACTCGCTTTACTTGGTTCTTTAGCACCAGCACATGCTGAAGATACATTGAAATCTTACACTTCGACATTGCTTCAGCTTGATGATGGTGATGCACGCTCGAAAAAAATCCGCTTAATTTATTCTTTAGAAAATGTCTGGAACCAATCTTTGCTACCAAATGGCGCTAAAGAAGCCAAGTTGATCCTAAATGGCGGTTCTGGCTTCGACATGACTAATGTTCCAAACAAAGAACAAATCTATGGTTTTGCTACTGGGGGAGATTACCGTTACACCGTTCCAACGGCTTTTAAGCTGGCACTGAGCTATTTAAATGGCGCCCCTTTACGCCACATGAGCCATGCTCCAGAAAACACCATTGCAACGGCATCTGTCAGTGAGTCTCTAGATTTTAACCTTGGATTCAGTGCTTCTACTTCTCCAAATATTAGTGGGGGAATCTCCTGGAGCAACCGTGTAACGTACGACCAGCCCGAGTTTCAAACGGTCGCCGATTTTAACCAAGCTAACGAAAGCATTAATTGGTTAATTGAAAACAAGACTATCCGCCATAATACGCCAGCTAAAGACTGGTTATTATATCGTTGGACCAGTTGTGACATGGGTAATTTGATAGATTACAATGAGTTACCTGTCGTTATGCGTTCAGATTTTAAACCACAAGTCGGCGTCGTATATAGAAAAAATGACATTCAAGATGGCCTAGATACATCAGAGGTCAAGCTGGTTGCTGGTTGGCGAAAAACCAATTACTACTTTGGTCGCGACTGGTGTAGCTGGTATACCACACCAGAAAATACCTGGAAGAAAAATCGTGATAGCAGTCAATGGACAGAGACTAGCCGAGCCGTAACTATCTCTTGGAATGACGATCTCTACCACTAACTTATTAGCCTGCGGCCACGGAATAAATAAGTGGCCGCCGCATTTACTAATGAAATAAACGGTAAGACATGACACATGACAAGTAACAAAAAACTCTTGACTGGATCGGCGCTAGCACTTGGTGCAGTACTCGCCATATTTCTGATTAATTCAAATAACAAGAATGCCCAGACCGAACCTGTTGCAAGCCTTGACGAGCAAATCAAGACAGAAGACGCTGCGACAATAAGTGTAACGCCTCCTGAGAGCAATGCTGCTCAAGAGGTTGTTACCGCTCCAACACCACTAAGTCGCAATGATGATACTTCCGACGTCATTCCAGCTACACCTTGGATATCTGCCCCATTAAGTGAACTGAGCAATGAACTGTACGATTTTATTGAAGCTGAACAGGTAAGTTACATCAGTACGACCGACTATCCATTCGACGAGAAAAAGCAAAAACAATTGCGAACATTAGCTAAGCAAGGGGTTCCTATCTTGTTTGACAATACGGAGTCATCCTATTTGGATAGCTACGGTGTCAGCGAAACCAAAGTCGTATCAGAGTATTTTGGTACGGCGTCTGAAGGTGATGTCATCATCGCTACCGGAGTACAGAATGCAGATGGCAGCATTCATTATCTAGTTTTGCCTTTGAAGAGCAAAGATCTCAACGATAACAGTAAATTGATTGAGGACACTAAGCTCGCAATCACTCTACTTAAAGAACAAAAGCATGACTTGATAAAAGAGAGACAAAACGAACATCGCGAATAAAAGTAAAGGGAGATAGCCTCTGTATCGCTATTTCCCTTAAAACTCAGTTCTCAAATAAGAAAAGCTCATTTCTCCCTACTTACCGGCACCCTATCCGAAATCACCTTGCCATCTTTGATCGTGATGATGCGTTTGGTGCGTTCTGCGAGGGCGTTATCGTGCGTCACGATGATCAATGTTCTGCCTTCAGCGTGAAGTTGATTGAACAAGGCTTCAATCTCTGCGCCGGATTTTGAATCCAATGCACCCGTTGGTTCATCCGCTAAGATGATTTGCGGATCGTTGACCAAGGCTCTTGCAATCGCAACTCTCTGCTTTTGACCACCAGAAAGCTGGTTTGGTTTATGGTCTAAACGATCCCCTAGCCCGACTTGCTCTAGCAATTTAGCTGCGCGCTGGCGACGTTCTTTGGCTTTGATACCAGAGTAAACCAACGGCAGTGCCACGTTATCAAGCGCCGTCGCGTATTCCAATAAGTTAAAGCTTTGGAAGACAAATCCAATCTTTTGGTTACGAATGCCAGCCAGCTCATTCGCACTTAAACTTGCGACGTTTTGGCCGCCAAGTTGGTACTCGCCATCGGTGGGCTTATCTAAACAGCCGAGCATGTTCATCAACGTTGATTTGCCTGAACCGGACGGGCCAAGAATCGAAAGAAACTCGCCTTGATTAATGGTTAAGTCAACGCCGTCTAGCGCGCGAACTTCCGCCTCCCCGCTTGAGTAGTATTTACAGATGTTGGTCAGCTCAACAAGCGACTTGTTCGACATGTTCTCTCCAGAGTTATTGTTGTTATTCACTTTGTAGCGCCTCCAACGGGCTGACTTTTGCGGCTCGGTTTGCAGGTAACCATGCAGATGCCACACCAATGATCACTAAGGTGAGGATGACAATCGCGACAACGACCCACGACAACTCAGGGACAGGTTTACCCAGTTGTTCATAAAAAGCATTGCCCTCTAAAGGAATGGAACTGATGGCAGACACCAGCGCGTACGTCACGCCTAAGCCAAGCGCGCCCCCCATCATCATTGTCAATAAAGACTGCACTAAATAGTGCATGCGAATAGCCGTTGGGGTTGCACCGACTGCCATGCGCACACCGATATCACGCGTAGATCGCTTTACGGTGGCATACATCACATTGGCAATGCCGACGCCAGCAACAGCTAACGTCACGAAGCCGATAATGCCAAGAAAACTCTGCAAACCTATCAGAAACTGCTGCATACTCTTTTGCTTAAGGAACATATCATCGACTTGGACGACCTGTTCATCACTGACACTTGCCCCGTGTTTACGGGCAATCACTTGCCTGATCGTCTTTGCTAAGGCTTCTCGGTCTACATCGGCTTGTGGTTGCACATTGATGCCACCAATTTCACCGTTGACATGAAATCGCTTCCACGTCGCTAACGGCACAAAGCTGGAATAGTTGATAAGATCCCCCAGTTCTATTTGAGCGCTGTTTTTCTCCAATACGCCCACAACGGTGAACTCCTCATTGCCGATTTTTACCTTTTTCCCCACAGGGTTGACTTGCAATGTAACTGTCGCAAACCAACTAAAGTCCTCATTCGGGTTGAATAAGTCGGCTGCCAGTTCATAACCCAGTACAACGACTTTGCGCGTCTCTTTTTGATCGAGTGGATTTAACCATCGCCCTCCCGCCATCGGCACCAAATTGGTCATGGATTGAAACTCGCTCGTGACCGCTAAGGGCTCTTGCCACGAGCTTCTGTCACCAACGGTGATGCGCTCTTTCCACTTCGCAGTTGGCGCAACACTTTTTACATCGGGTAACGCTCGAACGACCTCTGAATCGTCCATTTTTAATGTCAGAAATTTACCTTGGTGAAAAGCACCATGGTCGACGGTGGCCATCCCTCCGGTCAAATAAATCAAGTTGCCGTTACCATTTTGTGCGGTTTTCAATACGCCCTGACGAATACCCTCACCTACCGCCAACATAGCAGCGATACAGAGGGTCGCCCACGCTACAGCCAGAATAGTCAAACCCAATCTCAGCTTTTCTGCGGCCATTTCTTGGAAAATTTGTCTCATCGGTAACAACATGACTAGGCCCTCGCACTCAAAGCAATGACTGGCGTGAGACGCGATGCTCGCCTTGCTGGGAAATACGATGCCATCAATGCCAAGATAAGTGTCACAAGTAAAGACCAAGCAATGGAATCTGGCGTGATCACAGGCAAACCAATCCATTCCGGTAATGCCATGCTGCTTAGGACAGACACCACTGCATACGAAAACATCAGACCTAATGCCGTGCCCACAGCTACCAAAATAAGCCCTTCAAGAATAAACTGACTGAGTATGGATTTTTGAGTCGCCCCGATCGCCAAACGCACACCGATTTCACGCGTGCGCTCCGTGACAGATAAAAACATGATGTTGGCAACGCCAAGCGCACCGACCGCCATGGTCATCGCGCCACTCGCTCCGAGAAAAATCTGAATGCCACGCAAAATTCCACTGATGACCGCCGCACCTTCACTAAAATCGGGTAATTCGACCGCATCTTTATCACTTGGGTCAAAATGAAGCTGCTTGGCGAAAAAGTTCACGATATTTTGTCGAAACGACGGTGCATCCATCCCGTCTCTCGGCTTCATCAATACCATCCAAGGTTTCGCATCCCACAAATCGCGGTACGTTGTTTGAGGAATGAAAACCGTGCGGCTATCGCCGAATGAAATGCCAGTGTCCTCACCAACGGTTATCCCAATCACCAAAAACGGAATGCCGTTGACTTTGAGCCTATCCCCGATTTGGATTCCGCCCATTTGCGCAATTTGATCGCCTAACACCGCCACGCGAGTGTGGTTGTCCATATCACTTGGTGACAGATTTCTCGAACCGGATTGCAGCTTGCGTTGCATTAAAGGAAAGTAAGACGTATCAATACCGCTGACCGTACTCGATAAGTTCTGTCCTTTGAGATTGGTGATATTCGCATCCCATTTGGCGTAAACGCTCGACGCCTGTTGCACGAAGCCCGACTGTTTGATCATGTCGACTTTTTCTTGTGGAATATCAATTTGTCGTCTTGAAGGTAACCCTTGCCACGGTTTACTGGTACTCGACGGAAACACCACTTGCACATTGTTGATCATAAATGAAAACGACTGGGTCTGATGGCGATAAAAGCCTTCGCCAAGTGCGATTAACACCACCACAGAGATCACGCCCCAAGCAATCGCGATAATGGCCAGCACGCTCTTCATGCGGTGCGCCATCAACGTTTGCCAAGTTTGCTGCAACAGGCTGCTCATGAATGAAAAGCCCGAGAGATCAACGCCATGGTATCGTCATCGAGTTTCCCTGCGGTTTGCAGTAAGCCGATTCTCTTACGCCAATAGCTGTACAAGTTGGTTTGCAGACTGTTTTTCGCCTCAAACAAGCTGTTGTGTGCACTGATAACTTCCGACACTTCAAGCAGGCCAGCATCGTAAAGTTTCTCTTTGCTTTGCAACACTCTGGCGCGCGACTCAACCAGCTCGTTCGCTATCAAAACTTGATTCCAGTTGATATCGACCTGCGTAAACTGCTGAATAACTCGTTTCTGAATATCAATTTCCACTCTACGCATATCTTGCTTGGCACTTAAAATGTTCAACGATGCTTCGTCCACTTTCGCTCGCACTGCACCATTGAGGTCAATCGGCAAACTCAAACTAACCCCAGCGTTAAACTCGCCGTTTGAACGATTGTCACCATCGCTGTAGCCCACACTACCTTTGACGGTCGGGTAGTATCCACCTTTAGCTGAATCTTTCGCGAACTCGCTCGCTTTCACCATCTGCGCCGCTACCAACAGCTCTGGACTGCTGTCTTTCGCCAGTTTTAGCCATTGCTCCTGAGAGTCCACCAGCATCGGCGGCTGAATCAAAGAATCCGTTCGAATTTGGTCGACACTCTCCGGCATTTGATTGATTAACGCCGCAAGCTCTGCTTTTTTCACTTCGAGATCGGCTTTTGCATTGAGGATATTTGCTTGCTCAGAGACTTGATTCGCTCGCATCTCTTCAACATCAACCGACTTCACTTTGCCTGCTCGATAGCGTTTCTCGATGATGTTGAGAAGTTCTTTCCCCTCCTCCAGCTTGGACTGCGCCAATTTGAGGTCGCCCTGTGCGCTTGCCACATCTAGGTAAGCGGTGAGCAACTTTTGCGCAAGCTCGTTATGCGCTTGAGATAACTCTAACTGTACTTTGAGATAATTGGCATTCGCTTGATCCAGTTCCGACCACAAACTGCTATCCCAAATAGTTTGAGTTAAGGTAGCGCCGTAACTGTTGGAATGGCTTGAGGACTCATTCCAATCCGCTGACGCACTGGCACTTAAGCCCGGCAATAACGCACTGCGGTTACTCTGTACGCCAACCTCGCCAAGCTGGACGCCGATTTTCGCTTTTTCGTAATTTGGATCGTTCTGCTTTGCTTGTTGCCAAGCTTGTTCAATAGAAATTGCGTAGGTCGGCAAACTGAGCGTGGCAGCCAACAATGCAAAGGCGATTTTTGATCGTTGCAGTTTAACCATGCGCCGCTCCCATCATGCTGTTGTCGATAACCTCTTCATCAAGCTCCACGCCGTCAAGCACTTCGACATTGATGCCATCTGACAGACCGAGTTTCACCGGTTGTTTATGAAACCCTTGTTCTGAGCTATCGGGGATCAGAACATTCGGTGCGTCACCATCAAATTGCAGAGCGCGCTCCGGCAGAGTGAGCACGTTTTCAGACTTCTTCAGAATGATTTGAGCCGTCGATGAAAAACCAGAACGAAGCAACACATCTTGTGGGATCTTGAGTTCTCCCACTTCAACCTCAAAACCGTTATCAAAACTTTTTGCCGAAGCGTTGCCTTCTGGTGAGTTAAGGTTCTCAGATTGAATCGCCACTTTGGTTAGCACACCAGAAATCGCCACATCAGGATAAGGCGCAACCGTCAACATAACGGGCATTCCCGGAGACAACTGCGCAGCATCATGCTCACTGACGCTACCTTTAAAAATCAGACTGTTCATGTCGGCCAATGACATCATTTCAGTCGCGGCTTGGCTTGATTGAGTCGAGATGATCGGCTCTCCGACCTCAACTTTCTGGTTGAGTACCGTGCCATCAATTGGCGCGTATATCGTCGACGTTAAACGCGCATCGCCGATAGACGCCTCACCACTGCGGATGAGTTCGAGATTCTGGCGCTTTTGCAATACGTCCGCTTGCGCAGATTTGACTGCCGAGCGCGCACTTACGTACTCGTCGTAGTTACTTGGAATAATATCCTGCTTGACCAAGCTTTCTAAGTTGGACAGTTTTTGTTTGGCGGATTCCAGATCGGCTTCGCTACGCATGAGTTCTGCCGATGCATCCGTTAATGCTTGGGGGGTTGGGTTTGGACGCACTTTGATCAGCGGCTGGCCTTGCTTCACCTTTTCACCAACTTTCGCGTAAATTTCACCGACGATACCGTCGATTTGTGACTTGATAGACACGGAGTGTGCAGGGACAATTTTACCAACAGCCACCGCTTGTTTTTCAATCGTGCCTTTTTCTACAATCAATGTAGGCAGCAATTCTGGTTGGGCGGCAGATTGGAGATAGAAATACGTACCACCACCGAGCAGCGCAATGCTCACAGCGGAGACAAGCCAACGTTTCGTCATTATTTATTCCAACAATTATTGGGTAGTCTAATGACTACTCCTAAAACACAAAGTTGAAGGAATAATATCCTGCTTTAATAGCCGTTTGGTTGTCACAGTTGGTAAGGCTTTGTCAGTCGTCTCTGACAATCAAAGATTAAAAAATCTCGACGAATCATTCAGCAAAGACGCTGTCTACGATGGCGACTAACATGCTCTGTAACCGCTCGTTTCAACCGCTATCAATTTCATTCTGAACAATGTGCAAAATGGCGCTGTTCTGTATCCAAGTGAGCAGCTGTTTCTTGAGCGTTTAATATGTTCTCTTGATTAGCCCCAAACTCAGCCCCCGTTCCAGGCCAATAATATGTATCTTTATCACGACATAGTGTGAGAATGACAGGATCATTGTTTATATTGGGCTCATCTCCTAGCTCGCCATACATACTGAAAGTAATCTCAGACCCAACGTCTCCACGAAGTTTCTGAATCACTTCTGCTTGAACTTTAAAGAGAACATCTTCCTCGTGTTCAGCAAACTTTTCAAAACCTGTAATTTTCACCACTGCAGAATAGGGCGTTTGAAATATCGCATCTTTGAGTACCTCATTCTGAGAGTACACTCCCTGTGAAGCACAAGCTGATAAGCTCACACAGCCTAGCAAACTTATAAATTTCTTCATATTTAACTTTCCGTTCCTGCTAAGGCAGAGCCTTTTGTATATACAGGTAAAGTACCTTTTGTTTCATCGTAGTTACTCGGTACTACGAACTTGTCCCAGACATCAATAGAGTACTTTGCTATATTGACTTGGTTGCTTTGGTTTCCTCCTAACATGTACAAATGCCTACCATCAGGGCTCTTTCCCACGACAAAAGCAACATGCCCACCACCTTTTCTCGATTTAATCCCTAGAGCTCCATGTATAGGTTCTGAGATGTTTTTACCAAAACCCTTCCACTCCTTTGCTCGATAAGCTTCTTTTACTGGAGTGATTCCGTGTTGTTTAAAAACCCAAGCGGCAAACGAACCACACCAAGCATTTTGACCTCCAGAGTCATCAGAGCCCCAGAACTTAGATGCTGTAAAATACTCTAAAATCCTTGGATTGCCCTTAGTGCCTGAAACTTCTTTTTGTCCAATTTCTCCCAACGCTGTTTTCATCCAAGGTACTTTGGTTACTAGTTTTTGAGCATCATGAGGATCATTTTTCAATGAGCTATAGGTTGGTAATCCATTGAGCTTACGATGAGTTCTACCATTTACGTCGATCCGACCATCTGGCTTTACCATATAAAGTAGCTTACGCTGACACACTTTTATTGCCTCTACTGTTTTCGACAAATGAGGACTCCGCCCTAACGAGCCATCAACAACCAACAGTCGGGTAAAACCTATTCTCTTTTGGTTATCATTTAAAAATTGTTGAACTGCTTTAACATCATTTTTCGAATTAGTGCCATTTATACCAACAGAGCCACGGATTTTTAATCCCATTCTCGTTACCTTTATAACCAATCATATAATTAAGAAAGTACGCTTTAGCGTGACAACAATAAAGATAAAATGTTGTTTTATACGATTAGCCATACGAGGGAAATTAGGTGTTGAAAATATAGATTACAAATAAACTCAGCTCATATCACTAAAAACATCTATTTAGCATCTTTTGGTCACGCTTCAAAGCAGAACAGCCAGATGTTTTAAACCATGCGTATTAATAGACGAAAAATGGCTATAAAAGAACACTTAAATTAACATAGTAAAACTATCAATTACTATTTTAAATTTAAATAAAACTCCTTTTTAAGGTCAATCTATAATTAAATTTATCAAACTTTAATTTTTTATTAAATTGAGCTTTGATTTATTAATCTGACTATTTAACTAATTTCATTTCAGTTAATTGTACTTTTTGGCATGTTAGCGGGTGATGGCGGCGCCAATAACACCGACCCATTTTCAGAAGGAATAACGGACGATAACCAATGGATTGTGGAAGAACCACACATGATGATTATTACCCTAGACCAAGTGTTGCTCGACTCTCTACCAACCGGTTCAAGTTATGATGGCCCATACGTGATGTGGAATGGTATGCCATACGCACACATTATTATTCCCGTTAGAGCGAGAAAATAAAAAGAAAAAATCCGATACTCAATATTTTGAATATCGGATTTTTATTGCGTTATCGAGCTAACCAAATTCTCGCTAATATTCCTATCGGAGTAGTAACGCCAGTTGTGACGGAGGAAATTTCACCATTTCTTAAAACATAAATGGTTGGGGTCACGCTAATTTTCCATTCACGCATAATATCGCTTGAAGGATCGTTTATGTTTTCGAAACGATATTCTTTTGCCCTCATAAACTGCGCCACACGCTCATTCGGTCCCGACGAGCCAGAAATGCCAACTACGGTGTAGTCATCACTCAGCCAGCTCACGCTTGGGCTTACAAATTTACAAGCGGGACACCAAGTCGCCCAAAAATAAACAACGACAGGTTGTTCATAACTTTGCGCGATTGCATCGAAGTATTCACCATCGCTCAATACGGAGCTCAATGGTGGAGCCTCCTGTTTAGGAATATCTTTGGTGCGATACCAATCCATCGCGATAGAAATAACGGTGACAATGAGCACCATCTGTACGATTTGAACGAGCCAATATCGGACTGTTCTACGCTGCTTTGTCGAACTCATTGAATGGATCCCCCACTCGCTTGTTTCACGGCGCTTAAAACAACATCATCAGTCAGAATCACAGGTAACGGGATACCTTGTGGCGCTGCCGGGCCATAGACGATGTTAAACGGCACACCGTAACGCCCATGAGCTCGTAAAAAGTCAGTTACCGAGCCGTCCGGATGTGTCCAATCCCCTTTTAACGTCGCTACATTAGGGCTTTGCAGCAATGAGTAGACAGGATCTTGCCAGATCACACCGATCTTGTTCGCTTTACACGTGACACACCAATCCGCAGTGACATCCACAAACACCACTCGCCCATTATTGACGTGATCTTCAATCGCCGAGTTAGAAAGCTTCTGCCACGCTAAGTCCTCAGGAAGCGGTGTCGCCCATTGGTCGGCAGTGACACTACCAAGTAACAGGCCACCAGCTATCAACACTAATGACGCAGTTCCGGATACAGCAAGCGCTTTCTCACCATACACTTTCTTAACTCTTGCCATCATTACAACAAAAGCAGCCACAGCGATAAGTGCAATCCATAACATCGGAACATGATTTGCCATTAATGAAAGTAGCCAAACGCTGGTTGCCAACATCATTATGCCAAACACTATTTTAACGACATTCATCCACGAGCCAGGCTTTGGTAGTTTCAGCGCGATACTTGGAAACACAGCGACTAAGATCCAAGGCAGTGCCATACCCAATGCTAATGCTGTAAAAGTTGCAAATAACGTTAATACGTCGGCACCCAAGGCAAACGCCACGGCTGTTCCCAGGAAAGGCGCGGAGCAAGGCGTCGCAAGCAATGTGGCAAACATACCTTGAACATAGTGACCAACTAGGGAGTTATCACCTTTCGAGGCCAGCCATGTATTGGTACCCGATGATAGACGGATTTCAAACAGCCCCAGCATATTGGCCCCAAACAAAGTGGTGACCAACACCATAAAACCTAAGAACCAAGGGCTTTGAAATTGCACGCCCCAGCCAATGGCATTACCTGTTAGCTTGAGCACCAAAATAAAACCAGCGAGAATCCAGAACGACGTTAATATACCAAGTGACGAGGCAACAAACTGAGCGCGAATTTGACGACGCTCGATACCTTGAGCGGCAACAATACTACTTAGCTTCATCCCCAAAACCGGAAGAACGCAAGGCATAATGTTAAGAATTAAACCGCCGAGCAACGCGAATAGAAAAACACTCGTTAGAGACGTGCTCGGCAACGGTTCAACTATTGCCTCAGCAGTTGCTTGAGTGGTTTCTTCTGCTAGTAAATTGGTGTCTTTGATGGTCACAAACAGCGACTGATCATCTAACTCCACATCGCCCAGCCAAGTATCAACGATATAGCTCGCGGTGACGATGTTTCCTTCTTGATGCATTCCTTCAAGCTTGAAGCTATAGTCTCGCGTTGCTTCATCGACACCATCCACCAGCACTTGTGGTTGTTGCCAACCCTGACTGTTCTTTAGCTTGATTTGTAGTTTCGATTGGTTCGCATCCCAACTCGCCTGAGTAACATCAATAAACGGCGATGGCTGCGGCACGTTACTCACTGCTTGAGCGTAACTGAACATCACGTCTTCATCGACTTTTAGATCAGAAGGCAAGAACGTCAATTGAATTTGATAGTCCGTCAACACACAAATCGTCGTACAAGAAGAAAGTGTCAGTACCGCATCAATCGTGACAGGTTTGGACATGTCTTCGACGTGCAGCGTCATGGGGAACAAAGTGTCGCCTTTATACCCAAGAGTCTCGATACCTAATAATTCGAATTTTTGTGGGTGCGGCCATTGCCAATCCACTTTGGATAAATTTTGTGAATTTTGCCAATCAATAGATGGTGCTACGCCGCCCTCACCAGGTGAACGCCAGTAAGTTTTCCAGTCTCCGGTTAACTTGACGTCCAGATAACCAGTGATTGTTTTGGCTTGCGGATCTTGTTGACCAGTGAGCACAAAGCGCGTTTGCACTGGAGGATGTTGTGGGTTGGTCAGCCAACCTGTATCAGTAGTTTGAGCTGAAATACTCAGAGAGAGCAAACTCAAAGCAAGCGTCATAAAAAACATGAACGCAAACTGAGTCAGTTTAGTAATTTGATTCATAGTGATTCCTAGTTAAAAGACAAAGGTGCTAAATAACTGACGCTAGTGGTCAGAAAGCACGCTTTTATTCTCGGAACACACAGAAAGTCAGATGGACTCGATACTTACGGCCTATCGGTTCCGTCCAATGTTGCGCACCAATATAGGCACTGCACAACCAAATTGCCGAAGCAAAAAGACCGACAAACAGAACAACAATAAATACATCGAGTTGATGTTGAGAAAACTGAATTAACTTTTCAGACAATTTGCACTTGCTGGTTTCTTTAGTATCAATCGACTTGACGCTCGAACGCTCATCAGCAAGTGAAACCGCGGGCGATTCCGTCTCATATTTCATAGAGCATGACGATGCAAAGCCTGAATTTTGCATCAGACACACAACCACCACCCAGCCAATAATCGCCAGTAGCCATTTTGCCCGCTTATGTGGCGTGTGATGCCGTTTAGTCAACAAACTCATAAGAATTCAGATAAAGTAAGAACGAAGAAGATAATACGCGAGTCGTCATAAAGCTCAAGTTGTATCCTCTAAATAGCCTTAAGAGGCTTCACTCGCTAAGCTTTAATCTAGCTTGCCATAAATATATGCCAACTCTGCGACGGTTTTTGCCGAGAACTTCTTCAATAGATTAGCTCGGTGTACTTCAACCGTTCGCATTGCTATGCAAAGTTCGTCAGCAATACGAATGTTGCGTTTTCCTTCAATGATCAAACGTAAAATGTCTTTTTCTCTAGGTGTGAGCGATTCATAAGCCGATTTAGCTGCTGCCATATCGAGGTTTGTGGCAGACTGCGCCTGTCCCTGCAAAATGGCTCGTGCCAGTTCATCGCCTTTGACTGGTTTTTGGAAGAAATTGACCGCCCCAGCTTGCAATGCATCGACCGCCATCGGAACATCACCATGCCCTGTCAGATAAATAACGGCTAGCGGGCTGTTGGCTTTATTTAAAATTTGGTGCACTTGCTGGCCACGAAGGTTGGGCATTCGGCTATCAAGGATCACGCATCCGGCCTGATGAATGTTCACTTTATCGAGAAAAGATTGCCCATCAGCAAAAGTCGTCACGTTGAAGTCATGCTCTTCCAACATAAAAGCGAGCGAGTCACGCACCGATTCATCATCATCGACTACAAAAACAGGTAGCTGCTTTTCATCGCTGCTCATTAAGTGCTCCTATGCCTAGTTCAGATTAGTTTTGATATGGAAACACAAGCTCAACCAAACAACCATGTGGTGCTGTCGAGCTGATGACAAACTCGCCACCATGCATTTCCATCACATCGCGACAAATGGCTAACCCTAGCCCAAGCCCTTCTTCTTTGCTACTCACAAACGCTTGAGTCGGATTCTCTTGCTGCAACCCTGTACCATTGTCTAACACTCGAATAGAGAGTTGACTGATTTGGTAATCGCAATGCAGGGCAATTTTACCTTGATAACCTGATGAGTGATATTTCTCTTGGAACAAAGTACACGCATCAATCGCGTTGCTGATCACATTAACTAAAACCTGTTGTACGCCAACTGCATCGACAAGTAACGGACGAATGTTCCCTTCTGTACTGGCCACAATAGAAATGTTTTGCTTCTGCATCCGAAAATGGAGTAACTCAATCGTGTCATCAATGAGTACTTGAAGATCGCACGACGTTTTGTCGACACTGCGCTTGCGAATCAACGTTCTTAATCGCTGAATAATTGCATCGGCTCTTTCAACTTGGCCCTGTATTTTCTCAAGCACAGGGACAATATCTTCATGAGGGCGCTTTTTGGCCAAGCGAAGTAAACCGCCTTCACTATAGTTGCGAATGGCTGCCAGTGGCTGATTGAGTTCATGGGCAAGACTAGTGCCGATTTCTCCGACAATCGCGACCCTTTGTGAATGTTCTAACTGTTCACTTTTCTCTTTTAATCGCAACGATGTCTGCTCCAACGCTTGCTTACTCTTGCTAAATCGATACTCAAGCCAAAAGTGGTACGCGTTCAACACAATCACAAACATGAACAGCGCCCATGCCCATTCTTGATGACTACGCAGCCAGCGTAGAGCCTCACTCCACCAAGGTTGTTGCAACGGATGGAGATCCAACGCCTGATAAAGTTTGTCGATGCTCAGCAAGCTGACGGGGGACGTCCAACCTGACGCGCCTGCCGCAATAACCGCAGGGTGTTCAGGTGGCATCGCTAACAATACTTGCGCAATCTGTTTGGCGATCTGAGCTGAGCCGCGCTCTGTTTTGGCAAATGACCAGTTAGGATAAAGCGGTGTGGAAACAGCGCATAACGAGCGCTCGTTCGGCTGTTGATGTAAAACTCGGTAATTACTCGGTTGTAAAAGCCCTTCACTTAGCATCTGTTCCAATAAACAAGCAGGGACAACGGCCGCTTCCACATTGCCATCACGTAATTGATACAGGTTGGCATCAATAGGAAAACCAAGATAGCGGACATCAGAAAAGAAATCGTTTGGATTAAGCCCCATTTTGACTATTTGATAGCGCATCGTTAGATAACCACCAAACGCTTTTTCTGATACCGCCGCAACAGGACGTCCTGAGACATCTTGCACCGTTTGATAACTTGAATTGGCTCGAACCACAAGCGCCGAACCAATGCCGTAATTCGAGTTTTGTGGTGCTCTGCTGGTTAGCGTTGCCATCCACGACAGCGCGTATTGCCTGCCCAACCGCACTGCCTGACCTGGGTTGGTTAAGATGAAATCCATGGTCTGAAACTTCACCGCTTCGCCCATTTCATCCAAGTTAAGGGGATGAAGGACAAAATGCACATCGGAAATTTGCTGATTGAGCCAATCAATGGTCGGTTGCCATCTCTGCTCAGCATAAAGATGGCCGCGTATCGCTAACACGCCCACTTCGACTTTTTGCTTGGCCTGTGGCTGCTCTGCTTTTTGCTCTTGCATTCCTTGCAGATCTGCTTGTTCAGAAACTGCGCCCTGAGCCAAAGATGCAAAGGCAACTAAGCAAAGAACCCAAAACTGAAGCAACCGTGGCGTTTTGTTCATGATGAGTAGAATCGTTCCTTCGAAAGTAATGGAGCAAGAATAACAGCTACCCTTGGTAAACCACATTTGTTTTAGATCAAGTTTGATCTGGGTATGTGGAAATCCACAATATAAGCCTCGCAGTGCATTTCTCACAATGGAATCAGTCAATTCAAATACAACAAAAAAAGCAGGTGAGTTATGGATTCCACCAAACGTCGCTTTCTCAGCGCGGTCACAGCCGGAGCCGCGTTAATTCCAGTCGCTGGCATTGGCACGGCAACTGCGGGAAACATTATTCGAAATAACCAGTCCGCTGACCGAAAAGGACAAGTCGGGAAGCGTTATGCCATGGTGATAGATTTGCGTAAATGTGTCGGATGCCAGGCTTGCACTGTGGGTTGCAGCATCGAGAACCAAGCGCCAATCGGTCAGTTCCGAACCACCGTAAAGCAATACGAAGTTACGTTAGATGATGGCTCTACAGCCACGCGAGAAGCAAAAGCCTTTATGCTACCGCGCCTGTGTAACCACTGCGACAACCCACCTTGCGTGGCAGTGTGTCCGGTTCAAGCAACCTTTCAGCGCAAAGATGGCATTGTCATGGTGGATAACAGCCGCTGCGTCGCCTGCGCGTACTGCGTACAAGCTTGCCCTTACGATGCTCGCTTTATCAATGAAGACACCCTCACCGCAGATAAATGTACCTTCTGTGCTCACCGTCTAGAACAAGGTCTATTGCCTGCCTGCGTGGAAACCTGTGTTGGCGGTGCACGTGTAATTGGTGATTTGAATGATCCATCAAGCGAAGTCCGCCGCTTAATTGCGAAGCACCAAGACGACATCAAAGTGCTAAAACCCAACGAAGAGACCAAGCCACACGTGTTTTACATCGGCATGGATGAACGCTTTACCAGCCATATCGACGGGCAGCCAGCTATTTACGACCCACAAGGAGAGCACGCATGAACATCACCGAAGTGTTAGTCCAACCTCAAGCGATGGCTTGGCTCCCGTGGGCGGTACAGTATTTCTTCTACATCGGTTCGGCTTATGCGGCTGCTATTTTATTCCTAATCGCCCTATTATTTGAAAAACACACCAGCCACAGACTGCGCGCTGCGCTTGTGCTGACGCTGGCCATCGGCGCCATCGTGGGACCATTAGCGTTAACTGGTGATTTACACCAACCGGGACGCGCATGGCATTTTTACGCACACATCACTCCGTGGTCATGGATGTCTCTAGGCTCGCTGTTCCTGCCTGTTTTTTCTACGCTGGCGGTTGCGACAGCATGGCTGTATCTGCGTCAGGATCTTATCGCACTGCGAAATCAACCGGGAAAAGTACTACCTCTGTTATCTAAGTTATCGCTCGGTGAGTGGACAATTTCTCACAAAGTGATGCTCACAATATCTGCAATCACCGTGTTATCAGGCTTAACCATCGCCCTTTATACTGGAGCTGAAATTGCAGTCGTTAAATCGCGCTCTTTATGGCACCAACCCGCGTCACCAATTCTTTGGTTTGTCACTGCATTTATGGGCGCTGTCGGATTTTCTCTGCTGATTTGGTTACTGCTGCCTAGCCAATCGAAAGCTCTCACTTCTGGTGATAACAATTTACTCAAAAAGTCACTGGTAACGAGCGGCGTTCTGACGCTGATTCTCCTACCCATTTGGGCATCCAACAACTCTACATTTTCGCTCTATTCTAGCGAACGATGGATGCACAACATTGCCTTGCTCACTTTTGTCGTTTTAGGTTGTATTTTGCTCGCCTTCATCTTCTTGCGCGATACCCAAAAGTCCACATCAGCCAGATTTCGTCACGTCATAGGGCTCGGTTTTGTGTCTGCTGCCGCACTGGCAAGTGCATGGCTGATTCGCTGGTTCACCATCATGGAAGTGCAAACCATCGCCAAGTTCGATGCAGGGCTGTATCCATACCAACTCACTATGGATGGAAATGGCTGGATAGGCATTATCGGCATGCTCGGATTATGGCTTGCTCTGGCACTGCTCGGCTCAGAGCTGGTTCAGCCAAAACAAGATATCGAAGCAAACGCATCATCACTCACCTTAACTGAACGCTAATCAAAGAGGATTTCATTATGGATAACAAACGCCGTCAGTTTTTGAAATCAGGCCTTGCAGTCGGTGGGCTTGGCGCATTTGCTGCAGGTTACGCCACCACAACCAAGCACATGGTAGAAGGTGCGCTGGAAGGCACTGCTGGGCAAAAGACCCGCGATATTCACCACGGCAATTCCCTCGAACCAGAATACGCCGTCAATAACCAAGGTAATCTGATCCCAAATCCAAACCAGCGTGTTGCACCATCGATGTGTTTTGGTTGCTGGTCACTGTGCGGATTGCGTGTACGCATTGATAACCGCAATGACGAGATCTTGCGTATCAGTGGCAACCCATATCACCCGCTGTCTCATCAGCAACACATTCCTTTCGAAACGCCAGTCAAAGATGCTTATTTGAGCTTGGCAGGAGAAGCGGGCCTTGACGGCCGTTCGACCGCCTGTGCAAGAGGAAACGGGATGCTAGAAATTCGCAACAGCCCGTACCGCATTACTCAGCCGCTGAAACGAGTTGGCAAACGCGGCGAAGGAAAATGGATTCCGATCAGCTACGAGCAATTGATAAAAGAAGTCGTTGAAGGTGGTGATTTATTTGGTGAAGGCCATGTTGATGGCTTACGCGATATTCGCGATTTAACAACGCCCGTTGATCCTGAAAACCCAGAATATGGACCGAAAGCCAACCAATTGTTAATGACCAACGCAGGTAACGAAGGCCGAGACGACATATTCAAACGCTTCGCGTTCAACAGCTATGGTACGCGTAACTTTGGGCATCATGGCTCTTACTGCGGCTATGCATTTCGTGCTGGCAGCGGCGCATTTATGAACGATTTAGATAAGAACGCACACTTAAAGCCAGACTTTGATAATGCGGAATACATCATCTTCATCGGTATGTCGCCAGCTCAAGCGGGTAACCCTTTTAAGCGTCAGGCGCGCCAACTCGCCAATGCGCGAACAGAAGGCAGCTTGGAATACACCATCATCACACCAAGTTTGCCGGCGGGTTCATCGAGCTTGGCAGCAGGTGACAATAACCGCTGGATACCAATCAAACCGGGCACCGACTCTGCCCTCGTGCTTGGCATGATCCAATGGATCATCGAAAACCAACGCTACAACAAAACCTTCTTGGCGCAGCCGGGGGCAAACGCGATGAAACGAGCCGGCACCGCGCACTGGTGTAATGCTACGCATCTCGTGATAAGCGATAATCAGCACCCGAGAAACGGCACGTTTTTACGCGCGTCCGACTTGAATCTGCCATTCGAGGGCGAAGTGTTGTCTGACTCCGACCCGTACGTCATCGTGGATGAGCAAAGCGGCGAATTTGGTGTTCATACCCAAGCTGAGGAAGCGGCACTGTTTGTCGATAAAACGGTTTCGCTTGCATCGGGCGAAGTGCGCGTAAAATCGTCTCTACAAAGACTCAAAGAAGAGGCGTTCAAATACAGTCTTGAGTTCTACAGCCAACAATGTGAAATCCCTGTCGAACAAGTTGTTGAACTAGCAAAGCGCTTCACCAGTCACGGAACAAAAGCGGTGGTCGATACCCACGGTGGCAACATGCACACCAATGGGTTCTATAACTCGTTTACCATCATGATGCTCAATGCGTTGATTGGTAACATAAATATGAAAGGCGGCGCGATGGCCAAAGCGGGTGGCTACCCAACTTCCGCTGCGGGTCCTCGTTACGACTTCACCAAATTTGCTGGCAAAGTCGGCCCGAAAGGCGTCTTTTTGTCGCGCAGTAAATTCCCCTACCACAAAACCAGCGAATACAAACGTCGCGTTGAGGCAGGTGAATCACCTTACCCAACTCGCGCCCCTTGGTATCCGTTTGCCGCGCCACTGCTGACAGAGCACCTATCTGCGGCTATTGATGGGTATCCATACCGCGTTAAAGCGTGGATCAACCACATGGCGAACCCGATGTATGGTGTACCCGGATTGAAAACGCTGCTGGAAGACAAGCTTAAAGATCCAAAACAACTCGGTTTGATTGTGTCTGTTGATGCGTTCATTAACGAAACCACCGCGTTGTCGGATTATATTGTACCTGACACGGTCACCTACGAAAGCTGGGGTATGGCAACGCCTTGGCACGACGTTCCGGTGAAAACCGTCACCGCTCGTTGGCCGATTGTGGAAGCGCGAACAGAGAAAACCGCCGATGGTCGTTCGATTTGCTTAGAAAACTTTTTGATTGATGTCGCCAAGAAAATGCAACTAGGCGGCTTTGGTGACAACGCGATTCAAGATGCGCAAGGGAATTGGCACGCTCTCCACAGCGCTGAAGATTTCTACTTACGTTCCGCGGCAAACTTGGCTTATGTGAAAGGCGGGGTGCCTGAAGTTTCGGCAGAAGACATTGCGTGGTCCGGCCTAGAGCGTTTAATGCCAGCCATGCAGAAGACGCTGACAGCGGATGAGATGAAACGTGTGGCGTTTATTTTTGCTCGCGGTGGACGTTTTGAAAATGCAACCGAAGCGTATCAAGGTGAGCAAATGAAGCACAAATGGACACGACCTGTCGCGATATGGAATGAACGTGTCGGCAGCGCAAGAAACACCATGACCGGTGATTTCTACACGGGTTGCCCAACATGGCATCCACAAAAACTGGCCGATGGCACACCAATGGAAGACCAGTTCCCAAGCTCAGAATGGCCTTTCAGCCTAACGAACTTTAAATCCAACATTCACAGTGCGGTATCCAACCTATCGCCAAGGTTGAACTCGATTAAAGGCGTAAACCCAGTGTACATCCATCCAATCGATGCCGAGCGCGCAGGCATTAAAACGGGTGATGAGTTTGTTATCGAGACACCATCTGCAAGCACCAAAGCACTTGCGATGATAGTCAACGGGATTCGCCCTGGCACACTCGGATTTGAACATGGGTTTGGTCATACCGAGCTAGGACAACGCTCACACTGGATCGGCGATAAACAACAACCCGTAAAAACGCGCAGCCAAGATGGCGTCAACATTAACGACATTGGCTTAATTGATCCTACCCGAGAAGGTAAAGGTGTATTGTTGGATTGGGTAGTGGGCGCGGCGGCACGTCAGTCCCTGCCGGCCAAAATCCGCAAAGCGTAACGCCGCACGTTAGGACGTCTCTACCACTTAGAGCTGCCGATTTGTGCAGCTCTTCACCACTTTGTTTTTATCGCTTATAGAACAACCAATAAAAACAAATACGGCCATTTACACTTATTAAATATGTGGAAATCCACAATACCTTTCATTATTGACAAGGCCGACAATATTGTCCAAGTGACTACCAAGTAGCACTTAGACATATTAATAAAAATTAAAGTGAGTCAGCATGTCAAAAATTCTTCCAGTGGTGGTGGCCTGTTTGTTAGCAACCACTATGGGCGCAAGCGCCTCGTCTATTCCGGAAAAAGCCAGCGTATGTAGCGGTTGTCACGGCCAAGATGGCATGGGACAGCCAAATATCGCGCCGATGATCGCTGGTTTAAACGCGAATTATCTCAACACTCAAATCGAACTATTCCTTAGTGGCGAACGCCAAAATGTGGTCATGCAAGGCATGGCGAAGGAACTCAGCGATCCCGCAGATCGGAAGGAAGTTATGAAGTACTTTGCTAACCTCCCGAGCTATGAGTTCACGAATCCAGAACAACGCGGCGACCAAGCTGATATTCGTAACCCTTATCGTAAATTAATTTTCCAAGGCGATTGGGATAGAAATATTCCAGCTTGCGCAACTTGTCATGGAGCCAGCGGTATGGGCGTCGACAAGTTCCCTCGCCTCGCAAGCCAACATGCTGATTACTTAAAAACGCAATTGATGGCATGGAAAAACGGCACTCGCAGTGGCGACCCGCTCAATATGATGGGGACCATCGCTAAAAATCTCACTGACAAAGAGATCGAAAATCTTGCTTACTACTTTGCCTCATTACGTTACTAGGAGCAGTCATGAAACGTTTCTATTCTTTGTTCGCACTGCCTTTCATTTCTACGCTCGTACTAGCTAACGATCCATTACCGGACCGCCAGAAAGAGCTACCTGCGATAGAAAAAGAAAAGCACGGTGAATACTTAAAATCGCGTGATCTCAGCACAATCCCAAACACCGCATTTGGTGAGCAAGTAAAACGCGGTTACTCGCTCTTTGTTAACTCACAACAAATGCGCGGAAAATACGTTGGCAACGAACAAAACTGTGTGAACTGCCATATGGAGGCAGGACGAAAAGCAAACGCTGCGCCACTGTGGGCAGCTTACATGGCATACCCTGCATATCGTAAGAAAAACGATCGCGTAAACAGCTATGCTGACCGTATCCAAGGTTGTTTCGAGTATTCCATGAACGGTAAAGCGCCCGCTTACGATTCGACAGAAATTGTTGCCCTTAGTGCTTACGCCTACTGGTTAGCGATGGGCGGCTTGCTTGACAAACATGGTATGGCGGATGAACCCATTCCAGAACTAGACGCAAAAACGTTGCAAATTGGTGGAAAAGCAAAAGACTTCCCGTTGCCCGAAGCCATCGCACAAGCATTACCAATTGAAAAGCGGGGTAATCTCTCTGGGCGTGGCTACCCAAAAATCGCCGCCCCTGAGCAAGAACCATCAATAGAGCGAGGCGCATTGGTCTACGAAAAGAACTGTGAAACTTGCCATCGCGCCGACGGTTCAGGCATCAAAGACACCAACGACCATTCATACATTCCACCACTTTGGGGCGAATATGCGTATAACTGGGGCGCAGGTATGCACCGGATTAACACTGCAGCCTATTTTATTTACGAAAACATGCCGCTTGGGAAAAGTGTGCAGCTGACAGAGCAAGAAGCTTGGGATGTCGCAGCATACGTCAACAGCCATGAGCGTCCACAAGATCCTCGATTCAAAGGCAATGTCACCGCAAACGCGGAGAAATATCACCAGCACCAAGGCTATTACGGCAAAACGCTCAACGGTACGCAAGTCGGGGCCAATGCCTTTAAGAGCGGAACGGTCAAGTAAAGTACAACTAAGCACCTTAAATAAAATGCTCTTTTTCCCTGCTCAGATTATCTGGGCAGGGTTACTTACCCTTAAAAACAAGTAATTACCCCCCTCCACAGACAAGCAATATCACATTATTTTCGACTTCCAACATACTCATCTTCGCCGTAAAATCTTGTACCAAACGTGACTTCGTTTATGTCTTAGATTTCCCATATGCTCTAATGCCAAAAGTAAGAAACTCGTAAACTCCTGAATCAAAACAAGCGTGCCTAGTGAAAAAAGAGTATTCTTAAAGCAAATGAATCTAAAACCTACCCGATGAGTATTCAACCTAATTCCCGTCAGTTAATTTCATGCGAAGAGTGCGGCCTTGTTGTTCGCATTCCCGATATCGAACAGGGGCAAAAAGCACAATGTCCTCGATGTTCGCATTCGCTGACTAAAGTGAATGCCAAGCCTTACCAAAGCGTGATCGCCATATCATCGGCATGTTTGATCATGTTAGTGCTAAGCATTTCTTTCCCTTTTATGTCGTTCAGCGTGCAAGGGTTGTCGCAAGAAATCACCTTGTTGCACGCTGCCAAAATGCTGGCTGAGTTTCAAAATGTGCTTTTGGGTGTGCTGCTACTCGCAACAGTTATCGTTTTGCCTGCAATCTATGTTGGTCTCATTCTCTTTCTTCACCTTGAAGCATTAAAAGCACGTAAACATACCCCCTCTAAAAAGCAGCAACGAATGGCAAAAGTTTTATGCCGTCTTCTGTTTCGAGTCGAACCTTGGTTAATGGTGGATGTATTTTTGATTGGCGTGTTGGTCAGCTTAATTAAAATCGCTTCCCTCGCAGACATAGGAATGGGCACTTCATTCTGGGCGTTTTGTGTATATACCGTTCTGGTAGTCAAATGCATATCAATGGTCGACAAAAGCTGGCTCTGGGGGCACTTTATTCCAGCTATCGAGCTACCTGATGTAAAAGAGGGTGATACGCACCATAACCACAACCATATTGGTTGTCATACGTGCCACCAGCTCAACCCTATTGAAGCTAAAAAACACCAACACTGCATTCGTTGTAAAAGCCCTATTCACAAATACAACCCCGCAGACAATTTACAAAAAGCTTGGGCGCTTTTGTTTGCTTCAATCATTTTCTATATCCCTGCGAACCTCTACCCTATGATGTACACCGTAAGCCTTGGACATGCAGAAGGTTCGACTATCATGGAGGGGGTAATATTGCTTTGGCATTTAGGTTCTTACCCTATTGCGATGGTAATTTTCTTTGCTAGCGTATTTATTCCAATGGCGAAAATGCTGGCACTCGCGTGGCTGTATTACAATGCGCAAAAAGCGCGATATCTTCCGCACGAAGAGAGTATTTCACGCTTAAAGATCTACCGCATAACTGAGTTTATTGGCCGTTGGTCCATGATCGATATCTTCGTCGTCGCGATCTTAGTTGCACTGGTTCAGCTGCAAAACTTAATGGCGATTTATCCAGGTCCTGCTGCGCTCTCTTTCGCGGCAGTGGTCATTTTTACTATGCTTTCTGCAATGATATTTGACTCACGTTTGTTGTGGCAATTGCCACAAAACGAAGTGCAGGAGCCGATTTCTGACAACTTAAACGAGAAAGCCAAATATGAGTGATGAGAACAACGTAACCGCTCAAATAAAACCGCAAAAGCAGATTTCTGCGATATGGATTGTCCCGATCCTTGCGCTAGCCATGGGAGCGTGGATGCTGTTCCAATATATCAACAGTACAGGCCCACAAATTACTCTCCAACTGCCAACCGCAGATGGGATTGAGGTTGGCAAAACCGAAATCCGAGCATTGAATGTAAAAGTCGGACTGATTACTGAAGTCACTCTCAGTGAAAATTACGATCACATCATCGCTAAGGCACAAATGAACAAGGATGCAGAACGCATGCTGCGAGATGACACCATGTTTTGGGTTGTGAAGCCTCGTATTGGCCGTGATGGCGTTTCAGGTTTAGAGACCTTGCTCTCTGGCGCTTATATCCAACTTCAGCCGGGTAAATCTAAGATAGAGAAAGAGCGCTTTACGGTCTTAGATGTTCCCCCAGTCGCCTCTCCTGATGCAGAGGGGTTACGCCTTGTGTTAACACACCGCGAGGCTGGTAAGCTAGGCGTTGGTGACCCCGTCATTTATAAAGGCTTTACGGTTGGTCGTGTAGAGAAAACCAGCTTTGATGTTGACACTCGCAAAGCGTTATACCAACTCTTTATTTTCAAGCCTTATGACAGCTTAGTGCGCACTCGTACCAAGTTCTGGCTGAATTCTGGCGTAGATTTACAGCTCAACGCTGAAGGGTTCGAAGTCAAGTTTGGCTCATTAGAGAGCATGCTAACGGGTGGTGTTACCTTCGATACCGTTCCAGGTCTTGAATCCGGTGAACAGCTCACTGAAAATATGGTCAACTTCCGCTTGTACGATGATATTAAACAACTTCGAGAAGGCATGTACGATGATTATATTGAATTCGTTATGCTTTTTGATGAATCGGTACGAGGACTTAAACGTAAGGCACCTGTCGAATATCGAGGCTTGAGAATTGGTACTGTGATGCGTGTACCAATGCGACTTCCAACCCCAGAAGAGAACTTTTCTGCGAAAAAAATCCCTGTATTGGTACGTATCGAGCTCGGCCGTGTTTATGGCGATTTCCAATCCCAATCTTTACCAATGTTAAAAGATAAATTGAAGAGTGAGTTTGCTAAAGGCCTACGTGGTACTTTAAAAACAGGTAACTTATTAACAGGCGCACTGTATGTTGACGCCGACTTCTATCCAAATGACGAGCCTTACGTACCGAGTAAGTTTGCTGATTTAGATGTTTTCCCAACCATGCGTGGTGGTTTTGCGCAGGTTCAGCGCCAAGTGAACGACTTCCTAAATAAGATTAATAACTTACCGATGGAAGAAACGCTAGATTCTCTCAATTCAACGTTAAAAACGTCTGAAAAAACGTTAGCTTCAGCAGAACGCGTGGCGGACAGTATTGATAAACTTTTGAATCAAAAAGAGACGCAAGAGATCCCAACAGATATTCGCCGAAGCTTACAGCAATTACAAAAAACACTCGATGGTTATGGGCCCAACTCAACCATGTACAGCGAAATGGAAGCCACGCTAAAAGAATTAGAAAGCGTGATGACAGAGTTTAAACCCGTACTTAAACAGCTAAACGAAAAGCCAAACTCTCTCGTGTTTGGAGAAGATGAAATCAGTGACCCAATACCAGTTAAAGGCCAAAACTAATGAAACGAGTATTCTTTCTGTCTATCGCGCTATTTGTCGGTCTAACGGGTTGCAGTAGCGCTCCGCAAACTAAAGGAGCTATGTACCTTCTACCTAAGGCGGAACCAGTGACGCTGAGCTCTTCTGATATCGCTCAGCGCCCAACTTTAGTTGTTCGTCCAGTGACATTGGCGAGTTATTTGAATGATAATGGCATTGTTTATCGAACCTCTGAGACCCAAGTTATTCAGGCAAAACACAATCAATGGGCGCACAGTATTTCTGAGCAAATCACTCAGAGAGTTGTCGCGGAACTACGTCAAAAGCAAAGTCATTACTGGCCGACTGAAATGAATAATCTGTTGGATCAAAGCGGTGAAGCCAAACTACAGCTTACGTTAAATAAATTTAATGGCAGCTACAAAGGTAATATCGAAATTGAGGGAGAATGGTTACTCATTAATGCCGAAGGTAAGGTCGAAAACAGTGCGCCAATACAAATCTCAAAGCCGCTTCAAGATGAAGGCTATGAAGCGCTCGTCAACGCTTTATCCATAGGCTTAGAAAGCCTAACCTCAGACATTGCCAAACAACTCTAAGTCAATGTTAATTACAGGGAAGCAAGTTGCTTCCCTTTTTTATGCAGAGTGTAGCGACTTCTACTAAGCTGAAAGCTGACGAAAAGCCGAAAAGCCGAAAAGCCGAAAAGCCGAAAAGGAAATTGGATGAAACCATGTAACCTGCTATCACTCTCCTCACTCATTCTTGTATTACCTACATCAGTAGCGCTCTCAGCCGAGACACAAGAATCTCGTTGGCGAAATAGCATAGAAGTGTACATGCTAGGACTGAATATCCACGGGGATACCAGTATTGGTCGCTTTTCATCAGAGGTGGATGTCGATCCTAAGTTCATCGTAGACCACCTCGATATTGGGGCGATGTTGCGATTCGAGAGTATTTACCAAAGTAAGTGGGGCTACTACATAGATTATAGTTTCATGAACTTAAGTGGTGATGTTAATAATATCAAGGGCGCTCTGCCTAACGCTCGTTATCGTGCGGACATCGAAATACGGCAAGGTGTTCTAGAAGCAAAGGCATTCCAACGCGAACAATATTCATTTGGTAAACTGGATTATATGTTTGGATTACGTTGGTGGGACAATGACATCACCGGCAAGCTGTATCGTAATGACAACCGGGTACTAGAAGATAGACTGTCATTACAAGAAGATTGGGTCGATTTTTTAGTTGGCTTGCGACTCATTGATGAATTGAGCGAAAACTGGCGATTTCATGCCAGCATCGACGCCGGACTTGGCAACGATACTCACTTCACTTATGCCATTCAAACTGGTGTTCGTTATAGCTTTAACGAGTGGTCTGATCTCAACTTAGCTTACAAGTCGACCTGGGTCGATTACAAAAATGAAGAGGTATTTGAATATGATACGGCTTCTCAAGGGCTTTTAGTCGGACTTGGCTTTTACTTTTGATTAGGTTGAACCCTAGCCTATATTCAAGCGTTGTAACTTGTACCAACTCTAGGTACACGTCTAGTGCCACGTTACAGATGCTTAAATAAGGCAAATTGATCTTCATCAGACTATAAATTGCTCTTCGGTGTTACTCTCTGTCGCAAAATATAAAACCCCACTCTATGACCTCATATAGGTCTTGTTGATAAGGTTCCCGAGTAGCAATGTCGATTAACATTTCCGATTTAACCACCGCCCTAAATAAGGTGGAGCATATTCATAAAGTGCAGCTTGAAAACGTACATCAGTTCTTCAAAGCAAACGAAGCTTTCTCGTTACAAACATTCAGCCAGCTGATATCAAGCGACTCGCTTGATGATCGATTTAAAACCATCGATAAAGCTTTCTCTTTGCTTGGTGATGCAAAAACCTACCTTTTAGAAGTGTCTTACCTTATTAAGTAAAAAAAGAAAGCCCCGATAAAATTCATTACCGGGGCTATCATTTTCTATCTAAACTACTGATTTACAATTTGTAACGATCATCAATTACCGTTAATTCTGGGAAGGTTTTACCCTCGTCCATCGCTTCCTCTGTCTCTTCTTTTACTTGGTTATCAATCCAGAAATTACCGATATCCATTGGATGAAGCACCCATTCTGTCGCTTTTGTCATGCCGTTTTTAGGAATTTTAACCCAGCGCCAATGAGCAACTCGAGAATAAGGCACCATGTAGCCAGGAACGATGATGTTCGCTTTGCTGACATAGTTTTGGATTTGATGCGACAAGTCGTAACGCTTCTCCTGATCAAACTCAGAATCATACGCTTCAATTAACTTGTCTAGCTCAGGGCTGCTGTAGTTGGTGTGAGCATTCGTTTGTGGTCGATTTGCATTATCCGAGTGTAGGTATTCCCAATACGCAGGGATCTCACCAGAGCCCATATTCAAAAACGCTAGCTGATGCTTTTTCTCAAGAATGTATTTAAACGCAGATGAGCCATCCACCAAGTTTAACGTGAACTCAAGACCAGCAAGTTTCGCTTGCTCTTTCAGGTATGCAATACGCGGTGTCCAAGAGTTGTATCCATAGGTGATAGCAAAGCTCAAGCGTTGGCCCTTGTCGTTAATACGAATACCATCTGCGCCCACTTTGTCAAAGCCCGCTTTTTCGAAGTGTTTAACCGCCGCATCAGCATCAAACTTTGGCGGTGTATTGTTAGGATCATCGTATTCGCCATGACCAAAGCCGAGTCCATGCGGTTTACGTGAATAATCTCCACGCATGATGTTTTCAATCATGCCGTCATAGTCAGTGGCTGCCATAACACCTTTACGCACTTCTAGGTTATCCAACATCGGCATCGCTGTGTTCATCCAAAGACCACCAGCTCCTTGCGGTGCTTCGTTAAAGCCCCAGTACTTTTGGATATAGCCTTTTTTGTACACATCACTATTGGTTTTGTCATGCCAAAAGCTTGGTAGCACCATCTCAAAGTAGTCTAAGTTGCCTTTCTCAAAGTGCTTCATGGCAATATCAGGATCGCGAATCACCTTAATGCGAACCTTTTCAACGTTATAACGGTTTTTATAGTAGCGATTGTTGTATCCCCACCAATCTTCACCGACATGTTTGAATGTCACGCTCTTACCTTTCTTCACTTGATCAATGTAGTAAGGCGCTGCGGTTGGCTCAGATTTAAAGTTAAACTTTCTGACGAAGTTATCAGGCATGCCATCGTTATTTGCGTCCTTTTCTCCTTCAAAGAAGTGTTCAGGACGAGGCTGAAAACCATTACTTGGCATGTTAATCATAACCATAAGTGAGTCATGACTTTGAGCTACAGCAAGATTGACTTTGATCGTGTAGTCATCAATTTTTTCAACACTCACAATACTGTTTGTGAAGAAGTCGTTATACCACGGGTCGATAATGTCTTTTGACGTGTAGTACTTCATCATAAAGACGTAATCATCTGCTGTAATTTTTTCACCATCTGACCACTCGGCCGTTTCGTCGAGTTTAAAGAATACGGTTTTGTTGTCTTCTCCAAATGCCCATGACTTAGCAAGTTGAGGGATCCATTTGCCAGTATTTGGATGACGCTGAGCCAGTTTTGGTGAACCATCCATTAAGTATTGGCGCAAACCTGAGTTCGCATCTGGACCAACACTTCGTAATGTTTGCGGAAAGCTCTGAATGTAAGTGCGATAGGTGCCACCTCGTACCGCCTCTTCAGAGGCAAATAGAGGTTCGTTGTTGTTTGAAATCCATTCGATATCAGCTGGCAATTCTGCCGCACTCAGTTGAAAACTGGCAGCGGTCAGTGTTGCTAGTACTGAAAATGGCAGTTTTTTAGTCATGTTTCTTCCTTGTTGTGTTTGCGCACTAAGGTCGTAACAAGGAAGACAGCGTGTGAAAGCTCACAGAAAGCTGCGATTTAAAATACGCAGATAGGAAATAATAGGAACGTAATATGAAGTGACGTCCTGCCAGCTTCTATATTAATTTCAAAGAGTTTCACTAGGTCATCCTAGACCTTACAACGCAGTGAATGCATCTTCGCCATAGTATTCTTTAGACATTTGTAACGCAAGCCATCAATAACACATGGTTGCATTTTCGAGGCATCACAGTGAGTTATGTTACAAAAGTGTGATCGGCATAGTACCAAGCCCTACTTTACTCAGAATAAACCGCAGAACCTTTATCTCAATTGGCCCCGATATACCAGTTAAAGCGAGTAAATGATCAGACATAGCTGGTTAAAAGGAATGGTTGTTTACCGCGATCAGTATTTTCATTCGATGCAAAAAGTGAGGCATCTTAGCCTCACTTTTCTCCATACAATCGAGACAGTGCTTACATGTTAGATAAGCTCTCATTGATCGACTTCAGCACTTCTGCAGGATTTGACGCTTGAGTGATAGGGCGACCAATCACAAGATAATCTGAACCTGATTGGATAGCGTCTACTGGCGTCATGATACGGCGTTGGTCACCTTGTTCTGAGCCAGCAGGTCGAATACCAGGGGTCACTAACTTAAATTCTTGGCCTAGTTCGCTCTTCAGTAATGAGGACTCTTGCGCTGAACATACCACACCATCTAAGCCTGCGTTTTTGGTCAAGGTTGCTAGACGAATCACTTGCTCCTGAGGCGCAACATTCAAACCAATACCAGCTAAATCACTTTGTTCCATACTGGTTAGTACCGTTACACCGATAAGAAGTGGACGATCTTTACCATATGGCTCAAGAATTTCACGTGATGCCGTCATCATACGCTCACCACCGCTCGCGTGTACGTTCACCATCCATACACCCATTTCAGCCGCAGCGCGAACTGCTTTCGAACAGGTGTTTGGAATATCGTGAAATTTTAAATCTAGGAATACCGAGAAACCACGTTTATGGAGTTCACGTACAAAATCAGGACCAAATAGCGTAAACATCTCCTTGCCAACTTTTAGTCGGCATGACGCAGGATCAATTCTATCTACAAACGCAAGTGCATCTGCTTGGTTATCATAATCCAGTGCGACAATAACTTTTTGGTCGATCATTTCATCTCCTAACTGTTTTGGTTCTTATTAAATAAAAAGTTAAAAAAATGCAGCGGACAGAAACTCTGCCAGCTGCATTAAGAATTATTCACCATCCAATCCGCGGATTGGCTTGATCGTCCCCCATCCTTTACAGGACGGACAATGCCAATAAAGGGAATGGGTAGAAAATCCACACTTCCGGCATCGGTAATGTGGTTTCACTTTTAACTGTTCACCCACCATCGCTTGTAGTGTTGATAGGCTGTCTTTCGCTCGACCATCTTCTGCTTCTGCAATGTGGTAGTCAATTAAACGGTAGAAGCCCTTCATGGTTGGGTTTTTCAGCAATTGTTTCGTCAGTAACTCTTGAGCAGCCCCAACGTTCTCGTGATGAGCAACTAATTGAGCCAACATCAACTCGGCTGATACGCCTGCTTTCTTATCAATACAAGCTCGCAGAAACTCGACAAGTTCATCTTCCTGGCCCAGATGATGATAGCATTCTGCAATAGTTGGCAAGACATCACTGATAAAGTCTTTATCTTGCTCAAGTACCCCTGTCAGATATTTGATGGTGTGCTTATAGTCTTCAGACTCTAGATAAATTCGTCCCAAAGCAATACTTGCTCGAACACACTTCGGGTCTTCCGCTAACGCTTTTTTAAAATGCTGTATTGCCTTATTAGTATTCCCATCAGCTTGGTCGAGCATGGCTATTTCACACCAAAAATGGGCAATATTTGCACGCATCCTTGAGCGTTTATTACCTAACTTAGCCAATTGGTTCGCGTAATAAATCGCCTTTTCCCATTCTCGTGTTTGCTGATAAATGGTCACTAATTGTTGAAGAGCCGCCTCTTTGTAATCTGGCTCTTCGACTAACTGTTCGAAGATTTTCTCTGCACGATCAAGAAAACCTGAGACCATGTAGTCTTTCGCTAACTGTTGAAGGGCGAGGTTCTTTTGGTCCAGTGTTAAGCCTGAACGAGAAATAAGATTTTGGTGAATTCTGATTGCGCGGTCGACTTCACCACGAGACCGGAACAGGTTACCCAACGCAAGGTGAGTATCGATGGTCTCGTTATCAACTTGGAGCAATTCAATAAAGTGATCGACAGCCTTATCTGATTGGTCAGAGAGCAGCAGATTAAGACCCGTCATATACTGACGAGAGATTTGATGAGATTGCTTCTGCTTGTCTTGCTGAGCGCTGCGATGCCCCATATACCAGCCATACGCAGCAGCTATAGGCAACAACAAGAAGAGTAGTTCAAGCATTAAAGTTAAGCCTTATCCTTATGCCTGTTTTTCAATGGCTGGCTTATCAGCAGCGTTGTTTGATTCAGTTGGTTCGTACTTTTTCAGTTTTTTCTTTAAACGACGGACCTGTAGCTGAGTTTTCAGTTGGATGCTACCAAAGATAACCCACGCTAAAGCAAAGCCAACCACAAATACTACACCTAATAGCGTAGATAAGTGGAACTCTCCTTTTGCTAGAAGATAGTTAAAAGTCACGAGCTCTTGGTTTTGGGAACCTAACGCCAATGCAATTAAAAAGAGAGCTAAAACAGCAACGATTTTTATAATTTTCATGTTACATCACCCTTCTAGGAGTAAGTCGGTAAGATTATGCAGGAAAATGCTTCTTCAGACTACGTATATTAGCAATAATCTATACCCAAGTAACCTCAAGATGCTTAGTTTGTAGACATGCTTAGAAGTTAAAGTTATTTGGGTATAGAAAGCAGCAAAGAAAACAGCTGAATCCACAATTAGATTAGTAAACGATCTTGGATACATTACAAAAAAGCGGCATACACAAACGTATGCCGCTTTTTTCAAACTAATAAGAGTGCATTAACCAATATTTACACGCTCACGAAGTTCTTTACCAGGTTTGAAATGTGGAACGTATTTACCTTCCAATTCCACTTTATCGCCCGTTTTAGGGTTACGACCTACGCGAGGCTCGCGGTAATGAAGAGAAAAACTACCAAAGCCACGGATCTCGATACGGTCACCGCTCTCTAGTGTAGAGGCCATGTGCTCTAAAATATCTTTTACAGCATCCTCTACCTCTTTCGCTGATAAGTGTGTTTGCTCAGCGCAGAGTCTTTCAATCAGTTCAGACTTAGTCATAGTTGCCCTCTTTGAGTATCTTTATCACTTATTATAGTAAGTAATACTAATTCCAACAAACACTTGCTGACAATTCTAGACAAATTTTATGCAAAATGCGCAATGAAGAAATGCCTTTTATTAAGATAGTTTACTGTCATTAGTATTACTACTTAAATATGACCAAATATAAAAAAGGAGCCTTGCGGCTCCTTTTTTGCTTAAGCGAGTATATTATTCGCCTTTAGCAGCTTTGAAAGCGTCAGCCATTGCGTTACCGAATGCATTGTCATCTTGCTTGTTGATAGATGCCATTGCTTCTTGCTCGTCAGCTTCGTCTTTAGCTTTGATAGATAGGTTGATTACGCGGTTCTTACGGTCTACACCTGTGAACTTCGCTTCAACAACATCACCAGCGCTTAGGATTAGAGAAGCATCTTCTACGCGATCGCGTGATACTTCAGAAGCACGGATGTAACCTTCAACGCCTTCTGCGATTTCAACAGTAGCGCCTTTAGCGTCAACAGCAGTTACAGTAGCGTTAACTAGAACACCTTTCTTGTTGTCAGCAACGTAAGCATTGAATGGGTCATTTTCCATTTGCTTGATGCCTAGAGAGATGCGCTCACGCTCAGCGTCTACTGCTAGAACAACTGCAGAGATCTCGTCGCCTTTCTTGTACTCACGTACAGCTTCTTCGCCAGCAACATTCCAAGAAATGTCAGATAGGTGAACTAGACCATCGATGCCGCCTTCTAGACCGATGAAGATACCGAAGTCAGTGATAGACTTGATCTTACCAGTAACTTTGTCGCCTTTAGCTTGTGCTTCAGCGAATGACTGCCATGGGTTAGCTTTACACTGTTTCAGACCTAGAGAGATACGACGACGTTCTTCGTCGATTTCAAGAACCATAACCTCAACTTCGTCGCCAACATTAACAACTTTAGAAGGGTGGATGTTCTTGTTAGTCCAATCCATTTCTGAAACGTGAACTAGACCTTCAACGCCTTCTTCGATTTCAACGAAGCAGCCGTAGTCAGTTAGGTTAGTTACGCGACCAGTTAGTTTGTGACCTTCTGGGTAACGCTTAGCGATTGCTACCCATGGATCTTCGCCTAGTTGCTTAAGACCTAGTGATACGCGAGTACGCTCACGGTCGAACTTAAGAACTTTAACTTGGATCTCGTCACCAACGTTAACGATTTCAGATGGGTGCTTAACGCGCTTCCAAGCCATATCAGTGATATGTAGAAGACCGTCAACGCCACCTAGGTCAACGAACGCACCGTAGTCAGTAAGGTTCTTAACGATACCTTTAACTTCAGAACCTTCTTGTAGAGTTTCTAGAAGCTCGTCACGCTCAACGCTGTTCTCTGATTCGATAACTGCACGACGTGAAACAACTACGTTGTTACGTTTTTGGTCAAGTTTGATAACTTTGAACTCTAGCTCTTTGTTTTCTAGGTGAGCAGTGTCGCGGATTGGACGTACGTCTACTAGAGAGCCAGGAAGGAAAGCACGGATACCGTTTAGTTCAACAGTGAAACCGCCTTTAACTTTACCGTTGATGATACCAACAACAGTTTCAGCTTCTTCGTAAGCTTTCTCAAGTACGATCCAAGCTTCGTGACGCTTAGCTTTCTCACGAGAAAGTTGAGTTTCACCGAAACCATCTTCAACAGCGTCTAGAGCTACGTCTACTTCAGCGCCAACTTCAACTTCAAGTTCGCCAGCAGCGTTCTTGAACTGTTCAGCAGGGATAGCAGATTCAGACTTAAGACCAGCGTCAACAAGAACGAAACCGTTCTCGATAGCTACTACAGTACCTTTAACGATGCTGCCTTGTTGGAATTCTGTTTCGTTTAGAAACTCTTCAAAGAGTTGAGCAAAAGATTCAGTCATTTAATTAATCTTCAATAAATTAAACTTCCACGGGTATCCTACCGCATGGGGTTATTAAATTCGCCAGTCATCATCCTTGCGACCAACGCTCTTAGCCTAGTCGAGTATTATTACTCAGCTAGCTTCGATTCGATATATTGTAGTGCCTTTTCTACTACTTCGTCGATAGTCATCGACGTAGAATCTAGCACAAGCGCATCCTCAGCAGGGCGTAATGGCGCCACTGGGCGGTTACGATCTCGGTCGTCACGCTCTTGGATCTCGCTTAAAAGGTCAGCAAATCTAACATCTAACCCTTTCTCTTGCAACTGTTTAAGGCGTCGATTTGCACGCTCTTCAGCACTCGCATCAAGGAAGATTTTTGCTTGCGCACTCGGGAATACAATTGTGCCCATATCACGACCATCAGCAACCAGACCCGGAGCGGTCTCAAATGCACGCTGACGACGTAGTAATGCTTCACGAACACGTGGCAAAGCCGCAACTTTAGATGCTGCCATACCCGTTTCTTCTTTACGAAGCTCCCCTGACACGTCTTCGCCTTCTAGAATGACCTTAACTAAGTCACCTTCCGCGATAAATTGAACGTCTAGGTGTGTTGCTAGTGGGACAAGAGCATCTTCTGACTCGGTGTCGACACCGTGGTGAATCGCAGCGAGTGCAAGTACACGATAAATTGCGCCAGAATCTAAGAGTTGGAAACCCAACTTTTTCGCCAGCAACATACATAAAGTGCCTTTACCTGCACCACTAGGTCCATCTACGGTTACAACCGGAGTTTGAGAGGACATGTTCTTCTCCACCAATAGTTTCTTTTCAGCAATTTGCTCGGTTTTCGAGGCGCACATTATACGGGTAATCAGTCTTTGGAGCGAGGAAAAATGTCGTGTAAAGCATTACACCTAATGCGTAATTGGATTCATCAATAAACATAAAGTTCAACAAAAACGGCGAGAGCTTCTGCCCTCGCCGTTTTAAATGCCATGAACTTAAGCTCGATTAAACAATCGGCTTTTGACCACGCTCAGCTAACTTTAAAATAACACTATCAGCGACTTTACCCGCCACACCTGCTAGCTTGTCGGCCAGTTTTTTCTTTTGTACATAATGCACAGAAAGTACAGTTTTATCTTTGCATGCTGCAACAACGATATCATCAGATGTACTAATGTCATCCACCAAACCAAGCTCTTTCGCTTGTGTACCGAACCAGTGCTCACCAGTGGCTACTTTGTCTAGGTCCAAACTAGGACGACGCTCACGGATGAAGTCTTTAAACAAGACATGTGTTTCTTCAAGTTCTTGCTTAAACTTATCGCGCGCTTTATCGGTATTCTCACCGAACATCGTTAGCGTGCGTTTATATTCACCCGCTGTTAGTTGTTCGTACTCAATGTCATGTTTCTTCAACAGTTTGTTGAAGTTAGGAATCTGTGCGATAACGCCAATAGAACCCACAATTGCAAATGGTGCAGAAACAATTTTATCTGCTACACATGCCATCATGTAACCGCCACTTGCCGCAACTTTGTCAACAGAGATGGTCAGAGGAAGACCCGCAGCTTTGATTCGGTCCAGTTGAGAAGAGGCAAGGCCGTAACCATGAACCATACCACCGCCAGACTCTAAGCGAAGTAACACTTCATCACCTTCACGTGCGACAGCCAAAATAGCGGTGATTTCTTCACGTAGAGACGCGACTTCTTTTGCGTCTATGCTACCGTTGAAATCAAGAACAAATAGGTGTGGTTCACGCTTGCTATCTAATGAACCGTCTTTGCTCGCTTGTTTGATTTCTTTCTCGCGAGATTTGTTCTTCTCTTTTTCTTCTTTCTTGACGGCTTTATCTCGAGCCTTGATGAAAGCATCGTCATGCAAATGATGCTCTAACTGCTCAACAGATTGTTTGTGTTGCTCTGAAAGGTTGGTAATCTCTAACTCCCCTTTCGCCGCACCCGATTTGCCACCAGCCGATTTTGCAATAATGAGCAGAACAATTATCGCAGCAACCACCGTGATAATTTTGGCCAGAAACAGACCATAATCTAATAAAAATTCCAACGAGAGCTCCTTTATCTCATTTCAGATGACGTTAGTATGTTACGCAGAAACATCAGCGAGAAGGCAGCGCGGTTTGTAACCACTTGTTCTGATTGATAGCATACCTAACGAAAGTTCTGGAATTGGTATAACACATGAATTGGTGTATTGTAACCATCTTGTCACGATTACCAAGATTTTCCATTGAGAAACAGGCGTTTTTTAGCGTCAATTAACTATCATGGACCCTCTTACAATAATAAGGATTTATCGCCGTGAACTACTCCGTTTCAGCTGATGCTCTAAAAAGTAAAGTCATTCTTGTTACTGGCGCTGGTAATGGCATCGGCCGTCAAGCCGCGCTTTCTTATGCAGAGCACGGTGCAACTGTTATTCTCTTGGGTAGAAATGTGCAAAACCTTGAATCTATCTATGATGAGATTGAAGCTGCTGGCTATCCACAAGCAGCTATCATTCCATTGGATCTCAAGGGCGCAACTCAGCAGAATTACATTGATATGGCAGAGACAATCGAAGGACAGTTTGGTCGCTTGGATGGTCTATTACACAACGCAGGTGTCTTGAGTTCGCTGTGTCCATTTGATCAAATCAAAGAGGAAGACTTCGACGATATCATGCAGATCAACGTGAAAGCCGAAGTGCTAATGACTCAAGCACTACTGCCTGTGATGCGTAAATCAGAAGCTGGGCGTATTATCTTTACCTCTTCAACCGTCGGCCACTCTGGCCGCGCATTCTGGGGGCCATACGCTATCTCTAAATTTGCCGTAGAAGGCATGATGCAAGTTTTGGCTGACGAGCTGAGTGATACACCGATCCGCGTTAACGCAATTAACCCTGGTGCCACTCGTACTCGCATGCGTGAAAAAGCATATCCGGGTGAAGATGCGAATACTCTCAAAACGCCACTGGATATCATGCCGCTATATTTGCACTTAATGGATCCTGCGGTTACCGATGTGAACGGTCAGTGCATCGACGCTCAACCGAAGCGTAAATAACTCATTCAGGTTACCTCACATAATCGATTGAAAAGGCAGCAAACGCTGCCTTTTTTCATTTCTCTCTTCATAAAAATCTTGCGACTTTCTCCCACAGAAATATACTGTATATATATACAGGTATTTATTATGCAAGATATTATTCAGAACTTAAAAAGCCAACACCTTGTTTGGCAAGCAAATTTAACGAAAGCAGATCCTCAGCAGTTGCAGACTAGTTCCGGTTTTTCTGAATTAGATGATTTGCTCGGCGGAGGCTTTCCACCTCATGGCGTAGTGGAGATGGAATCTATTGGTAGTATTGGTGAATTGCGTTTGCTCGCTCCCTATTTAAAAGCCACTCAGACCAATGGTATGACCGCATTTATTCAACCACCTGCGCTAGTGAATTCTCTGTTTTTACACTACATCGGGTTGGATATAAACCAAGTGTGGGTTGTTACTCCAACTCACCCCAAAGATGCTCTTTGGGCTGCAGAGCAATGTCTGAAAAGTGGGGTATGCAGTAATGTTTTGTTATGGCAAGAAGAGCTTGAAATACATCAAGTGAAACGCTTACAGGTAGCAAGTGAACAAGGGAGTTGCCCTCTCTTTATGCTTAAAACAGATACTATCAACCGCTTGTCTTTACCTGTGTCACTCAGTTTAAAACTGAAAGGCGACGAGCAAGGGATTCATGTTAAAGTGCTGAAAAGGAAAGGAGGCTGGAATAGAGGTAGCGTTAGTATCGGATTCCAACACCATTACCCGCAACTGGTGAAACCATCATCTGAAACTGTGCACTCGACTGTGGTCAATTTCCCACTGGCGAACCAAGGTTAGTGATATGTCTCTGTGGATTTACTTGCACTTCCCTCGCCTGCAGCTAGACGCACTCTTTGGTGATAACCAAGAACAACCCGTAGTGATTGTCGAAAGCCAACGTTGCCAGATTCTTCAATACAACGAGATTGCCGAACAACAAGGCATTAAGCCTGGTATGGGCTTAGGCAGTGCTGCGTCCTTGTGTCGAGATTTACAAGTGCATCCTTATCATCCACAAACCGAATTAAATAAATTACAAGAGGTAGCTCAGTGGTTGTATTTGATCACATCTGACGTTGTGTTGATGCCAAACCAAGGTATTTTACTGCGTGCTACTCCAATGCTCGCTCTGTATGAAGGGCTTGAAAACTATTGGAATAAAGTCAGAGCTCACTTATCGGAGCTGAAACTGAGTTTTCAATTCGGATGTGGTTTTTCGCCTTTTGCTGCCAAATTGATGGCAATATCAGGAGCGAACGTCATCAGTGAAGACAAATCTGCCATACAAAAAGCTTTATCACCACTACCGTTAAAACTGACAGATTTATCAAACGCTACCGTAGAGAAGTTACAACGTGTAGGCGTCACCACATTGCAAAACCTGCTTGAACTGCCATTGCAAGACATCGCACGACGCTTTGATATCGATTTGGTGAACTACGTTGGTCGACTGACTGGGCAGTTTAAACACCCTGTCGACTTTTATCACCCTACCGAATCCTTCCAAGTTTATTTAGAGCTGTTGTTTGAGATCGAAAACGTTCAGTGGATTGAAAAGCCGTTGGCCAAATTACTTCGTCAACTCGAAACCTTTCTTAAATTAAGAGATAAGGTCGCTTTTGAACTGTGTTTAACACTCCACCAGCGTGAGAAACAAGAGCAACACCTTCAACTCACTTCTGCGCAAGGTGATTACCTATGTCAGCGTTGGCAACAGTTAGCGAGTTTAAGCTTAGAATCACTCTCGCTTAATGGCCCAGTCACAGGGCTAACGTTAAAAGTCATCCGTCAAGGTGAGCCTCTTAGTGCATCACGCGATCTCTTTGCTGGGCAGAAAGGAAACATGAATGCTTTAGAGCTGCTCTCTTTACTGCAAGCTAAATTGGGAAAAAGTGCTGTTTTAAAACCCAATATTGCTTGCGATCCTAGACCAGAAAAGGCCAGTCAGTATCGCCCTGCTGATGCTCCGGATGAAAAGGGGCACGCCATACCATCCATACTACGCCCAGCAATGCAATTACCGACTCCCATTGTATTGCAAGAGCAAGTTTCTTTGGTCCACGGACCTGAGCGAATAGTTTCTGGGTGGTGGGATGGTGATGAGATCATGCGTGATTACTACATTGCACACACCAAGCAAGGCCGCTGGTTATGGATATTTCGCGATCAGCACAAGCACTGGTTTCTTCATGGCTATTTTTGTTAAATCGACAGTTATTTTTGTTGGGTCATTATGAGTTACGCGGAACTATTTTGTCAGTCTAACTTCTCTTTTTTGACTGGGGCTTCTCATGCAGAAGAGCTGGTACTCCAAGCTGCTTTCTATCGCTATCAAGCTCTAGCTATAACGGATGAATGTTCAGTCGCGGGCGTTGTCAAAGCCCATGCGACCATCGAACAACATAAACTCGATATCAAACAAATCGTTGGAAGTATGTTTTGGTTAAATGATGAATGCCAAATCGTACTGCTTTGCCCTTGTCGCAAGGCTTATGCCGAGTTGTGTCGTATCATCACAAACGCAAGGAGACGCAGTGAAAAAGGCAACTATCAACTGTTCGAATGGGATTTGATGTCAGTTCGACATTGTTTGGTATTGTGGCTGCCCACACATCAAGAGAGTGATCACTATTGGGGGTGCTGGCTCAATCAACACCACGCTAATCGTTTGTGGGTAGCGATTCAGCGCCATTTGAGTAACAACGATACTGAGTACATTGCGCACTGCGAGCAGTTAGCACATGAATTTCAATTACCTATAACTGCCTGCGGAGGCGTTCTCATGCATGATGTTGAACGCTTGCCATTACAGCATGTACTTACTGCTATAAAGCATGGGTGTAGCGTCGATAAACTCGGTTTTGACCGTATTTCGAATACTGAGCGAGCGCTTCGTCCTTTTAAAAAGTTGATTCGGATTTACAAACCAGAATGGCTGGAAGAAAGTACTTACATCGCCGATTTATGCGAGTTTAAGCTCTCCGATTTAAGATACGAATATCCTACCGAGCTGATCCCAGATGGTTATACACCCGACTCTTACTTACGTATGTTGGTCGAACGTGGTAAAAGGCTGCGTTTTCCTGAAGGCGTGCCAGCAGAAGTCAATCAAACCATCGAGAATGAACTGGCGCTTATTCAAGAGCTGAAATACCACTACTACTTCCTTACTATTCACGACATCGTAATGTTCGCGAAACAGCAAGGCATTCTTTACCAAGGGCGAGGTTCCGCTGCAAACTCTGTGGTGTGTTATTGCCTGGAAATTACCGCCGTCGATCCTCGACAAATCGCTGTCTTATTCGAACGATTTATCAGTAAAGAACGTAAGGAACCGCCGGATATTGATGTGGACTTTGAACACGAGCGCCGTGAAGAAGTTATCCAGTATATTTACAAAAAATATGGCCGTGAGCGTGCAGCACTTGCTGCAACAGTGATCAGCTATCGCTTTAAAAGTGCCGTGCGTGAAGTCGGTAAAGCACTAGGGATTGAAGAGACCCAATTAGATTTTTTCATTAAGAACGTTAATCGCCGAGATCGCAGCCAAGGCTGGCAAGCTCAAATTATTGAACTTGGCTTACAACCAGAATCTCTCAAAGGGCAGCAGTTCATCCAATTGGTCAACGAGATCATTGGCTTCCCACGCCATTTATCTCAGCACGTAGGTGGCTTTGTAATTTCATCTGGCCCTTTATATGAGTTGGTACCTGTTGAAAATGCCTCGATGGAAGAGCGCACTATCATTCAATGGGATAAAGACGATTTAGAAAGCTTGAAGCTACTAAAAGTCGATGTACTCGCACTCGGCATGTTAAACGCCATCAAAAAGTGCTTTCAACTGGTCGAGAAACATCACCAGCGATCCCTCTCGATTTCCGAGATCACTCGCCGACAAGATGATCCACTCGTGTACCGCATGATCCAAAAAGCTGACACGATAGGCGTATTCCAAATTGAATCTCGTGCACAAATGAGCATGCTTCCTCGCCTAAAGCCTGCTTGTTATTACGACTTAGTGATTCAAATTGCAATTGTTCGTCCAGGCCCTATTCAGGGTGATATGGTGCATCCTTTTTTAAAACGACGAGATCACAAAGAGCCTGTCAGTTATCCATCGGAAGAAGTAAAAAGCGTTCTGGAGCGGACTATGGGCGTCCCTATTTTCCAAGAGCAAGTCATCAAGCTAGCCATGGTAGCCGCAGGGTTTAGCGGCGGCGAGGCCGATCAACTCCGTCGAGCGATGGCATCATGGAAAAAGAATGGCGATCTCGCTAAATTCAGACCAAAACTGATCAATGGTATGCAAGAGAGAGGCTATGACTTAGCGTTTGCTGAGCGCATTTTCGATCAGATTTGCGGCTTTGGTGAGTACGGCTTCCCTGAAAGTCATTCAGCGTCTTTCGCAGTGCTGGCATATTGTTCTGCATGGTTAAAATATTATTACCCAGCCGAATTTTACACTGCATTGTTGAACAGCCAACCAATGGGATTTTATAGCCCATCGCAATTAGTACAAGATGCTCGCCGACATGGCATCGAAGTATTGCCGGTGTGCGTCAATCATTCAAAATATCAGCATCATCTCGTCTCACGTCCGAATGGCAGGCTCGGCGTGCAACTTGGTTTTCGCTTGGTGAAAGGCTTTAACGCAGAAAGCGCACAAAGGCTTATTGAGCGCAAACCACTTAATGGTTACCGAACGATTCAAGAAGTAAAGCAGATATTAAGAAGCCGAAGTGACATTGAATTATTGGCTTCAGCCAATGCATTTCAGGCCTTATCGGGGAATCGTTATAACGCTCGCTGGGCAGCAATGGATTCCTTATCTGACCTACCATTGTTTCACAAGGTCGAAGAACCCAATGTTAGCTACCAGACTCAACCCTCTGAATATGAAAATTTAATTGAGGATTACGCAAGCACGGGACTATCTCTTAGCCGCCATCCAATTAAATTATTAGAAGAAACGGGCAAACTCCCTCACTTTACTCGCATGATGCAACTGGCAGAGAAGCCGCATAAGTCACTGGTCACAGTGGTAGGCGTGGTAACAGGAAGACAATCTCCAGGCACCGCCGCTGGCGTGACATTTTTTACGCTAGAAGATGACACGGGCAACATTAATGTGGTCGTTTGGCAAGCGACAGCACGAGCCCAAAAGCAAGCGTATTTAGGCGCTAAAGTATTAATGGTGAAAGGCATTCTTGAAAGAGAGGGAGAAGTCACGCACGTTATTGCTGGCAAGTTGATTGATTGCACGCACTACTTGAACAATCTACAAAGTAAATCTCGGGATTTCCATTAGTACAGAGGAATTAAGGAGAGAGATGTTAAAAATCAGAGAGAGGTGCGCTCCCTCTGATTTCACTAGATCTAATCATGCACTTTTAGAAAGCATCTGGCGTAATCGGTCTTGAGCAACTTCAACCAGCAGATCCGGTTGGAATTTAGATATAAAGCGATCACAGCCTACTTTTTGTACCATGGCTTCATTAAAACTACCGCTCAGAGAAGTGTTCAATGTGATAAACAACTTAGACATACGTGGATCTTGGCGCACTTCATGGGTCAGTTTATAACCGTCCATTTCAGGCATTTCAGCATCCGTAATCATCATCAACAGCTCTTTTTCTACATCTTTACCTTCATCACACCAACGTTTTAAAACCGTTAACGCTTCTAGCCCGTCACGACACTCGATGATATTCATACCCAATTGAGAAAGCGTATCGCGAACTTGATTACGAGCTGTAGAGGAATCATCTACAATCAGAACATTACGCCCGACCATTGCTTGGGCCAATTCTTGATCGAGAATGTCCTCCGAGATAGTCACGTCGTAATGTACAATCTCTGCTAAAACTTTTTCAACGTCAATAATTTCGACAATTTGAGAGGCATCCCCCTCTTTGATTTGCGTGATAGCCGTGAGGTAATTCGAGCGACCAGACGTGGAAGGAGGCGGCTGAATTTCAGTCCATGCCGTATTAATAATGTTTTTAACCGGACCGACTAAGAAGCCCTGCACCGTGCGGTTGTACTCTGTCACGATCAAATTTTCTTCTTCCGCTTCGCCACGCAAAGCAGGAAAACCAATTGCGCCTCGTAAATCAATCACTGGTACCGCTTCACCTCGTAGAGAAGCAACCCCACGAATATTGTAGTGCGATCCAGGGAGCTTGGTTAACGGTGGAAGCTTGATGACTTCTTTCACTTTGAACACATTAATCGCAAATAATTGGCGACTATTTAAAGTGAACAGCAGAAGCTCTAGTCGATTTTCACCAACCAAGTTTGTACGCTGGTCAACCGTATTTAACACTCCGGACATACTACTACCTAAATTATGGATAATTCTTATTTTACTCGAAATCAGTACAGACACAGCAAGGTTATATAACCAAATAACCTTAAAATATTTGGCTTTTCGAGCACAGCTTTAAAGTACAACAGTTTTAGCGTATTACTTCTCTTTGCATCAGACGCAAAGTCACGCAGCACATTGAAAGCCATTTTGTTTATTTACTTGAGCTTTTTAGGAAATTACATGAATGGCGCAGATATAGCAATGCAACATAACTCAAATTCCCTTTCTAGTAATAGGCGATCAAAAAGGGTGAGCCGTTAAGTCTCACCCTAAATCACCTACAAATGCAGTCTCAACAGCTAGGCACATCATCATGTTAAAAAGTACTTAACCTTCCACAACCTTCATCAATAGTTGACCATCGTACAACGCTTGCTTAATCAACGCGGCACCAGGCATTGTGGCTTGCTTATAGAAACGAGACTCCACCAGCTCAAGATCTTGGTGATAAACAGGTAAACTCTGCTCTTCGATACAGCGACGAACCGCAGGATAAAGCACATCTTTTGCTTGGTTAATCACACCACCGATCAAGATTTTCTCAGGGTTAAATAAGTTGATCACAATAGCAATTGCAGAGCCTAAGTAGCGTCCAAGTTTTTCAATCACATCGACGGCCAAAGGATCACCGTTTGCAGCGGCTTCACAAATGCTCTCAATACTCATTTCTTCTTGTTTAGCAAGAATAGAGTCTTCGCCATCAGCGATTCGTCTTACGACTTCTTCACGAATTGCTTGAGAACTGGCAACGGTTTCCAAACAGCCAATATTGCCGCAATGACAACGTTTTCCATTTGGGTCAATTTGAATATGCCCGAGTTCACCAATGTTACCGTGACGGCCTTGCAAAACGCGCCCATCCAGAATGATGCCCGCACCTAAACCGTGGTGGATAGAGATAAGAACGGAGTTGTCATTATCTTGAGAATGACCAAAAAGCTTTTCTGCTAATGCCCAAGCTCGCGTGTCATTGGCAATGAAAACTGGCAAGCCTGTTGCTTTGTATATCTCTGGTCCAAGAGCAAGATTTTCGACATTGTAATGAGGCATCTGCAAAACGACACCTTGCTCTGAGTTCACGAGACCAGGCAGCGTAAGGGCAATACTGGTAACCCGATCAAGTTGATCCGCGTAAGTCTGAAAGAATTCATCAATTTCGTAAAGCAGGCGCTCAAGCACATCGTCTTGATCAAGCTCGTGTATCTCGATTTTAGTATCGATCAGTACATCACCGCCTAACTCATGCAAAGCAATGGTTAAATAACCTCGCCCCAAACGCATTGACAAAAATTGCCAGCCTTCATTATTGACCTGCAAACCGACAGCAGGTCGACCACGACTCGTCGCTTCTTGTACTGTCGTTTCATGAATCAAGTGCGCTTCAATTAATTCTCGAGTGATTTTGGTGATACTAGCAGGAGCAAGCTCACTCTGCTTGGACAAATCAATTCGAGAAATAGGACCTTTTAGGTCAATTAGTTTATATACACGACCAGCATTGACCTGTTTGATATGATCAATATGGCCCGGTTGAGCCATGTACATCTTGCACTCCGAAATTCTATAACGGGACAATTTTTTTACTTTGCGAACTAATTGTGAAGTGAATTAATAAATCCCCGTGACAAGCATCACGTATAAACCTGTTTGTTTGTGTATTCAATCAAATAACGAAGAATCTACTCCTGTTAAATTGTTTGAAAAATAACTTATTTTTATTCACTAAATTATGAAGTAGTGCCTTTAAAGCAGCGCATTTTTATCAATAAGGCCATTGCCTGTCGAATATCTGTCTGTTTTACCGGGGTTACTCTTAATATAAACATTCTGTGCATATACTTATATTCAAGTAGCTTTAAGGTGTGGGCTAAGCGAGGCTAACCTTGAGAGCGATTGCGTAAAGTAAGGATAGAGTTCAAGTTACCTTTACACACACATTCATCGGAGAATCTATGACTTCCAAATTAAGACGAACAAAAATTGTCACTACGCTGGGTCCTTCAACGGATAAGGACAATATACTTGAGGAGATCATCAAAGCCGGTGCAAACGTTGTCCGTATGAATTTTTCACATGGAACCAGTGAAGACCACATTCAACGTGCGAACAAAGTCCGTACCATTGCAGCAAGACTTGGGCGTCAGGTTGCAATTCTTGGTGACTTACAAGGCCCTAAAATCCGTGTATCAACGTTTAAAGACGGCCAAGTCATTTTGAATGTGGGCGATAAATTCACATTAGATAGTGATTTACCAAAAGGTGAAGGCAATCAAGAATCTGTAGGGTTAGATTATAAAGAACTGCCGCAAGATGTTTCACCAAATGACATTTTATTACTCGATGATGGACGCGTTCAGCTGCAAGTTACTACAGTAGAGGGTAATAAAGTTCATACCCGTGTGATTGTCGGTGGTCCACTGTCCAACAATAAAGGGATCAACAAAAAAGGCGGCGGATTGTCAGCGGATGCGCTCACAGAGAAAGATAAAGCCGACATTCTTACCGCCGCAGCAATTCAAGTAGACTACCTTGCTATTTCATTCCCGCGTAACGGCGAAGACATGCATTACGCTCGACGCTTAGCCAGAGATGCAGGCCTTGAAGCCATGTTAGTGGCTAAAGTCGAACGAGCAGAAACCGTCGCGACCAATGAGTCTATTGACGACATTATTTTCGCATCCGATGTAGTGATGGTTGCACGTGGTGACCTTGGTGTAGAAATCGGTGACCCTGAGCTCATAGGTGTCCAGAAAAAACTGATTCGCCGCGCACGCAGTTTAAACCGTATCGTGATTACTGCGACACAAATGATGGAGTCCATGATTACTAGCCCAATGCCAACGCGTGCTGAAGTGATGGATGTGGCCAATGCGGTTCTAGACGGCACTGACGCGGTGATGCTGTCTGGAGAGACTGCTGCAGGTAAATATCCTGTAGAAACGGTCAAATCCATGGCCGAAGTATGTGTGGGGGCAGAAAAAATGTCGGAGGCAAGTCTATCTACTTATCGCTTAGATAGAACCTTCGAAACCGCTGAAGAAACCATCGCAATGGCAACCATGTACTCTGCGAATCACATGGAAGGAATTAAAGCGATGATCTCATTAACTGAGTCCGGCAGGACTGCGTTGATGATGTCTCGCTTAAGCTCTGGCTTGCCAATATTTGCCTTATCACGGAATGAATCGACACTAAATCGAGCAGCATTATACCGAGGCGTGACACCTGTATATTTCGAGTCAAAAAGTGATGCGGGTTTACCAACGGCTCAAGCAGCTATTACTAGCCTTAAAGAGCAAGGGTTCTTGCACAAAGGTGATTTAGTCATTATTACTCAAGGCGATGTAATGGATGTTGTTGGCTCAACCAACTGCATGCGCATTCTACAAGCGTAGTAGTTATACCTAACCGGAGTTAACCACAAGAACCCGCAAATAAGGCTCCGAAAATGGAGCCTTATTTATATGCTTTGTATATTGCGCACATCGTGAACGTAAGAAGGTTTATGCACTCTCTCTACCATCAATTTCAACATCCAGCTGGTCATAGAGTTGAACTAGGTTAAACCCAGCTTGAAGCCCAAGTTGATAGTCATGCTCTAGTGACTCTTGGTCACTTAACAAAGAAGAAGAACGAAGTCCCTCTTTAGGCGCAACTTGTAAAATAAAAGTGTCGTCAGGTGGAGCAGATATAAAGGCCTGAGTGAGCTCAAATGTTTGATAATGAATCATCAGCATGTCGGCTAAACCTGAATCAAAATTCTCACCAATCAGATGACTTAAACGATACAAGTTATCGGCACCGAACAACCAACGACCTCCATTTAACAGCATTTTCCCTGCAAGCTTCGATTGATGTGCTGCATTAATTTTTTGTTGGAAGAACGACGCCCAATCCAGCTTCCACTGATTCACTTTTTGCTGCCATGATTGCTGTACTGAGTTGATAGACTCTCGATACCATTCGACAGGCACATCCCCCACTTCACTTTGGGCTCTCGCTTCAATCTCTGAAAACGGCTCTGTGCGAATGACAATAATGTTGCGAGCATTCTGACGCCACGCTTCTTGAACAGGGATAGAGGCAGACACGCCGCCATCAACAAACTTATTGCCATTTACGTCGACAGGTCCGTGGTACAACTTGGGAATCGCACATGTCGCTAGCATAGTGTTAAACCACGAGTCATCCAAGATTGGTAGATATTGATCTGATAGCGTCTCTATATTCGTTACCGCAGCAAACGCTCCTCGTTTTCCCAATGCACTACGACCTAAATCAAGGTCAAGCTTGTATGGGAAATCTTGAATCCGTTCTAATGCCCACTCTAAACCTAAGTACTGCTGCTTTCGGATATAGCGAAACAGATTAAAAAATTCAGGAGACGTTGTCAGCTCGGTAATAAAAGCTTTGCCCATGCCATGTTGACGACACAAGTAAGAACATAAGTTAAGTGCTCCGGCAGAGGTGCCATAGAATTCATCGAAAGGATCGAAGTTGGAAAGTAAAAAGGCGTCTAAAACGCCAGCGGTAAAAATCCCTCTCTGCCCTCCACCTTGCGTGACTAAAGCAGTTTTACCATGCCTAAAGTGCTCATAAACTTTTACATTAAGCTCTGCATGGCTTTCTGTGATTATACCGCTGTTACGTATCATAGGCTCACGCCATTTTGTTAAAACGTTTGGTAAAAGTGGTTATCTTAAGCTGTTGTAATAGCAATGATGCCAAATGACAAAAGCACTGCAAAAACAGTCACCACAATGATTAATGCGGATTTTAGATCGTGTTCCATAAACACCTCCTTAATATGTAACAAATTAATAACACCGGTGTGAAATATGTTCAAGATTTGCTTAATTTAGTCGCGCAATTTTGACTAACCCATCACAATTAGCTTAGTCATAATAAGGAGATAGGGCATGAACCAAAAACTCAGCTGGCTAGTAGGAATCATGATGATGAGTACTGCTATCAATGCACAAGCGAATATCATCGTTACACCATACATAGGCTATACAGGAGGCGGCCAAGTAGAGGATGAAAGTGGTAATACATACGATCTCGACCCCGCAGTGAACTACGCTCTTTCAGTCGAGACTCCCTTAGAAAAAGGAAGGATCGGATTGTTTTACTCCAATCAATCGACGGAACTTGAAAAGCTGTCCAACTCAGCAGATATCCATTATCTGCACTTCCAAAGCAGCATGTACTATCCTGTCGCAGAAAATTGGCAAACCTATATCGGTGTAGGTTTGGGCGCTTCTTATGCCGATGTGGATTGGGTAGACAAAAAATACGGATTTTCGGCTAGCGCTTTTGCAGGGCTGGAATATGAATTTTCAAAGAACTTTGCATTAACAGCCCAACTGAGATGGTTAGGAACGGTCGTTGATAACGATACATCTGGCGCCTGCAATCTACCTAATGACGGCTCAAACTGTATCATTAAGTTCGATACTGATTGGATGAACCAATTCCAATCAAATGTCGGTTTTAGTTTCCGCTTCTAATTTTTATGCATGTTCCTTTGCAGGACTCGTCACAAAGAACGCTGAACGAGTCCTGCACAGAGCCGATAAAGGACATCGTCTAAACACCATTGTTTGGCAAAGTAACGAAGCATCATCTAGATAGGTGCACAAAAGATAGCCGTACGCCCTAATTCATAAAAATAGTCTTAAACACCAAAGCAATTATTAGATCCCAGTCATTTATTCCAGACAAACAACCAACCACCCACACAAAACCACAATCAAACTCAAATTTAACAAGATTAAAACCAGACAACGCATCTGAATTAACATTTAGATTCTATTGCGCTAAGTATTATTAGAAGTTAGTCTGATCAGTGAAAACAGATAAATATTTCAGTTTTATCAAACACACATCAAAATTTTAAGATTAATAATCTACTTTCTCTTACAGTAGCCAGAATATAGCTCTATAAAATTATAAGAAGTTAGAATTAAGGATAGAAAAGCTGATGGATAACAGCGGTCCTTTCTTCCAACTGTTTGCGCAATTATTACTGTGTTACGTAGAGAGCTTCATTCCTCAGGGAGTCTTATAGGAGTCAAATATGAAGCGAGAACAATGGGGATCCCGGGCGGGATTCATCTTAGCAGCAGTTGGGTCTGCTATCGGTTTGGGAAACATTTGGCGTTTCCCATACATGGCCTATGAAAACGGTGGCGGCGCATTTTTTATTCCTTACATTTTTGCCATGATCACTGCCGGTATTCCATTTATGATCCTTGAGTTCAGTATGGGACAAAAATACCGAGGCTCGGCACCAAAAACACTTGCGAAAATTCATTCTAAATTTGAATGGCTTGGCTGGTTCCAAGTTGGTGTGGCTGCAGTTATTGCCGTTTACTATGTGGCTGTTATCGGTTGGTCGATTTCTTACTTTGGGTTGTCGTTCACTCAAGGTTGGGGAACCGATACCAACGCATTTTTCTTTAGTGAATACCTAAAGCTAGGTGACAACTCACCAACAGACTTAGGCAGTATTCAATGGAAGATTGCTTTATCCATGGTAATTGCTTGGGCAATTACTTACACCGCCATTGCCAAAGGCGTGAAATCAGGAATTGAACGAGCATCTAAAATTATGATGCCAATCCTATTCTTGATGGTGATTTTCTTAATCGGACGTATGATTTTCTTGCCAGGAGCTCTAGATGGCGTGAACTACATGTTCGAACCCGATTTCAGCAAAATTTGGGATGTTAAAGTATGGGCAGCGGCATATGGTCAGATCTTCTTTACGTTAAGTATCGGCTTCGCCATCATGCTAGCTTACTCTAGCTACCTACCAGAAAAGTCGGACATAACGAATAACGCGTTTATGACCGTGTTGATCAACTGTGGCTTCTCGATCCTAGCCGGCATCATGATCTTCTCAGTATTGGGTTACATGGCTCAAGAGCAAGGTAAGCCGTTAACAGAGGTGGTATCTGCAGGCGTTGGCTTGGCTTTTGTTACTTTACCTGCGGCAATTAACCTACTACCTGCCCCATATATTCTTGGTCCACTGTTCTTCTTTGCACTGGTGGTTGCTGGTCTAAGTTCGCATATTTCAATTATGGAAGCCGTAACTTCAGCCATTATCGACAAGCTGAAGTGGAGCCGTAAAAAAGCTGCAAATGTTGTGATTGGTATTGGCTTCGTTGTCTCTATGGCGTTTGCTACCAATGGCGGTCTGCTGCTACTCGATCTAGTAGACCACTTTGCAAACAACGTTGGCATCATGGTTGGTGGTCTGGTTGAGATTGTCTTGATGGCGTGGCTATTGAAGCGCGTGCCAGAAGTACGTAATTACGTTAACGAGCGCTCTGATTTCTCTGTTGGTCAATGGTTCGAGATCTGCTTACGCTTCGTTACACCAATCATGCTCGCCATTATCTTAGCGACCAAGCTATACGCCCTAATTACTGAAGGCTACGGTGGCTATGATCTAACTTTAGGCTGGGCACTTATCGCCGCACTCTTTATCTTTGGTCTAGTGATCAACGCAGTGAACCGCAAGGAGACAGCAAAATGACAATCAGCGCAATTATTATGATGGTTATTGGTTTAGGTATCACTTGGGGCGGCGCTGCCGTTTGCATCAAGCGAGCCATGGATAAACAATAACAGTATTGCATTCCAAACAAAAAACGCCGGTATTTACCGGCGTTTTTTTATGTTTCTTTTATTCTAGAAACTGTACTTGATGCCAACGGCGCCGCCAAGTTGCAAGTCAGCACCTTTGTAAAGATCTAGCTCTGGGTGTATTTGACCATAAAGGTCCCAGCCGCGTGATAAATCCCAGTTCACGCCAAGTGGTACTCTCACACCAAACTCGTCATCCCATTCATACCAGCCACCAACGCCGACATACCAAGTCACAGGCATGTTTTGATCGAATGTTCCACGCTTAGCGATGTAATCAAACGCCATACCATCGTTTCCGATAATGCCACGATATTTGTTATCTAACTCTACAACAACACTTAATTGTTGATCGACAGCCATACCAACTGATAGATCCGTTGGTTCGCTTGCCGCCATTGCCGTACTAGAAACTAGTCCCAAAAATAAAATGAATTTGTTCTTCATACACGTTATCAATTATTCAAAAAAACATTATTCGCTATTCAAACATAATTGCGTATCAATATGTCAACGATGGGTAAGCTCGATGTATGAAAAAGCTGACAAAAGTAAAGATGAGTTTAGGATCACACTAAAAAAGGAACTGTCAGTTAATAAAATAGGAACTAAAAAAGGAGGCCGAAGCCTCCTTTTATGCATTACTATGAATGACTGCGATTAACCGTGGTTACGAATCCACTCATCCATTTCAGTTTTTAGGTTATCAGACTTAGTACCGAAGATAGCCTGTACACCACCAGCTACAACTACAACACCAGCAGCGCCTAGTTGTTTTAGCTTGTCTTGGTCAACAGCAGCTGTATCTGCAACTGCTACACGTAGACGTGTGATACATGCATCTAGACCAGTAATGTTAGCTTTACCGCCAAACGCTGCAACCAGTTCACCGCCCATATCAGAGCCAGAAGTTACAGCTGCACTTTCCGTTTCATCTTCACGGCCAGGTGTTTTTAGGTCAAGCGCTGTGATTACACCACGGAACACTACGTAGTAAATTACTGCGTAAACTAGACCAACGGCAATCATTAGCACCATCTTCTGAGCGTTACCAGATAGAACTAGGAAGTCGATCAGACCGTGAGAGAAAGAAGTACCGTGTACAAAGCCTAGAGTGTTCGAAACGATGTATGCAGAACCAGCTAGTAGAGCGTGGATACCGTATAGTAGTGGAGCAACGAATAGGAATGAGAATTCGATTGGCTCAGTAATACCAGTTAGGAATGAAGTCAGTGCAGCTGACGCCATGATACCCATTACTTTTGCACGGTTTTCTGGTTTAGCACAATGAGCAATTGCGATTGCTGCAGCTGGTAGACCGAACATCTTGAACATGTAACCACCCGCTAGCTGACCGAAGCCATTACCAGCAGCACGAGATGCTTCATCAGCAACTAGGTAACAAGTTAGTACACCATTTTGAGCTTCACCGGCAGCGTTAACACAAGAACCTGCTTCGAAGAAGAACGGTACGTTCCATACGTGGTGTAGACCGAATGGGATTAGAGAACGTTCAACAACACCGTAGATACCGAATGCTAGCTGTGGGTTTTGGTGTGCAGCCCAATCAGAGAATGCAGAAATTGCACCGCCAATTGGTGGCCAGATAACAGAAAGGATAACACCTAGGATGATCGCAGCAAAACCAGTGATGATTGGCACTGCGCGCTTACCAGCGAAGAAGCCAAGGTACTCTGGAAGTTGGATTTTGAAGAAACGGTTGAATGCCCAAGCAGCCACACCACCGACAAGGATACCACCTAGTACACCTGTATCGATTTTCTCAACACCCATAACGCCCGCCATTACACCTAGCGTTGCCGTCATGATGCCGTAACCAACGATAGCTGCAAGACCTGCAACACCGTCGTTGTTAGTGAAGCCTAGAGCTACACCTACTGCAAATAGAAGTGCCATTTGGCCGAATACTGAACCACCAGCTTGTTCCATAAGATTAGAAACGATCTCTGGAATAAAGCTTAGATGGGCAGCACCCACACCTAATAAAATACCTGCAACTGGTAAAACTGATACTGGAAGCATCAGAGCCTTACCAACTTTTTGCAGGTTAGCAAAAAGGTTCTTAAACATGTTTATGCTCCTGATAAATTTATAAGTATTATTTGGGCACTAACGGCACACCCCCGTAGCCTAAAGGTTAGCACCCAATGAAAATGTAACCACAACTGCATTATATTTTCCGGCTCTAAATATATATTGATGACCCTCAAACTTTCCACACAGTTACGAAATTTAGTTTCAAAACAAGTCTTGGATCACACCCAAAAACAGCCGATGAAAAGGTTTGCATTTCACTTATATTACTGTTTTATAAAGAATTAATTATTTATATAATTAATTTTAAGGCGTAAATAAAATACGCCTCAATGTTATTTTTAGTAACAAAATTACATTTGTGATTTTTGAATGTTATTAAATCAACATTTTTAGTAAACATTAAACTCGTGAGCGTATCTGTTGTTTTTATCAACAAAAAAGGAGCCTAAGCTCCTTTTTTATGCTCTTATTATTTTTTCATCGCAAAAAAAGATTTCGGAAGTTTTCGGTGGTTTTTTGTGCCACTTCAGAAAGAGAGCACGATTTGAGTTGCGCAATATAAGAAGCGACTTCGACAACGTAAGCGGGTTGATTCTCTTTGCCACGATGAGGGACAGGAGCCAAGTAAGGAGAATCTGTCTCAATAAGAAGCTTCTCTAAAGGTAGAGTCTTCACCACTTCTTTTAACTCTGTAGCTTGACGGAAAGTAACAATCCCCGAGATAGAAATATAAAACCCCAGCTCCAGTGCAGCTTCAGCAAATGGAAGATCTTCTGTAAAACAGTGGATAACACCACCACATTTCTCTGCCCCACCCTTACGCAAAATATCTAGAGTATCCGCACGTGCGTTTCTGGTATGGATAATTAAAGGTTTGTTGAGCTCCACTGCAAGATCAACGTGTTGCTCAAAGCGCTCTTTCTGTAACGCGGCCGTTTCGGGCTTGTAATGATAATCTAAACCCGTTTCGCCAATAGCGACGACTTTTGCATTCGACGCATGGTGGCGCAATACGTCCATCGAAAAGTCGCTTTCAACATCAAGTGGGTGCACACCGCACGAAGCATAAACATTGTCATAAGGCTCGATCATTTCCATCATTTTCGGGAAAGAATCCAGCGTTACTCCAACAGAAAGTAGCTCAGTTACGTTTGCTTGTTTAGCTTTGTTAATAACGTCTTCCACATTGATGTGGAGATCGTCGTAATTCAATTTGTCTAAATGACAATGAGAATCTACGAACATAATGCCTCTCGTGATTCAATTAACCAATTCATTGATAGTAGCTCAAGGTTCAGGCCAGGAAAGGCTTGCACCTGAGCTTTCAGGTTCATCAGCGCCTTCGCTGATGAGTACAAACCGTTATAGTTGTCCGGTTGAAACTTTGTCGCGCCCGGAAGCATTTGAGCTTCTGATACACCAAACTGCGCTTTCTGAGCATCTGTCAGTAAATACCATGCCCAGTCTAGTGATTGCTCTGAGTGTTTAGCGATTAAAGAAGCACACTCAGAAACGTCTGAAACAGGCGAAGACATTGCCTTAATAAAACTGCGTTCAAAAGCCAAGTAAGCTTCGAGATCACCATTATTTAACGCATCCAATGTTTTTATTGGAGAGCCCATATTCAGTTTTAAAGCATAAGCAGGAACTTGCTTCGCCCCTTGTTCGTGCATCCATTGCATTGCTTGTTCCGCTGACGGAGGCGCAACAACCCAGTGTTGGCAACGGCTACGAATCGTTGGGAGCAGACGCTCCTGATTGTGGGTAACGAGCAAAAACAAGCACTTTGCCCCAGGCTCTTCTAGCGTCTTTAACAGCGCATTCGATGCCGACTCGTTCATAGAGTCCGCCGGTTCTATTACAAATAGGCGGTAACCATTAAGCTGAGATGATTCCTGAGCAAGACGGTTACAAGCGCGAATTTGGTCCACCGTTATCGCCTTTCCTTCTTTCTCTGGCTTGGTCCAGTGTAAATCAGGGTGGTTTTGAGATTGATTTAGCTGGCAGCTATGACAAAAACCGCATGCTTCACTCGCGTAATTTTGGCAAAGAAGCGCTTGGCTAAAAAACTCGATAAGTTTTTCGATGCCTAAGCCCTGATCGCTTTGTAATAAAAGCGCACCTGGTATTCTGTCCGACTCTAACCCTACTTTGAGGTTATCCCATATTGGCTGTAGCCATGGATAATCATTTAACATGAGTCACCTAAATTTACATTTCACTTATTGACGAGCTAGCCACTCGTTTAGAGCGTCCCGAATATCACGCGACACGCCTTCAATCGTCTGTTCTGCGTTAATGATAACGATGGAAGGATCGGCATGAGCAATCTCCAAATAACGCTCACGTGTACGCTCGAAGAAACTAATATCCATCTTCTCTATACGATCTAACTCACCACGCCCACGCGCACGCTCAAGCCCAACACGAGGGTCAATATCCATATAGAGAGTGAGAGCAGGTTTAAAATCACCAAGCGTTGTATCCCGGAGATTTTTCATTAACGATGCGTCAATCTGACGGCCACCACCTTGATAAGCTTGCGACGACATATCGTGTCGGTCACCAACCACCCACTGACCGTTTTCCAAAGCTGGTTTGATCACGTTCTCAACCAACTGAACACGTGCAGCGTACAGAAGAAGCAACTCCGTCATGTCCTTAAGTTCTTCACCTTCGTGCTCTTCTTTCACCAGAGCGCGCATTTTTTCTGCTAGCGGTGTGCCTCCTGGCTCACGGGTATTTACGATATCCTCAATACCGGCCGCTTTTAGCGTATCTAAAACGGTTTTAATCGCAGTGCTTTTACCCGCGCCTTCTAGGCCTTCAACGACAATAAAGTTTGCTTTCATCATTTGTTCTTTCTTAGTTCTCTTAAATAGGCACGAACAGCACGGTTGTGCTCAGCAAGGGATTTCGAGAATACATGTCCGCCCTTTCCACTTGCTACAAAATATAAATAGTTGCTGCTTTCTGGATTCAAAGCCGCTTCAATGGAAGCTTCACCAGCCATCGCAATCGGTGTTGGTGGCAATCCATTGATGGTATAGGTGTTATATGGTGTCGGCGTACGCAAATCTTTCTTACGAATGTTGCCATCGTAGGCGTCACCCATACCATAAATAACTGTCGGATCAGTTTGTAACCGCATGCGTTTGTTCAATCGGTTGATAAACACAGAAGCGACGCGCTCACGCTCAGAATCAATAGCCGTCTCTTTCTCTATGATAGACGCGAGAATCAAGGCTTCATATTTATCCTGTAATGGCAGCTTTTCTTGACGAGCTTCCCAGCTAGCGTCCAGTATTTTATTGAGTTTTCGATGCGCTCGTTTTAATAACTGGCTTTCACTCGTACCCGCTGTGTAATGGTAGGTTTCTGCTAAAAACAACCCTTCTAGCTTTTCTCTCTCAATTCCGAGCTTCGCAGCCATTTCTTTTTCTGAAAGATCGGTTAAATCATGCTTTAAATAAGGAGCACTTTTTAGTTGATCTACCCATTCAGAAAAGCGGCTGCCTTCAACAAAAGTGATCGCAAACTGGTATTCTTTTCCAGTATTCAGATGCTCCAATGTTTGCGAAAGCGACATACCAGGCTCAAGTTGGTAAGTACCCGCTCGCACCTGCAACAATTCTGGATATAAGTGAGGAATTAAACGGATGTACTCCGATGTTTCAATCACCTCATCTTCAACTAAGGCGCGCATGACATGATGAAAGCTTGTACCACTTTCTACAGTAAACAGCTGAGGTTGTTCCAATAGAATAGGCTTTTCAACGTATTGTTTAGCCTGTGAAATTATATAAAAAACAGCTGCTGCGCCTATCACTGCGATCAGCACAACAAAAGCCAACAGTTTTTTAATCACGTAGTTAAATTCCCTTGCAGTCGTTGAGTCAATTTTCCTATCGGAAATATAGTCTTAGAGTTCGATGTCACTATGCTGCGAATAGGTGCGATACCTAATATTGAGTTACACATGAAAGCCTCGTCAGCACTCAGCAAATCTGGAAGTATAAAACGCCCCTCGATGACTTCAATATGACTTACTTTAAGTAACTCAAGCACCTTACGACGCATTACGCCCGTAACGCCTGATAAGGTCAGCTCCGGCGTAAATACTTTATTACCTTTAACCCAAAAAAGGTTGGCCATTGTAGTTTCAATGACATGGTTTTGCACATTTAACGTTATTGCATCTGCAAACTCTGTATTGTCGATTTCAGCCTTGGCGAGAATCTGCTCTAAACGGTTGTTGTGCTTATGTCCAGCAAGTAAAGGTTGAATCCCTAGACGAGTATTACAAACGCCCAAGTCCACACCTTGTTCTTGCCAAGATGAATAATGAGAAGGAAACGCAAAATTGGAAATCGTCACGATAGGGCCTTCAATCCCATTAGGGCTATACCCTCGCCCGCCAATACCGCGGCTAACGTGAATCTTCACCCCCGCTCGTGCGTCAGATAAAACCGCTTTGCTTGCCCAATCATGCACAACTTTCCAGTCAGGTGAAGAGATCTTCAAAGCGTCAAGGCAAGCACTCATGCGCTCAGTATGTTCTTGCCAGTAAACCAACTCTCCATTTTGGGTCAGGATGGTGGTAAAGCCTCCATCACCGTATTGGAATGAGCGATCACCTAGCTCTACATGCGTTTGCGGAACTCCATTTACCCAAAACATTCACGTACCTTCAAATTAGCAGACAACAAATAAAACAAAACGGCTCAATGCTAAGCATCGAGCCGTTAGAATACAAGTTTCGCTTATCTAAATTAGGTTAGATAGTGTTACTCAGCGAACTTCTTGAAGATCAAAGAACCGTTTGTACCACCAAAGCCAAACGAGTTACAGATAGCGTACTCCATACCTTCAACTTTGCGCGCTGTATGCGGCACAAGGTCGATGTCTAGACCTTCTTCTGGATCATCAAGGTTAATGGTTGGCGGAACAATTTGGTCAACCAAAGACATAACCGTGATAATTGCTTCAACAGAGCCAGCAGCACCTAATAGGTGACCCGTCATCGACTTAGTTGAAGACACAAGAACTTGCTTCGCACCTTCTTCACCAAGAGCACGTTTCACGCCCTTGATTTCTGCAACATCACCAGCAGGAGTAGAAGTACCGTGAGCATTCACATAACCTACTTGAGTACCTGTGATGTTAGCGTCACGCATCGCCGCTTCCATCGCAAGTGCACCACCAGAGCCGTCTTCGCTTGGAGATGTCATGTGGTAAGCATCACCAGACATACCAAAACCAACCAGTTCTGCGTAAATCTTCGCGCCACGTGCTTTTGCGTGTTCGTACTCTTCAAGCACCATCATGCCAGCACCATCACCTAGAACAAAACCATCACGGCCTTTATCCCATGGGCGAGACGCTTTTTGAGGCTCTTCATTACGAGTAGATAGTGCTTTAGCTGCACCGAAGCCAGCCATGCCAAGAGGCGTAGAAGCTTTTTCTGCACCACCAGCAACCATCGCATCTGCATCGCCGTAGGCAATCATACGTGCTGCATGGCCGATATTATGCAGGCCAGTAGTACATGCGGTAGAAATCGCGATATTTGGACCACGAAGACCACGCATGATAGATAGGTTACCTGCAACCATGTTTACAATGGTCGAAGGAACAAAAAATGGGCTAACTTTGCGAGGGCCTTTGTCTACTAATGCAGTATGGCCAGTTTCGATAAGGTCAAGACCGCCAATGCCTGAGCCGATAGCAACACCAACTCGAGCCGCATTTTCTTCGGTAATTTGTAAGCCAGAGTTATCAAGAGCTTGAATACCCGCTGCAATGCCGTACTGGATGAAAAGGTCCATCTTACGAGCATCTTTTTTAGACATGTACTCTGTGCAATCGAAATCTTTAACAAGACCTGCAAAACGAGTTGAGAAGTTCGTAGTATCAAAGTGCTCGATATTTACGATACCACTTTGACCTTCTAGCAGGGCTTTCCAAGATGATTCTACTGTGTTGCCTACCGGTGACAACATACCCATGCCAGTGACAACTACACGACGCTTGGACACGATATAATTCTCCGGGAATTGAATATTTCTATGAGAGGATAGAAGAAGTTAGAAAGAACACAGGCGGTCTAGGAGACCGCCTGGGAGAGCTAATTACTGAGCGCTGTTTACGTAGTCGATTGCAGCTTGAACAGTAGTGATCTTCTCAGCTTCTTCGTCAGGAATCTCAGTGTCGAATTCCTCTTCTAGAGCCATAACTAGTTCTACAGTGTCTAGAGAATCAGCACCTAGATCGTCAACGAAAGAAGCTTCGTTTTTAACTTCTGCTTCGTCTACACCTAGCTGTTCAACAATGATTTTCTTTACGCGTTCTTCGATGTTGCTCATTTTTCTTTTCCTTTACAGATTTCGCCTAATGCGATGATTCCGTAGTTTATTCGAACTATTGAAAGTTGCAAGGGGGTCCTTGCTGGTCAAACCACAAAATTAGCGAATTTAACCGAATTTCAATACATTTTTGACTTAAATCATGCACAAATCTTGCGCATAAGCATGACAAGTTCATGACAGTTAACTGCAACTATAGGCTATTTTTCACAATGTAAAATAGCTTATTTTGCATAAACTGTCGCATTAAACCATGTACATGCCACCATTTACATGCAAAGTTTCACCAGTAATGTACGCTGCTTCAGGAGAAGCAAGGAAAACTACTGCTGATGCAATTTCACGTGGGTCACCTAAACGACCTGCTGGCACGTTCGACAATGTTGCCGCACGTTGGTCATCATTTAGTGCCTTAGTCATGTCAGTTTCGATGAAACCAGGAGCAACAGTGTTCACTGTTACACCACGAGACGCAACTTCACGAGCCATTGATTTAGTAAAACCAATCACGCCCGCTTTCGCTGCTGCGTAGTTAGTTTGACCAGCATTACCCATGGTACCAACAACAGAGCCTACGTTGATGATACGACCCGCACGTTTTTTCATCATACCGCGTAAAACCGCTTTAGACATGCGGTAGATTGGCGTTAGGTTGGTATCGATGATGTCGTTCCACTCATCATCTTTCATGCGCATCAATAGGTTGTCACGAGTAATACCAGCGTTATTCACCAGAATATCGATCACACCAAATTCTTCGTTGATCGTTTTTAATGTCGCTTCGATAGACTCGACATCAGTCACGTTAAGCGCTAAGCCTTTACCGTTATCACCAAGATACTCGCTGATAGCAGCCGCACCACTTTCAGAAGTAGCAGTACCGATAACCGTAGCACCTCGCTCGACAAGAAGTTCCGCGATCGCGCGGCCAATACCACGGCTTGCGCCGGTAACTAGCGCGATCTTACCTTCTAGATTCATCATGTTGTGTTTCCTTTTCTTATCGCAAATTTATCGCTTGATGGATTACTTCGCAGCGTCTAGCGATGCGATATCATTCACTGCGGCTGCAGTTAGCGTTTTCACGATACGTTTTGTTAGACCTGTTAAAACTTTACCAGGACCAAGCTCAAGAAGATTTTCTACGCCTTGTTCGTGCATCAGTTCAACTGTCTCAGTCCAACGAACTGGGCTATGTAGCTGACGAACAAGCGCATCTTTGATTTTTGCAGGATCTGTCTCAGCAACCACATCAACGTTGTTGATAACTGGCAGCTGTGGTGAGTTAAATTCGATAGACTCGAGAGCTACAGCAAGTTTTTCCGCTGCTGGCTTCATAAGTGCACAGTGTGAAGGTACTGAAACAGGAAGAGGAAGCGCACGCTTCGCACCAGCTTCTTTACATAGCGCACCAGCTCGCTCTACTGCGTCTTTGCTACCAGCGATAACGACTTGACCAGGCGAGTTAAAGTTTACTGGAGAGACCACTTCGCCTTGCGCTGCGTCTTCACACGCTTTTGCAATCGCATCATCAGCCAAACCGATAATCGCGTACATTGCGCCAGTACCAGCTGGTACTGCTTCTTGCATAAGTTGACCACGTAATTCAACCAGCTTGATGGCTTCTTTAAAGTCAATAACACCCGCACATACAAGTGCTGAGTACTCACCTAGGCTGTGACCGGCTAGGTTTGCTGGTTGCTCTAAGCCAAGTTCCTGCCATACACGCCAGATTGCAACAGATGAAGCTAGCAAAGCTGGTTGAGTACGGAAAGTCTCGTTTAAATCTTCTGCAGGTCCATTTTGAACAAGCGCCCATAGATCGTAACCTAGTGCGTCAGATGCTTCTGCAAATGTTTGTTTTACTACGTCATATTGTTCGCCTAGTTCTGCAAGCATACCTACAGCTTGAGAACCTTGACCTGGAAATACGATAGCAAACTTGCTCATGTTGTTTTCCTTTAAGCAAAGTAAAAAGAAATAAGATGCACCAAGTGCACCTTAAATTTTGAATTCTTGTGAAACTTAGAACTTCACAAGGGCCGAGCCCCAAGTGAATCCGCCGCCAAACGCTTCAAGAAGCAGAGTTTGACCGCGTTTAATACGACCATCACGTACCGCTTCATCTAGTGCTGTTGGCACCGTCGCAGCTGATGTGTTGCCGTGTTTATCAAGTGTAATCACGACTTGGTCTAGTGACATCGAAAGTTTCTTCGCTGTCGCTGAAATAATGCGGTAGTTCGCTTGGTGCGGCACTAGCCAGTCTAGTTCAGACTTATGCATGTTGTTGGCTTCAAGCGTATCTTTTACTAGTTTCGATAGCTGAGTGACAGCGACTTTGAATACTTCGTTCCCAGCCATATGAAGCCATTTATCCGCATCTTGCCCCCGCACAGGTACAGGTAGGCTTAGAAGCTCTCCGAATTGACCATCCGAGTATATGTGGGTAGAGATAATGCCAGGCTCTTGGCTAGCGCCTACGACAACGGCTCCGGCACCATCACCAAATAGGATAATGGTTGAACGGTCTGTCGGATCACACGTTTTAGACAAAGCATCTGAACCAATCACAAGTACGTTTTTGCACATACCAGATTTGATATGTTGGTCTGCAACAGATAATGCGTACACAAAACCAGAACAAGCAGCGGCTAAGTCAAAAGCTGGACAACCTTTAATGCCAAGCTTTGCCTGCACCTGACACGCAGATGAAGGGAAAGTATGGCTACTGCTCGTTGTGGCTACGATAATCAGGTCGATATCGTTTTTATCAATACCCGCCATATCGATAGCGTTTTCAGCTGCGTAGAATGCCATGTCTGCTACAGTCTCGTTTTCTGCAGCAATTCGACGCTCTTTAATACCCGTGCGAGCAACGATCCACTCATCACTTGTATCTACCATTTTCTCTAGATCTGCGTTTGTACGCACCTGAGATGGCAGGTAGCTGCCAGTACCTAAAATTTTGCTATACATGAAGACTAATAATGCCTCTCGAGTAAAACCGCTTCCAAACGATCGCTAATACGGCTTGGTACTTGTCGTTTGACCTCGTGTACTGCCTCGCCAAGTGCATTGACAATCGCAGATACATCCGCACTTCCATGGCTTTTTATGACAATGCCGCGCAATCCTAGCAAACTTGCGCCGTTATACTGGTCGGGGTTCAGTGTTTTTAGTTCATTAAACAGCCTAGAAAACAACTTTCTAGCTATCCAACCCTTTATCGTTGATGCCATTATGCTGGTTTTAATTTTTTCGATAAAAAGTTGAGCTGTTCCCTCACTGGCTTTTAAGCATACGTTGCCGACAAATCCATCACAAACAATGACGTCAGCAACATCATGCAAAATTTGATTACCTTCAATATAACCGACAAAGTTAATCGCATCGGTCTGAGAAAGCATTTCTGCGCAACGTTTGACTAAATCGTTACCTTTAATCTCTTCTGCGCCAATATTGAGTACAGCAACGCGAGGAGGACGACCCAAGTGTTCTTCAGCTAATGCACTGCCCATTACAGCAAATTGGAACAAGCTATCAGCATCGCACGATACATTCGCCCCCAGATCTAGCATCCAAGTGCGCTTTCCGGTAATCGTCGGTAAAGCGGAAACTAAAGCAGGACGTTCAATGCCAGGAAGTAACTTAAGAATGAAACGCGATAGTGCCATTAATGCACCGGTGTTGCCACCACTAACACAAGCATCCGCTTTCTGCTCAGAAACCAAATCGATAGCCATACGCATAGAACTATTTTGGCTATTACGCAACGCCAATGAAGGTTTTTCTGAGTTCGAGATAACTTTCTCGCTGTGAAGAATAGTCAAGCGGGAACTGGTCGAGGTACCGAGTTGAGATAATTGAGACGTGATCAGAGATTGATCACCAATAAGAATCACTTTTAGCTCTGGGAAATGAGACAGTGCCTGCACGGCGGCAGGCACTGTTACGCGTGGACCGAAATCCCCGCCCATTGCATCAAGTGCAACGGTAATACTTTGCAAAGGTTCAACCTTACTTGTTGATAACCTTTTGACCACGGTAGTAACCTTCAGCAGTTACGTTGTGGCGTAGGTGAGTTTCACCAGAAGTCGCGTCTACAGATAGAGCAGCTGTAGTTAGCGCATCGTGTGAACGACGCATACCGCGCTTAGAACGAGTTTTACGGTTTTTCTGTACGGCCATTGACCCTACTCCTATACTATTGGGTTAAAAACCTGAAGAAGAATCGGCTACCACACCTATTACTTTTTCAGACTTTTCAAAACGTCGAATGGATTCGGTTTTTCTTCCTCAATTTCTTCAGGAATCTCACCAAAAACCATGTTATTTGAATCAACGCTACAATCCGCTTCATCGTGCATCGCAATTTGAGGTAATGCTAAGATGAACTCGTCTTCAACAAGTTGTATGAGGTCTAATTCACCATATTCATTTAGATCTACCAAATCATAAATTTCTGGTGCTTCCTGTTCTGTTTTCTCACCGTAGTAAGGAGTAGAAAGGAATTCAACTTCGCACTCATGTGCGAATACCTCATTACAACGCTGACACTCTAAATCGACTTCGATGTTAGCTTTACCAGAGATAACAACGAGTCGCTGTTCATCCATCCCAAATGACAATGAGACTTCTGCGTCGCGTTTTACGCCTTCAGTTGTTTCCACTAAGCGCTTGAAAAGACTAGCTTGGATGATGCCATCGTAATCCAATCGTTTCTGTGCAGCTTTAGCTGGGTCAACCGTTCGCGGTATTTTTACCTTTTGCATAGGGCGCGAATATTATCTTCCAAATCAAAATTAGTCAAAGAAAAAGGCAAAAAAGTTGTACTTTTTTGCGCTTAACATACAGAGCATTAGCCAGAATCATTTTTGATCGATTATCCTATTGGAAATGCTCCCACGAATTGTAATTCAAAATGAAAAATTACCAACTGGTTTTAGCCTCAACTTCCCCTTTTCGTAAACAACTGCTTGAAAAGCTCTCACTACCATTCGTTTGTTTATCACCTGATTGCGATGAAACACCTTTTGACCAAGAAACGCCAACTGAACTTGTGCAGAGACTGGCCCAAGAGAAAGCAATATCTTGCCAGACGGATAAAGCAAGTTTAGTTATCGGCAGTGACCAAGTTTGTGTCATTAATGGTGAAATCGTTGGCAAGCCTTTAAATAGAGATAACGCGATAAATCAACTTTTGGCTCAAAGTGGAAAAGTCATCACTTTCTATACTGGTCTTGCGGTACATAACACCGTCACAAACCATACAGAAGTCGGCTTTGATTCTTTCGAGGTGCACTTTAGAGATTTAACGCTTGAACAAATCAAACGCTACGTCGACAGGGAAGAACCTTTTTACTGCGCAGGCAGCTTTAAAAGCGAAGGCATGGGAATTTGCTTGTTTACGAAATTAGTTGGTAAAGACCCGAACACACTTGTCGGACTACCATTGATTGATTTGATTGATATGTTGCATGTTCAAGGACTCGATGTCCTTTAACCCAAATACGATAAAAGGGAGCCACAGGCTCCCTTTTGCATCCGCGAGGAAAACATGGTTACGCGTTTCTTAAACCCGCCAACACTTTTTCTAGTTTCGGTTCCATCGGTGCGTTGATTTCCATCCACTCATCATTTGATGGGTGTTGGAACTTGATGTTTGCCGCGTGTAGGAACAAACGATCTAAACCAACTTGACCTGTGTAAGCGTCAAAGCGACGATCACCGTAGCGATCATCCCAAGCGATTGGGTGACCAGTGTATTGCGTATGAACTCGGATTTGGTGAGTTCGACCAGTAATCGGACTCGCCTGAATCAATGTAGCTTGTTCGAACTTTTCCAAAATCTTAAAACGCGTTTCTGACGGCTTACCATTAGGGTTAACACGAACAATACTGTTCACTTCGTTTTTGAGCAGTGGCGCGTTCACAACCTTACAACTGCTTTTCCATTGCCCCATGACAAGAGCTAAGTAAAACTTCTTTACTGTCTTTTCACGAAACTGGGCTTGCAAGTGACGAAGTGCAGAACGCTTCTTAGCAACCAGCAAAATCCCTGAAGTATCACGGTCAATACGATGCACAAGTTCAAGAAAGCGAGCTTGAGGACGCAGAGCCCTAAGCGCTTCAATCGCACCAAACTTTAAACCACTGCCACCATGCACAGCGGTGCCAGATGGTTTGTTTAGAATCAACATATGATCATCTTCGAAGATAATCATATTTTCCAACTCAGCGACTTTGTTAAGTTTCGTACTTGGTGCGACATCGTCATCTTTTTTCTCGACGGTCACCGGTGGAATACGAACGAGATCGCCTGCTTTTAACTTGTACTCTGCTTTTATACGCTTTTTATTTACGCGCACTTCGCCCTTACGCACAATTCGGTAAATCATGCTTTTAGGAATGTCTTTTAATTGGTTGCGCAAAAAATTATCAATGCGCTGACCCGCCATATCTTCGTCGATATCGACGAACTGGACTTTTGTTCTTATTTCGTTCATGGGCGGTATTGTAAACTCAATTTCGTGCGACTTCACATTATTCTTGTCGTAAAAGAAACACTCCGTGGCACATACTGGTCTAAATTTCGCCAAGCTTTTGTTTAAATTATTAAAACTCTCAATCAAGTTCTCAATTTGTTTTCTGTCTTGAACAGTTTGCACATCTCAATTGCTTATGAAACAGCCAGTTATAAAATAGAAATTTTGAGTTTAGCGGCAAATTTTCTATCGTTTGCGTGAAAGCAGATTGCTGATAGCCACGCGCACTGCTATAGTTCACAGCTGCTAAGGAAGGTTTGGTTACATTTTATTCATTACCAATCATTTATCCTCAAGCAATGTGAGTAGATCGTTGAAGGTCGAGTGCAGCATTGGCGTGAGACACATCGAATTCAACACTCTTGCCACCCTACTCCTCGCATATTCACGTTGAGTACCTACCGCCCAAATAGCGGGTCACAAGTCTACGTTTCCAACAGAAACCACAAGAGGCTTGTGATGACTGAAGTGCCCGAGAGCATCCCCTTCCAGCCGGGAGGCTGCAAAATACAAGCCATGGGATCAGGCACCGTGAAAGAGCGAAAAAACAGTGGCAAGTCGACAAGAAAGATATAAAAGAAAAGACAACGAGAATTTTCAATGAAAAGAATGTTAATTAACGCAACTCAAAAAGAAGAGTTGCGTGTCGCTCTGGTTGATGGCCAGCGACTTTTCGATCTTGATATCGAGAGTCCAGGACATGAATCTAAAAAAGCGAATATCTACAAAGGACGTATCACACGTATCGAACCAAGCTTAGAAGCCGCATTTGTTGATTACGGCGCCGAGCGTCACGGTTTCCTCCCTCTCAAAGAAATTGCCCGCGAATATTTCCCTGAAGGTTACACCTACCAAGGTCGTCCAAGCATCAAAGAAGTGCTAACGGAAGGCCAAGAAGTTATCGTTCAAGTGGAAAAAGAAGAACGTGGAAGCAAGGGCGCTGCTCTTACTACTTTCATTTCTCTTGCTGGTAGTTACCTTGTTCTGATGCCTAACAACCCTCGTGCTGGCGGTATTTCTCGTCGAATCGAAGGTGACGAGCGTACTCAACTAAAAGCCGCATTAAGTACTTTGGAACTGCCTCAGGGCATGGGCCTAATCGTACGTACTGCTGGCGTTGGCAAGAGTGCTGAAGAGCTTGAGTGGGATTTGAATGTACTACTTAACCACTGGGGTGCAATCAAAGGTGCAGCGGACTCTAACCCTGCTCCATTCTTAATCCACCAAGAAAGTAACGTTATCGTTCGTGCAATCCGTGACTATTTGCGTCGTGATATTGGCGAAATCTTAATTGATAGCAACACCATCTACGAACGTGCAAAAGAGCACATTCAATTGGTGCGCCCTGATTTCCTTAACCGCGTTAAGAAATATGAAGGCGAAGTTCCACTATTCAGCCACTACCAAATCGAAAGCCAAATTGAATCGGCTTTCCAACGTGAAGTGCGTCTGCCATCTGGCGGTTCTATTGTTATTGACCCGACTGAGGCACTAACGTCTATCGATATCAACTCTGCTCGTGCAACCAAGGGCGGTGATATTGAAGAAACAGCCCTAAACACGAACCTAGAAGCAGCCGACGAAATTGCTCGCCAGTTACGTCTACGTGACTTGGGTGGCTTAGTGGTTATCGACTTTATCGATATGACACCTGTTCGCCACCAACGAGAAGTAGAAAACCGTCTACGTGAAGCCGTTCGTCTTGATCGCGCTCGTGTACAAATCGGTCGTATTTCTCGCTTTGGTTTGTTGGAGATGTCACGTCAACGTTTAAGCCCTTCTCTAGCAGAAGCAAGCCACCACATCTGTCCTCGCTGTAGCGGTACTGGAGTCGTTCGCGACAACGAATCTCTAGCACTTTCTGTACTTCGTTTAATCGAAGAGGAAGCACTGAAAGACAATACAGCGCAAGTTCTCGCAGTTGTACCTGTGCCAATCGCTTCTTACTTGTTGAACGAAAAACGTCGTTCAGTTAACCATATCGAACGCATTCAAGAAGTGAAGATTACGGTTGTTCCAAACTCTGACATGGAAACGCCGCACTTCGAAGTTATCCGTGTTCGTGAAGGTGAAGAGTTCGATCTGATTTCTTACCTACTTCCTAAAAAACTGGAAGCAATGAAAGAAGCGGAAGGTAAAGAGCCAGCGGAAGTTGACGTAAAACCAAAACGAATTGAAGAGCCAGTTCTTAAAGGCTTTGCGGCTCCGTCTCAAACCGCACCTGCACCAGCAGCTAAACCAGCTCCTGAGGCGAAGAAGAAAGAACAAAACGTTGAACAAGAAGAGAAACCTGGATTGTTCAGCCGTCTGTTTAAAGCACTTGGTAGCTTCCTATTCGGTGGTTCTGAAGAAACAAAAGAAGAACAGAAACCTCAGGAAGAGAAAAAACCAAATCGCGATAATCGACGTAACAAACGTGATCGTAACGATCGTCGTCGCAATAACAACCAGCGCGATAATCGTGATAACCGCGACAATCGCGATAACCGACGTCGTCGTAAGCCTCGTGATGAGCAGGCTAATGAGCAAAACGAAGCTCAACAACAAACAAATAAACCGCAAAACCGTAACCAAAAGCGTAAACCTAAAGCTCAACAGGCAGATAAAGCCCAAGAGCAGAAAGCAAACGCAAAAGTAGCGGAAAAAGGTCTGCAGCTAGCAGCGGAAGCTCGTACTGAAACAAAACCAGAAGAGAGCAAACCGAAGCAGCAAAATGCGAAAGCAGAAAAAGTGAAAGAGCGCCGCCAACGTCGCAAATTGAACAAGTCTGTACGCGTTAAGGACCAAGAAGCTATTGAGAAGAAAGCCGAAGAAACAGCGGTTAAGACTCAAGAAACGGTTGAAACCAAAGTTGAGAAGCCAACAGAAGCAACGGTAGAAGCACAACAAGACAACAAGCAAGCAGAGTCTAAGCAACGTCGTAACCGTCGTTCGCCACGTCACCTGCGTGCAAGCGGCCAGCGTCGTCGCCGTGGCCGTGATCGCCGCCCTAACCCGTTCCGCCTACGTAAGGGAGGTGTCGCTTCTCCTGAAATGGCTATGGGTAAAGTAATGCCACGTTACATTCCGAAACCAGCACCTAAGAAGGAAGAGCGAGTTAAGGAAGAAGCTGTAGCAGCAGTACCTACAATCCAAGGTGGCTTTGCGTGTCCAGAAATGGCAATGGGTAAAGTGATTATTCGTCGCGAGCAACCTGTCGTAACAGATGCGCCAGTTGTTGAACACAAGGTTCAAGAAACCGTTGAAGCGAAAGTGGAAGCTCCAGTAGTAGAAGCACCCGTTGTGGAAGCACCTGTTGTTGAAACAGTAATCGCAGAAAAAGCTGAATCGGCAGTAGTAGAAACAGCATCGGTAGAGCCTATCGTTGACACTCCTGTAACTGAACATGCTGAACCGGTTGATGTCATCGTAGAAACGGCACCTGCTGAAGAGCCTATCGTTGAAGCAGCAAAAGAGATTGCAGCCGAAGCGCCAGTAGATAAACCAGAGCCTAAAGTCGAAGCCATTAAAGTTGCGGCTAAGCTAAACGCTAGCGCACCGATGACGAAAGCACCTGGCCCTCAAGAGCTACGCGAAATCACGGTTGCAGCAGCACCGTTCAAAACCGAACGTTACCAAGCTAAAGGTGCTGGTAGCCAAGTGGCTAAAAACCGTGCATCGGCAGAGATGACAAAGCCTAACTTTAACTAGGCTAAATCATTACGTTCAACTGCTTAACGGCATAAATAAATTAAAGGCTACCATCTGGTAGCCTTTTTTATCTTCATATTTGCCCAATAAATTGTTCATATAAATACCAATTCGTGATCACATTTGTACGCCATTATTCGTATCATTCTTGAACTTAATCACACTTTTCGGTAGCATGCGCCGACTCAAGTTTTCGACACCATTCTGATGCTGCTCTTTTAATACTACGGTTTACACTGCAATGTTTGATTAAAAATCAACCTTCCAGTGGCTTGTGCAAATACGAATATGTGTCGGGTTTAACTCATTGCAAAGAGAACTTAAAAACAAACATGTTCGAATTTCCCCAATTTTCTAAGCACTCCGTAAAAAATGATGTGCTATCAGGCTTAACCGTTGCGCTAGCATTGGTTCCTGAAGCTGTCGCATTTGCGTTCGTCGCAGGCGTAGATCCGATGGTCGGTCTTTACGCTGCATTCATCGTTGGTCTTATTACTTCCATTTTCGGTGGTCGTCCTGGCATGATTTCTGGTGCAACAGGTGCCATGGCAGTCGTAATGGTTTCGCTTGTCGCGACTCACGGTGTCCAGTACCTATTCGCAGCCATCATGCTCGCTGGTATTCTTCAAATTGCCGCTGGTATGTTTAAATTGGGTAAGTTCATCCGTATCGTGCCTCACCCTGTGATGATTGGTTTTGTGAACGGTCTGGCTATTGTTATCTTCCTAGCTCAGTTGGGTCAGTTTAAAGCGCCAGATATCAACGGCATGCTTACTTGGCTACCACAAGACCAAATGCTACTAATGCTTGGTTTGGTTGCGCTAACTATGGCAATCATTCACTTTCTACCAAAAATCACAACGGCTGTACCCTCTTCACTTGTTGCAATCGTAACGGTGACTGCTTTAGTGGTTGGTTTGGATCTGGAAACTCGTACTGTTGTTGACTTCCTGCGTACAATGTCTGGTGATGAAGCGGCAACACTCGCAGGTTCACTGCCGACCTTCTCTATTCCGGCGGTGCCATTTACGCTAGAAACTCTACAAATCATTCTTCCATACGCGATCATTCTAGCGGCCATTGGTCTAATTGAATCTCTACTAACACTGACAGTTTTAGATGAGATGACGAATACTCGTGGTCAATCTAACCGCGAATGTATCGGTCAAGGTATGGCAAACATGACGTGTTCTGTGTTTGGCGCAATGGGTGGTTGTGCGATGATTGGTCAGTCGATGATCAACGTAAACTCAGGTGGTCGCGGCCGTCTATCTGGTATCGTTGCGGCTATCGCTCTATTGATGTTTATCTTATTCGCTTCTTCGCTAATTGAAATGATCCCACTCGCTGCTCTGGTTGGTGTGATGTTCATGGTTGTCATTGGTACATTCGAATGGGCAACATTTAAGCTAGCACGCCGCGTACCGAAGCAAGACTTCTTCGTTATTGTTCTTGTGACCGTTGTTACTGTTCTTACTGACCTTGCTGTTGCCGTAGCGGTTGGTGTTATCGTTTCTGCATTAATGTTTGCATGGCAACACGCTAAGCACATCTATGCCGACACGTGCTTAAACGAGGAAGGTTCAAAAGAGTACAAGATTCACGGCCCTATTTTCTTTGGCTCTGCGGCTAACTTCCTGGAGTTGTTTAACGCGCCTGAAGATCCAAAAGATGTGATTGTCGATTTTGCAGACTCTCGCGTGACAGATCACTCTGCAATTGAAGCCATTGAAACACTGGCTGAGCGTTACAATGCTCAAGGTAAAACGCTGCACCTTCGTCACCTAAGCCCAGATTGTCGTAAACTTTTGGACAAAGCTGGCAGCTTGGTTGAAATTAACGTGAAGGAAGACCCAAGCTACAAAGTCGCAACCGACATACTAGCGGGTTAACACGAATAAAAAGGGATGAGCTGAGCTCATCCCTTTTTCTATTGTCTTCAAGTACGGTGATTATAGCTTCTTCAAAATTGCGTCTGATGCCTCTTCGATTAAATCAAGCACCAGTTCAAAGCCATCTTCCCCACCATAATATGGGTCCGGGACTTCGTCGTAAACTGACTCAGAATGACTTAAAAATAACGATACTTTGTGTCGATACTTCAACGGACAAATATCCAATAAATCGGCCAAATTTGCTTTATCTGCGGCTAATATAAGGTCAAACTTTTCAAAGTCATCAATGGTGACTTGGCGCGCTTGCATTCCTTTAAAAGAATAACCTCGCTGCTTTCCTGCTGCCATCGCTCTTGAATCCGGTCGGTTTCCTGCGTGGTAGCCAATTGTACCTGCCGAATCAACCTCTACTTCAACGCCTAGCTTTTGAGCTTTCGCTCTTAACACTGCCTCTCCAGTTGGTGACCGACAAATGTTTCCCATACAAACAACAAGTATTTTCTTCATTTTATTCCCTGAATTATCGGTGGTTTTTCTTCACGATATGTTGGTCTATCATAGCGAGATAAATCAATGAACCCAAATTAGCTTGGGCACAGCACGAAAAGGAATTAAGGAAGTATTATGTCTATCGAAGAAAATAAAGAAGCACGCCATAAAGCTCGCCAACAAAAAGTCAAAGAACAGGTAGACGCAAAAATCGCTGCTGCTCAAGAGGAAAAAGGTCTGCTACTGATCATTACCGGAAATGGTAAAGGTAAATCGACATCAGGATTCGGTACGATCGCACGCGCAGTGGGTCATGGTTTGAATTGTGCTGTCGCGCAGTTTATTAAAGGTACTTGGGACAACGGTGAGCGCAACCTACTTGAGAAACTCGGCGTTGAATTCCAAGTAATGGCGACCGGCTTTACATGGGAAACTCAAAACAAAGCCGCTGATACCGAAGCAGCGCAAGGCGTATGGCAAGAATGTAAACGCATGCTGCAAGACGACTCTATCGATGTCATCTTGTTTGACGAGCTAACTTATATGGTGAGCTACGGCTACATCGACTTAGACGAAGTGGTCGAAGCACTGAGCAACCGACCTAAAATGCAGTCGGTTATTATTACTGGGCGTGGCGCACATCGAACCCTGATTGAAATGGCCGATACCGTTTCTGAAGTGAAAAATGTAAAGCACGCATTTGAATCTGGCGTAAAAGCCCTCAAAGGCGTCGATTGGTAACACTCGCAGAGTAATTTAAAAAGGGTTGGCAAAATGCCAACCCTTTTGATTTTCACGCACGGTTAGTTGAAAAGATTCTTCAATAAACCATCGACCGCATCTTTGGTTTTCTCGTCTTTGATTTTGTCCGTTAGCTTCTCTACGCCACGATCGATTTCTTTCTGAGCTTTCTGCTTCAGAACATCATCGAATACGAGCTTGAATTTAGGTTCTGCCCACTTACCAGACACATTGATTGGAATCGTGATGTCTTTCAGCTCATCTATATCTTTACCGCCCTGGCCTTCTAGGCTACCTACAACTGACGTGCTGATAGTAAAGTCGACTGTTTCATTGATGTAGTTTGCGGTACCTTTACCACGAACACGTAACAATGGAGACTGAGCTTGCATATTATCCGTTGATACAACACCTTTGTTGAGTTTCAATGTCGCCGTCATCGCACTGAAGTCTGTTTTCTTAGCTTCATTGGTGCCTTCAACTTTTTGCCCTTTAAATTTCGCATAGTTTTCACGAATCAACTGAGCAACGTTGATGCCATTCACCGCACCGTCAGCAAAATTGATAACAACCGTACCAGATAGATTCTTCTTGATACCGGTAGGCGTGAGACTCTTACCTGTAACATTCACATCAATGTTACCTGTCCCTTCAAGTTTGTCGTTTTCAGCAACGTCTATAAGTAGCGGTTGAACTTTCACGCCTTTGATTGACTTTTTAACACTGTAAGTCGCTGGTGATTGGCGTGCATCTAACTTCGCTGTCGCTGAGATTGAGCCTTGGTACAACTTCGAACTAAAAGATGTAAGCTCAAACACGCCACGATTTACAGTGAAGCTCGTTTTTACCGCTTCCATCTTCGCATTTGCCGCTTTGAATTTGTCGATAGTAATGTCACCCTTTACATCTAACGCTTTCAACGCAGACAAATCAGGCTCAACCTCAGGTCCGGCAGGAGCACTCTCGCCACCAGAAGCAGGCTTATTACCTTCGGCAGCTTGCTTATCTAACCCTAAGAACTCATCAAGATCGATATTGGGGCTATGGAGAGCAAAGCGTACTTTAGGAATATCACCGAGTGTCACATCTGCCTTACCATCTAGGGCGATAGCATTCGCTGTTAACTTCTCTAGAACAAAACTCAGATGGTTTTTCGTTAGGTCGAAAGACAGATCAGACACCATGTCGACTTTCATTGGGGACTGAGGTAAAGCATCACCCTCAAAAGTCGATTTAAGAGTTAACTTATCCAACTGTACTTTGCTGATAGCCTTGTCCACGCTAAGTTGACCAGCACCCTGCATATCTAACTTCATACCACCAGCGTCACCCTTAATGGCATAAGTCAGGTTATTTACTTTATCGAATTCAAACGTGTCTAAACCGATCGTTGCCGATTCAATTTTATTGGCAGGGTCAGAGTATGTCGCATCAAAGTTGATGTTCTTTAGCGCGTAGTTTGCCAAACCTTTTTCTAGCTTAAAGTCTGCCTGACCTTTCGCGGTGAACTTTTGGTCGTTCATTTCGCCCTTCACGCCAAAATCAGCCGTTGTCCAGTTGTCAAAAGCGAATTCGGAAAGGTTTAATGAAATATCATAAAGTTTGGTGTAACTACCGGCTTGCTTATCCTGCATTTCTAATGAACCGTTAGAAACCGTAACGCCAGCAAGATTAATACTCCAATCAGAACCAGAAGTTTGCGTTTCACCATTTTGCGTAGGCGCAGTATTGCTCTCTTGTTCTGCTTGTTGTGTTTGGGCTTTCGTCAATGCATCAATATTCTTGCTGCCATCTTTCTTGGTTTCAATGTAGAACTCAGCACCATCAAGCGTGACGTTTCCAATTTCAAGCTGTTGACTAAAAAGTGGCATAACAGAGATGTCTACACCAACGGTATCAACTTTGAATAAATTGGGTTTACTAAAGCCTTGCGGGTTTCGCAATTCTGTATGTCCCAACTCAAAGCCAATCGATGGGAAAAATTGCCAACTGATATCCCCTTCAATCACCAACTCTAATCCCGTTTGCTTTTGCGCTTGCTCAACAATAAGGGGTTTAAACTGATTCGGATTGACGAAGATGGTTAACGCTAAAATTGCGACCAAAATGACCACAATCGGTATTGCTAGAATTAAGAGCAGTTTCTTCATTTGTTTTTCCTTGCTCGAGTGTTTTTACAATTATAAGCGCAGACTCCATTTACCGCTGACAGTTCCACAAAAGCGTGAAAAGTGTCTGGTTTTAACCTGCAACTGACTAATTTAAAAACAAAAAAAGAAGTGGCACTTAAGGTGCCACTTCTTCTCCTAAAAATAAAGCGATATAGCCGTCTATAGGCTTAAGCTTTCAAAAGTCTTGCAATGTGAGCTTTTAATACATCAATTGCGATACGGTTTTTACCACCGCGAGGAACAATAATGTCCGCATATTGCTTAGAAGGTTCGATAAACTGCATGAACATCGGACGTACTGTTTGTTGGTATTGCTTAAGAACAGATTCCATAGTTCGGCCTCGTTCTTCCACATCACGCTTAACACGGCGAAGCAAGCAAATATCTAACGGTGTGTCCATAAATACTGTCGCATGCATCAAATCACGAAGACGAGGGTCTGTAAGAAGAAGGATACCTTCTAGAATGATCACCTTTTTAGGTGTCATTGTGGTGGTGTTAATTGTTCTTGTGTGCTCAGTGTAGCTGTACTCAGGCACTTCTACTGCTTCACCACGTACCAATTTTTCTAGGTGCTCACACAGTAGGTCGTGGTCCAACGCACTCGGGTGATCGTAGTTCGTCTTTACTCGCTCTTCCATGCTTAGGTGGCTTTGGTCGTTGTAGTAGCAATCTTCCGTGATGACACCGATTTGATGATCGCCTACTTTCGCGCGAAGCTCATTATAAATAGTGCTCGCGATCAGACTTTTTCCAGAAGCAGAAGCGCCAGCAATACCTACGATGACGCATTGATTATTATCAGACATTAGTTTGCACCCGATGATGATTTCTAGTCACATAAAAAGATAAACTGCCTGATTATAGGGAGTTCACCCCATAGTTACTAGTTGGAATTAGGGTTTAGTCATAAGTTTCTGCCTGCTCAGAGGATTAACCTCCGAGCAAACGTTAAAATGTGCAATTATCAACCAACAGGCATAGTAAACTTAGTTCACCATTGTAAAGCTAATCGCATCTGGTTTTGCTTTGCCTTGCCAAAACATCGTGCTACATACGCGATCGGCAAGTTGCTTATAATACCCTGCATGCTCACTTTCTGGGCGTCTTGCTACCGTTGGCACGCCAGCGTCAATATCTTCTCGCATAGAGATATGAAGCGGAATTTGTCCTAACAATGCTAAGCCAAATTCTTGCGACATTTTTTCAGCTCCGCCCATACCAAAAATATGCTCTTTCGCGCCACATTGACTACAAATGTGATAACTCATGTTTTCCACAACACCAATAACCGGGACATGGACTTTGTTAAACATTGCCGCTCCCTTCCTTGCATCGGCAAGGGCTAAATCTTGCGGTGTTGTGACTAGCACGCTACCTGTTACCGGAATTTGTTGTGACAGAGTCAATTGAATATCCCCCGTACCGGGCGGCATATCAATCACCAAATAATCCAAATCTGGCCAATCTGTTTCAGTTAATAACTGCGACAATGCTTTTGAAGCCATTGGACCGCGCCATATCGCCGCTTCTGATTTATCCACCAAATAACCGATAGAATGAGTATAGATGCCGTGAGCAAAAATGGGTTCCATCCACTTGCCATCACGAACTTCTGGTTTAGCATCTTCTTGCCCCAACATCATAGGTACAGACGGACCATAGATATCTGCATCCAACAATCCCACTTTCGCCCCAGATTGAGCAATCGCCAACGCTAAGTTAACTGCGGTAGTAGATTTACCAACGCCACCTTTCGCAGAACTGACGGCAACGATGTTCTTAACACCCTTAACCGAGTGAGCCACTTGAGTTTCTAAAGCTTTAACTCCAAGGCGAATATTAAATGGGAATTCAGCCACTTTACCCGAGGCTTGCTGCTGTTTGATCCAGTCATGCAGTACGGTTTGAAGCTCATTACTTGCGAATGGCAACGTTATATCAATAGAACCCTGTGTCGTAATCGAAATTGCGCCATGAATATCTGCCCAGTTTTCCACCAACTGTGGATGTTGGAATTGGTTAAACCAGTGACAAAAATCTTGTTTTGAAGTGAACTGATGCATAAGCCCTCCTTTTAGATGTCATGCTACCACCGTCCAGGCTCAACCAGAACCCCAAAAAAACTAAGGCATTCCGCAGTTTGACACCTTGGAGTTAGTCAGTTCATGGGGTAGTATTATCCATCAAAATTTATTTATACCTATCAAGAAAAGCGAATATTAAGTATGGCAAACGATCCAAAAAACTTTCCGTCAAGGAAAATGCTGGTAACTTGTGCCCTTCCGTACGCTAACGGTTCGATCCACCTTGGTCATATGCTTGAGCATATCCAAGCGGACATTTGGGTTCGTTACCAACGCCTACGCGGCAACACTGTAAACTTCATCTGTGCTGACGATGCTCACGGCACGCCAATCATGCTTAAAGCGCAACAGATGGGTATTACTCCTGAAGAAATGATTGCCGCAGTTAGCGAAGAGCACCAAAAAGACTTCGCTGGATTTGATATCAGCTTTGATAACTACCACAGCACACACTCAGATGAGAACCGTGAGCTAGCGTCACACATTTATCTTGAGTTGAAGAAAAATGGCTTTATCTCTAGCCGAACTATCTCTCAGCTGTTCGATCCAGAAAAAGAGATGTTCTTACCGGACCGTTTCGTAAAAGGTACCTGTCCAAAATGTAAGTCTGAAGACCAGTACGGTGACAACTGTGACAACTGTGGTGAGACTTACAGCCCAACAGAACTGATCAATCCTAAATCTGCGGTTTCTGGTGCAACGCCAGTAATGAAAGATTCAGAGCACTTCTTCTTCGACCTGCCTCAGTTTGAAAGCATGCTAAAAGAGTGGACTCGCTCTGGCTCGCTACAAGCTGAAACAGCGAACAAAATGCAAGAATGGTTCGAATCTGGCTTGCAGCAATGGGATATCTCACGTGATGCACCATACTTTGGCTTCGAGATCCCTGGTGAGAAGAACAAATTCTTCTACGTATGGCTAGACGCGCCTATCGGCTACATGGGCTCTTTCAAAAATCTATGTGACAAGCGCGACGACCTAGATTTCGACGAGTATTGGAAAAAAGACAGCTCAGCAGAGCTGTACCACTTCATCGGTAAAGACATCGTTTACTTCCACAGCCTATTTTGGCCAGCAATGCTAGAAGGTTCTGGCTTCCGCAAGCCTAACAACGTATTCGTACACGGTTACGTAACCGTAAACGGCGCAAAAATGTCGAAGTCTAAAGGTACGTTCGTAAAAGCAAGCACTTACCTAGAGCACCTAGACCCTGAGTGTCTACGTTACTACTACGCTGCGAAGCTAAACAGCCGTATCGACGATCTAGATCTTAACCTTGAAGACTTCACTCAGCGCGTAAACGCTGACGTTGTTAACAAGATCGTTAACCTGGCATCTCGTAACGCAGGTTTCATCGCGAAACGTTTTGAAGGAAAACTGTCTGACAACTTTGCTGAGCCTGAACTTTACAACGAATTTGTTGCTGCTGCTGACCGTATCGCTGAGCTTTACGAAACGCGTGAGTTTGGTCGTGCAATCCGTGAAATCACGGCATTGGCAGACAAAGCTAACCAATACGTTGATGAAAAAGCACCGTGGGTTGTAGCAAAAGAAGAAGGCAAAGATCAGGAACTACAAGACATCTGTTCTGTCGGTATCAACCTGTTCCGCGTACTGATGACTTACCTGAAACCAGTAATGCCATCGCTAGCTGCGCGTACTGAAGCGTTTCTAAACCAAGAGCTAACTTGGGAAAACATCGCTGCTCCACTAACAGACCACGAGATCACTAAGTTCAAAGCACTGTTCAACCGTATCGATCCGAAGAATGTTGAAGCGATGATCGAAGCATCTAAAGAAGATGCGGCGGCAGAAATGGCGGCGAAAGAGAAAGCAGAAGCGGAAAAGAACAAGGCTAGCGAAACTGAGCTAGACAAAGAGCCAATCGCTGAAGAGATTGAGTTCGATGCTTTTGCTGCAGTAGATATGCGTATCGCTCGTATCATCTCTTGTGAAGAAGTACCAAAAGCCAACAAACTGCTTAAGTTCCAATTGGACATCGGTGGTGAAACTCGTCAGGTATTCTCTGGCATCAAGTCAGCTTACAAACCTGAAGAGCTAGAAGGCAAACTAACGGTAATGGTTGCAAACCTAAAACCTCGTAAGATGAAGTTTGGTATGTCTGAAGGTATGATCCTAGCGGCAGGCCCTGGTGGTAGTGACCTGTGGATCCTTGAGCCACACGAAGGCGCTCAACCTGGTATGCGCGTAATGTAAGTATCTTTATTGAAAAGGCTTAACTAAATCAGTTAAGCCTTTTCTCGCAGTTAAGCTTATCGATTAAGCTTGATTGTACTACAAAGAGAATTCTTCTGGACCCCAAGTAATAATCGCGCCACATGCAAGGAAAAGTACAAAGCTGATCGTGACTACAAAAGCGAGAACTCGATCAAATGTCGTTGCGTATTTTAGTATTAACTGATCATCTACAAGTGATACTTTCGCAGGCTTGCCTCGCATTAAAACTGTAGTATACATTGGGAATCTAACCCCCCAGGTATCTCTATCCCAACCGACAGGGCCATGACCATCCTTCGACATCTTTTTCTCAATCCGCTTTACCGATATACGAATAAAAAACAAGGTACTCACTAGCCAAGTGCATCCAACAATAATGTTTACAATATTAAAATAAAACACTTTGTTCCCTTTACTAGGATTTGGCTTTTCAACTAGGCTTGTATTCACCGTTCTACAGAGCCCTGCGCTTAACTGGTTTTCACTCAGTACTCTTCAGGCCCCAACCCCATTACTGCTCCCAAAGCAAGTGCCATCACGAAGCTTATTGTGACAATATACGCAAGCACTCGGTCAAAGACCGTCGCGTACTTTAGAATAAGTTTGTCTTCTACCAGCGATACTTTCGCAGGTTTACCTCGCATCAACACTGAGGCGTACATGGGAAATCTAAAACCCCACCCATTTCTGTCCCAGCCAATTGGATCATGACCATCCTGCAATATTTTTGTCTCAATCCGCTTTGCTGATACACGAATAAAAACCAATGTGCTCAGTAACCATGTCCAACCAACAATCATCACTATAAGATCGAAACAAAACACAACTACTCCTTTAAAACCAATTTACTTTAGAGCTAGTTTCATAGGTTTTTTCTGCTAAACCTTGCCCAAACCAATCACCCATTTTTGCAGCCGCATAACCAGCCCCTAAACCAACACCTATTAATACTACTACTCCAAATGGGCCAGCAGCCAAAGCGACTCCCATTCCAGATACAATCACTTTGGATGTAGTCCAAACGCCAGCAGCGTTGCTCGCACCAAACCCTGCAACTTCCATTGCTGCTCTTTTTTGCCAATTTTCTCCGTTATTCTTGGCATTTCGAACATTGTTAAAGCGAACACCAGCATCAATCATGATGATCTTTTTACCCACAATACTAGAGCTTTGTTCAAGAAATCGAATTGAGCGGATGTTAGCTATAGATGTTAAATGTAACTTAGTTATATCCCTGCCACTTCGCGCGATATTGACAGCCCTATTCGGGTTGCTCCAAATGTTTCCACGGCTACTTTTAACTCGTCCTGCATAATGGGCAAGCTCTTTTGTAAATTTGGCATTCAAAGAACTGTGAGCTTCTTTAACTCTATATCCAAGCTTCACAAGCTCCTTTTTCTGCGCACCACTTCGTGAGGCTGTACGTACATCTAGTAAGGCGTTTTGATATTTGAGCGAAGCTTTCCCGAAATTACTCAATCTGACTTGCTTTTCATTAACAGCAGTAGCGGCAGCACCTACTGCAGTATACTCATCGATTCCCCCCTCCCCATAGTATGATTAGTAGCATCTAAAAAAGGCTTAATCTCTTTTTCATAGAGGAGGGCTACCGCTTGTTAGTTTTCATCGCCAAACTCACGTGTTAGATTGGCTACATTTCTTTTGGTTTCTTGTGACCAACTTTTTACAGTATCAAGAGCACAAGCTATATCAGGTCTCTCGCTACGCAACTTAGCTATGTTGTTCACAGAGCCTTCGTTCAGTATGAAAGGAGTACCTGCGGGAATAAAACTACCAAATATATGTGGGTTGTCCTTACGAAACTGAAGGTACCTATCCTCATCATTTGTATCGATAGGGAGCGTTATCTTTGAGTGAGTACTGAAGCATAGGTCGAATTTATTAGACAAATTAATTACCTCGAACAATCAACAAAATAGACAACTTATATCATATGAAGTGTTCGAGTATTTTAATTTCTAAACATTGTGACTTGAATCAGACTACAAAAAGTAATCAATATGTAACTCACAAAGAATAACGCGTACACCAAGCATCGACACCGAATAATCAACCATATTCACAAATTTGGTGAATCCATGCACCAACAACGACCATTCAAAAAGAACATTCAATATAACCAATTGTTTAAATTGAGTTTTTGTTTGGCATCAAAACTGCAATCTTCCTTGTTAGGTCCAAACACTAACAAGGAGTTGGTTATGTTTGTTTTGATTTCCACACTATTGTCCATCGCTATTTTAGCCGGAATATATCACTTATCTTCTAAACGAGAGCAGCAACATGCGCGCAAATATCAGCTGTTAACATTGTTGCGAGATGTTGTTCACCTTCTGAGACACCACCGAGCTGCTACTCACTACTCGCTTCAATTCCAACAAAACGATCAACAAAAATTGGACGCTCTTCATGATGCTCTGACTAACAAGCTGCATCTTTTAGTCGAAACATCACGGTTTGAAAACAAACCCATGTATCGCGTATTACAGATTAAAGTAGGGAAACTACTTGAACAATGGAATGACCATAGTGTTGCAAGAAACCAGATGGAGCATGGTAAGTTAATTCGTCATTGCTTGTTTTTGATGGATGAAGTAACCATCGCATGGCTAGCGGTTGAGCAAAGAGATGACTTGCATAATGAGTATCACATGAACTGGCAAAACATTATGGATAGCTTGGAGACCCTGACTCAGTTACGAATCAGCATTCAAGATTTAGGAGAACAAGGCGGAAATGAGCGTTTCAAAAACTATGCATCGGTCATGATGCGTAAGCTAAACCAACTAGCGGTTATCGCTCCACTTAGCATTACCTCTCCTGCTTCCACGCGCTCAATACAGACGCTAAATGAATACGTGACAGGGAGTCATGTCGACTTAACAGAAGCAGAGCTTTATGGCGTCACATCGGACTTGTCATTGACCATCTTCAATACTTACGACCATGTCCTTTCAGATGTCGTAGAGTCATTATATCTACCGTTACCCAGACTCTCGCTAGCAGGATAAACGTTCCATGCCTTATTATTGGTGCTAGGTCCGTCGCCGACTTATAAGTAAATGACCACCTTCTAAAGAAGGTGGCTTTGTGTGAGCCCCCTAAAAGGGGGCCTTTGTTTAGTCCAGCGCCA
>NZ_JAWPOM010000069.1:0-1646 GCF_033344285.1 Vibrio sp. 779(2023)
AAGATCTCCTTACGCTAAAAAATGTGGCGATTTCTTGGGGCGCGGCTGCGGCTGTGATTCTGTTGTCTTACGGCTACGTGTCTTGGCAAAGTGAAGGTTTGGAAGATGAAATCGCGATTGTGAAAGGCAAGGGCGATATTCTTAAATCTGACTTAGATTACTACGAAGTGAAGCTGCGAAAGCATCAGCCTGATCCAAATAAGTTAGCGGCCAAAGCGCGTCTAGAGCGTGAAGTCAAAGCTAAGCGAGATTCCTTGAAAGCGGTGGGCAAGTACGATGATTCGCAACGCACGGGTTACTCAGGTGTGATGCAGTCATTAGCAAAATTGGGCAACCAAGAAATCTCTTTATCCGAAATTCGCATCAACAACAACACCTTGGATTTAAAAGGCTTAGCGAAAGCTCCGAGTTCAGTGCCGAGTTGGGTAAGCCAGTTCAAGAATGAGATCAGTCTTGTTGGGCGAACATTTGACGACGTGAAAATCGGTCGCAATGAGAAAGACATAGTGACGTTTGAGTTGAAAACGCGCGAGGATAAAGAGAAATGAACGAATTCTGGAGCTCATTAGAAGAGCGCTTTGGAGACATGAGCGCGCGCGAGAAAATGCTGGTGGCACTGTGCGGCCTCGTGACTGTAGTTATGTTGCTGTTTACGTTGGTGCTAGAACCTAAGCTCAATCAGATCTCAAACAATGAAAGACAGCTGAGTAACTTAAAGCAGTCAAACCAAAAAACAGAAATTGATATTTTACGTGTTAAGGCTCAATTGAAGAAAGATCCAAACGCAGATATTGATTTGGAAATTTCCAACCTGTTGACGGAAAGTCAGCATCTTTCGATGCAGTTGTCGCAAATTATTGAACACTTGGTAACGCCTTCACAAATGGCGGGCGTATTAGAGAGCGTATTAGAGCAGCAAAGTGGCATTCACTTGGTGTCATTGCAGACTCTGCCATCTGAGCCGATCACAGAAGATAAAGAAGCATCACAATACTCTGGCTACTACGTACACCCAGTACGCATGGAGCTAACTGGTGACTACTTTTCTATCGCCAACTACTTAAACAAGTTAGAGAGCTTACCTGCCAGCTATTTTTGGCGTAGCTTCAGTTACAAAGTAGAAGAATATCCAAAAGCGAAGTTAGTGCTTGAAGTGTACACATTAGGTTCTCGAGAGGAGTTTATCGGTGGTTAAAAAACTCATTACCTCAATCGCGGCTATCGCCTTGTCTGGTTCAGTCTTGGCAAATCAGGATCCAACTGCACCACTTGGTTGGCAAAAACCAGCAGAGGTGTCTGCCAAGCCCAAAGCGAAACAATACCGCTTGCCGACACTGAACAGCATTGTCTGTAAGCCAAATACCGAATGTGTCGCAATCATGAATAACCGACTTGTCGAACAGGGTGAACTGTTTAACGGTTATCGAGTAGCAAGCATCAATAGTGAATTTGTAACTTTAAAGCGTGGTAGCCGTCAGTGGAACCTTGAGCTTTTTGGTTTAAACGTAAAAAAATAATAACCAGAGCCTGATCAGATATGCGCAAATTAGTTGTAGGAATAACGATTGCTTCTTTAATGGGATGTTCGATGGGTCACCGCGATCCGGTTGAAGTGAAGCAAGCTCTCAATGAATCTATCAATCAAG
>NZ_JAWPOM010000070.1:0-1641 GCF_033344285.1 Vibrio sp. 779(2023)
TTGTATAGTAAGCAGATTGTAGTTCAAACTGACTGTCTTGGTTCACTTGGTGAATGAATGTGTTACCACGGATATCGCTAATGTAGCCTTCAGAGAAGTACAAAACGCTGTAATGGGTATTTTTCGGGAACTGCTTGCCAAACTCCACAGCGAGTTCGCGACTGCCTTCAGCGTGATCGAAACCGACGTACATAAATGGCTGTCGAGTTTCCCATTCACGGACTGGCGTCGTGATATTTTGCAGGATAAGTTTGGTTTTGGTGGAATCTAAAACGTGTTCGACAAACTTACGATGTCGGGTCGTATCGAGTGTAAAGATTAAGTAGTCGGAATTGCTTTTTAGTGCTTCCATCAAAGAAAGGCTTTGTTGTTTGATATCGGCGTTCGGGCGCGTAAACACTTGATTGATTTGGTAATCAATATTGAGTTTATCTAAGCGCTTCTCAAACGCGTCGATGTTTCTTATCCAGTAATCAGAAATCTGCTGCCCTGGATAAACAACGGAGATTTTTAATGGGTGTCTTTTTTCAGGGGCAATAGGTACAGGATCGTCTCTCACGGCCGCAGCCAGAGCATCCGTTAAGTGTTTCTGTTCTGGAAATTCATTTAAGAATTCTTGATACGCCCAGTAGCCGTTAAGAACCTGAGAGGCTTGTGAAGCCGGAGACATGCCGGCAATTGAAATCAGGGACAATACTAACGCTTTATTCATTTATTGCTCTTTTAGCTTTTTTTATTGAGCCTACTTCAGCTCTGTTTGTGACCTAGCCGAGTCATCCTTTACTCTTGTAATCTACCTTCCACTGAGTGTTTGTTTCAATAGTAAATTTGTCTACTTGGAACAGAACATCGGGCCATTATGCGTCAGAATAGCCATACATGATATACCCAAAGTCCATATGGTATTCTGCTTTTATCTCAAGAAGCTTGGATGTATCGGGCTCGGCCGTATTAGTCGGCTGTATCAATAAATATAAATAAGCCGCCAATGTTGGCGGCTTATAAAAGACAATTGAAATTTAAGAATCCGAAAAACAGGCACTCAAACGGTCACGATGAACCGTTAACTTTGAGAGCAAGACTCGAACATCACTTGCTGATTGTCATCCACGGCAATCAAAGCTTTGAGTTCAACCAACTGCTCTTTCTTGCTCTTGGTTAGTTGTTTGATGAAATACTCAGCGCGCATTGCTGTTACTTTTGAGTCGAAGCTAGTCGACCACTCTAAAACAAGAGGCCCTTTACCCTTGAGCGCTTTTGCGCCTTTGCCAAGTTGGTGCTGTTTAAATCGCCTTTCGATGTCATTGGTAACACCGCAATACAGTGCATTACGGTTATTGCGGATCAGATAAACGCTCCAGTGCTGCTCAACACTTTCACTCATGAAAGTAGAGATTCTACCTGCGCTTTCAATGCATCGAGTTCTTCTCTTAACTCGGCAACTTCTTGCTCTAACTGAGCGACACGTTCCGAGCTTGATGAAGTAGCAGGAACTGCCGCAGCCATTGCTGACACATCGACTTCACCACAGAACAAGTGCATGTAACGAGATTCACGCTTACCAGCTTCACGAGGTAACTTCACCACAAGCGGACCTTTATCTTCGCTAGCAAGATGCTCAAGTACAGCTTCTACTTCTTT
>NZ_JAWPOM010000071.1:0-1632 GCF_033344285.1 Vibrio sp. 779(2023)
GTAGCGGCTATCAGTTGACTCAGTCTTTGATGGCGTTTGGTCGCGGAGAATGGTTTGGTCAAGGGTTAGGGAACTCAATTCAAAAACTGGAATACCTACCAGAAGCGCACACCGACTTTGTATTTGCGGTATTGGCTGAAGAGCTTGGTTTCGTCGGTGTTGTTTTAGTGCTGATGTTGATTTTTAGCTTGGTACTTAAAGCTGTGTATATCGGCAAACGTGCTTTTGAAGAAGGCGAGATGTTTGGTGGTTACTTAGCGTTTGGTATTGGTATTTGGTTTGCGTTTCAAACCATGGTCAATGTGGGCGCAGCCGCTGGTATTGTTCCAACCAAAGGTTTGACGCTTCCACTAATCAGTTATGGTGGTTCCAGTCTGATTATTATGTCCGTTGCAGTGTCCATATTGCTGCGTATCGATCACGAATGCCGCTTGAAACGCGAGCAACAACAATCAGAACAACAGACGAATGAAACAGAATAAACGTTTGATGGTGATGGCCGGTGGTACCGGCGGTCACGTATTCCCAGGTTTGGCGGTTGCAAAGCAGCTTCAAGAACAAGGCTGGGAGATCCGTTGGTTAGGTACAGCGGATCGAATGGAAGCCGATTTGGTGCCAAAGCATGGTATTGAGATCGACTTTATCAAAGTAAAAGGTCTGCGAGGCCAAGGCGTTAAACGTCTTTTAGCTGCCCCTTTTCAAATTATTAATGCCATCATGCAAGCACGAGCGCACATGAAGCGCTGGCAGCCGGATGCCGTTTTAGGTATGGGCGGCTATGTGAGTGGTCCGGGTGGTATCGCGGCTTGGTTAAGCGGTATCCCGGTTGTACTACACGAACAAAACGCGGTTGCAGGTTTAACAAATCAATGGCTATCAAAGATCGCTAAGAAAGTCTTTCAAGCGTTTCCCGGCGCATTTCCTTCTGCGGCGGTTGTCGGTAACCCAGTACGTGAAGACGTAACGCAGTTGGATGAGCCCGCTCAACGTATGCAAGAGAGAGAAGGACCAATTCGTATTCTTGTTATGGGCGGCAGCCAAGGGGCGCGTATTCTTAATCAAACATTGCCAGCGGTGATGGCAAACTTGGGACAAGACTACTGTATTCGTCATCAAGCAGGTAAAGGCGCAGCGCAAGAAGTGCAAGCTGCTTATCAAGCGAACAATGTTGCTAATGCAGAAGTGACCGAGTTTATCGATGATGTTGCACAAGCGTATGCGTGGGCAGATCTGCTAGTGTGCCGTTCTGGCGCATTGACGGTATCTGAAGTCTCAGCAGCAGGTGTAGGCGCGATTTTTATCCCGTTCATGCATAAAGACCGTCAACAGGCACTGAATGCCGACCACTTAGTGGAATGCGGTGCTGCGAAGATGATTGAACAACCTGATTTAACCGTGGAGTCTTTGACTCAACAGATCCAACAATTGGATCGCCAAGCTTTACTTTCAATGGCTCAAAAGGCACGCAGTGCCGCAAAATTAGATGCTGACAAAGTTGTCGCACAAGCCATTGTCGCTTTGACCGAAAAGCGTTAACGAATTATTGAGAATCGAATTAATGACTATCCAACATACACAAGACTTAGCTCAGATTCGCGCGATGGTACCAGAAATGCGTCGCGTGAAATGCAT
>NZ_JAWPOM010000072.1:0-1616 GCF_033344285.1 Vibrio sp. 779(2023)
CCAGCTTAGCTGTGCACGTATTTCCACATCTGATGAAGATAATTTATGACTCCGAGCAACACTTCATCGCGTTTTTTGCACGGAGTTCAGCCTTCTTACGAAGTTTTTAAACAAGAGATATAACATGAATTTTTGTCTCAAAAATATACAGGCAAGAGCCTACACCCGCACGAAACAAAGTGCTATAAAAATTTCACTCAAACAGCTCAAAAGCTAACACACACAGATTAGCTGAATCGATAAACCATTATGTGACCCATATTGATTGTGTCATCAATACAAACCTATATAATCGGCTACTTGCCGAGAAGAAGGAAAGTAACCACATGATTTATAAAGAAAGGGAAACATGGTTAGAAGCCATTTTAAACACCCTACCGGATCATGTGTTTATCCTAGACGAAAGCGGGCGCTATATTGAAAGCTTTGGTGGTACCCACCACTCCAAAACGTTCAACGCAGAACGCTACACTGGCTTACAGCTTAGCGATGTCCTTTCCCCAACCAAAGCAGATGAACTCATGGGGTTTATTTTTGACGTTATGCAAGATAACGAAACGAAAGTCGTGAAATACAACCTTTCTCTGCATGACCACCTACTCCTGCCTATAGAAGAGCTAGAAGCGTTGGAAAATCCAGAAGAAATGTGGTTTGAGGCGATTATCAAACCAGTTAACGCTCCTGAAAATGCAAACAAACTGGTGATCTGGTCTGTACGTGATATCACCAAGACTCATTTGCTAGAACAACGCCTTAAACAATTATCAGAAACTGATGCACTTACTGGTCTTCTCAACCGTCGGGCGTTTATCTCCAATTTAGATAATGCGATCATTCAACATACAAAACGTTCTAAAACACTTTCATGCTTGATGATCGATATTGATCACTTCAAAGATATTAATGATAGAGTTGGCCATTTTTCTGGTGATCATGTTATCACTCGCATTGCTCACGTTTGCCAAGGAGTCATTCGTGGCAGCGACTTTATAGGTCGATTGGGAGGAGAAGAGTTCGCAGTAATCTTAACAGATGCGAATGCGATTCAAGCGCATGAAGTAGCTGAACGCAGCCGCCAAGCTATACAAGCAACGATCTGTCATGTCGATGACGTTGAAATTACGACCACTGTTAGTATTGGTGTAGCAGAGTTGAATTCACAACAATCCAACGCAAAAGAGCTTCTAATCGAGGCCGATAAAGCGATGTACTATTCAAAGCACTCAGGACGCAATCAAGTCACCCTAGCTTACGAAAACCTGCCAGATCTTAAGCTTTATCAAGCCGGTCACTTAAAAATACAAAGAGTTTCTTAAATATAAGTTCCCCCTTTCTGACCACAATAACATCGCTAAAAACTCACCTATCTAAAAGCCTTATAACTATTAGTAAAAAATGCTCTATATGTGTTCGCTATTTATCGACCTAAACCACCATCATTCCATCCTTAATATCGACTTTACAAAGCTCGCAAGTCAGCAAAAATCCATTCAGATAAAAATGAGACTACTGGCCCTTGCTCATTTCAAATGACGGAGATTCACGCACACAAATCGCCAAGTTTCTCAAAGTAAGCCGGACCAGTGGTAATAATTGGGTCCAAACCTTTCTTGAAG
>NZ_JAWPOM010000073.1:0-1615 GCF_033344285.1 Vibrio sp. 779(2023)
AACGTTTTTACTCGCAATGTGCTTGAAGTTCAGGATTATCTGCAACGCGAAATCTTAATTGAGAACCCATCGAGCTATGTGAAGTTTCAACACTCGACGATCAGCGAGTGGGAGTTTCTCGCTGAAGTTCAGCAGCGCACAAGTTGCCGGTTACTGCTCGATCTGAATAACGTACACGTATCAGCCTTCAATCACGGCTTTGATTGCAATACCTATCTGTCCGCCATTCCGGCAGACAAAGTGGATGAAATTCATTTGGCGGGTTTCACCATCAAGCAACTCGATAAAGGCGAAATTTGGATTGATACTCACAGCCGTCCCGTCAGCACGGAAGTCTGGAAGTTATATCAACATTGGATTGAACAGTATGGTCCGCGCCATACCTTAATTGAATGGGACTTAGATATCCCAGCACCAGAAGTGTTATTGGCAGAAGCGGAAAAGGCCTCGCTCCTTCTCTCCCAAATTACCACCCCGCTTAGCGCTACGAGGAAAGCCTCATGAAGCTAGCCACCTTACAAAACCAGTTTGCGAAAGCGCTTCACTATCAGGCATTGGGCGACGACTGTAATATTGCAAGCGGTCAGTTTACCGCTGACGAGCGCATGCAGATATATCGCAACAACTTTATCATCAGCTTGAGCGAAGTCCTTTCTGCAACTTATCCGATGGTTGAAGCGTTACTAGGGGAAACGTGCTTTGCCCAAATAGCACGCCAACATGTTTTAACGCACCCACTCCAAGAAGGCAGTGTTATTCACTACGGAAAAGACTTTCACCTCACTGTGATGTTGTTTGGTCAGGTCATGGCTCAAGCACCATACAGCCCAGAAGTTGCTCTCTTTGAATGGAACATCGACCTTGCTCGCCAAGCTCGTTATGAGCATCAAGCAGACACTGCCGTGCAACCACTGACTGAGTTACCACACGTACCAGAGTCGCAACATCCCCATTTAGTTTTCCACCTTCGCCCTGGGTGTAAGTGCTTTGATGCTCATTACGCGGTGTTTGATTTATTCGCCGCTGTTCGTACTCAGCAATTCGATCAGCTCAACATCAACCAATTACAACAAGGGGTGATCCGCATCGAGCCCAATGGTGAAGCGCAGTGTTTCGCGCTAGCTGCCGAAGCCTATCAATTGCTTGCCAGCTTGGAACAAAAGCAATGTTTGAGCGATATCCCCGAGCCGTTGCTCGCTCATCTTAATCACATCATGACGCTTGACCTGATTGAAGGTTTTACGCTGCAAACCGCGTAAGGAGGATACGATGACAGATTCTGTTAAAAGCCTGATTAGCCGCTACGACGAATACACCAACAGCTTACAAACTCACGCAATGCCGTTGTTGCTGCTGTTTTGCCGTTTATGGGTCGCTTGGGTGTTTTTTAATTCCGGCCTTATCAAACTTGCCTCATGGGATAGCACCTTGTACTTGTTCGAATTTGAGTATCAAGTTCCGTTGCTACCTTGGGAATTTGCCGCCTATTCAGGCACATTCGCAGAGTTAGTTCTTCCGGTCTTTTTAGCGCTTGGATTGTTTACTCGCCCTATGGCTGCCATGTTGTTTGTATTCAACATTATCGCTGTCCTGTCCTACCCACTACTTTGGGAGA
>NZ_JAWPOM010000074.1:0-1614 GCF_033344285.1 Vibrio sp. 779(2023)
ATACGAGAAAAGAAGCGTCTATCACCCTAACCCAATTAATTTGGGATGGCAGCGCGACATTAAACGATATTGACCGTACCGCTGCGGATGCAGAATCGGTGCGATTCCAACTGTTAGCTGATGCTTCAGACAAGGCATTAGAAGTCACTAAAGTCTACTTAGATGCGGTAAAGGCTTATGAAGTCTTAAAGCTGTCTGAGAACAATCTTGCCGTTCACAAAGACATCTATACGGACATCAAAAAACGCGTCACTTCCGGCATCGGCTCGACTGCGGACTTAACACAGGTTGAAGCGCGTTTAGCGAAAGCGCACGGTAATCTGGCAGCTGCACAAAACAACCTTTACGACTCCCACACAATGTTTACCCGCTTGGTGGGGCAAACACCACAAGGGTTAATTTTTCCAAGAGCTGATCAGAACTTTATCCCCTACACCGTCGATGAAGCGGTTGGCTTGGCATTTGAATTACACCCAGTGATTCAAATCGCATTGGCGGATGTGGATTCTGCCAAGTTCCAATACAAACAATCGAAAGGCGTTAACTACCCGACGATCTCGATTGAAGCTTCTCAAACTTGGAAAGACGATGCGGATGGCTTAAAAGGTCGAAGCGATGAAACTCTCGCCATGTTGCGTTTACGCTATAACTTGTTCAACGGCGGTAGCGATGCGGCAAATTCAGAAAACTTCGCATACCAACTCAACAAAGCGAAAGACTTACGTGAAGGCGCGTACCGTAATGTTGAGGAAGGGCTTCGCTTATCTTGGAGTGCTCTGGACTTAACGCTGCAACAAAAAGAATTTTTAGCAGACCACGTTGATTCGGCAGCTGAGACGGTCATCGCGTATGAAAAGCAATATCGAATCGGTAAACGAACCTTACTAGACGTTCTGAACACTGAAAACGAGTTGTTTGAAGCGCGTAAAGATTACCTTGATTCAAAATATGCAGAGCAATATGCCAAATATCGTGTAATGAACGCAACTGGCCAATTGTTGAGTGCGTTAAGAGTCGAAATGCCGAAAGAATGGCTAGAAAAAGTGGAGTATTAATTATGAAAAACATAACTATTATTGCACTGTCATTAGTTGTTGCTGCATGTAGCTCTTCGAGTGAGCGAGGCGACGAATACGATTACATCGACACTCCTATTGCAGATCAATGGGCCGACCACCAAGATGACGACAGCGACGGTGTCATTAACCAGCGCGATTTATGTCCAGGCACACCATTAGGTGCAGAAATTGATAATGATGGCTGCGGATCTTACGCAAACTCATCACAACAAATGCAAATTCGAGTGTTATTTGCGAATGATTCAGACGAAATCAACCCGGTTTTCGCGAAGCAGATTCGAGAACTCTCAGATTTCTTGAAAGAATACCCAAGCACATCCATTGAGTTGCAAGGTTACGCGAGCCGCACAGGTGGGTCTGAGCACAATTTAGATCTCTCCAAACGCCGAGCAGAGAACGTAAGAAAGGCGCTGCTTCAAAACGGTATTACTCCTGATCGAGTTACTATTGTTGGCTACGGCGATACGGTTTTAGCAACAACCGGAACAGACGAAGTAAGCCATGCTTTGAACCGACGTGTGACCGCAACAGTAGT
>NZ_JAWPOM010000075.1:0-1598 GCF_033344285.1 Vibrio sp. 779(2023)
TTTACGATTCTTTACGCTCCCTATACGTCGCTTTACCTAGCGGGTCGTATTCTATACTCAAGCGCTGTGAGAACAGCCCAGAAGAATCACTCACTTGTGTAAGGAATCGAATTATGAAATCTGCAAAAAAACTTGTGTTAGCTGCTGTTGTTCTACCTCTAACTTTAGGCACTGCGAGTGCATTCGCATTTGGCGGTAAAGATCACCACAAAGGCCCACGTGATGAATGTGGTATGGGTATGGACCGTGGCATCATGCGCGATTTGAACTTAACTGATGCACAAAAAGACCAACTGCAATCTTTCCGTGATGCAAACCGCGCGGAAATGAAAGGCAAATATTCACAAAACCGCGAAGCACGCATGGCAGAGCGCCAAGCGCATCACGCGAAAATGCAGTCTCTATTGCTAGCGGATACGTTCGATGAAGCGCAAGCCACTGCTCTAGCGAAAGAGATGGTTGAGCGCCAAACTGAGCACCGCGTGAAAATGCTGGAGAGAAAACACCAAATGTTGAGCGTGCTGACTCCAGAGCAAAAAGCTGAATTTGTAAAACTGCAAAACGAGCGCATGCAAGAATGTGGTGACCAAATGCAACAACGCATGGGAAAACACCGCAATAATTAAGTCATGATCCGATGATATATATGAAGAGGCAGCCACAGGTTGCCTCTTTTTGATCTGGCGATTTCACGCGCATTCAACGTATACTCAAAATACGGTTTGAGTTAACTCTTTGATTATGAAACAGCAATATGCACGCTTAGTCACGACGGCAGCTTGGACAGCAACCATAGTGGCGACGCTTCTTCTCATTGTAAAAGTCATCACATGGTGGGTGACGGGATCGGTCAGCCTATTGGCATCGCTTATTGATTCGATGCTGGACATCGCCGCTTCAGTGGTGAATTTGGTGGTGGTTCGCTATTCGCTGCAACCAGCCGACAGAGAACACACTTTTGGGCATGGTAAGGCCGAGTCTCTCGCTGCGTTGGCACAGGCGATGTTTATCTCCGGCTCTGCGGTATTTTTGATCCTAAACGGTATCGATCGTTTCTTCAGGCCACACGAGCTGAACGCGCCGGAGCTGGGTGTGTATGTCTCCTTGTTTGCGATGATGGTGACGTTTGGTTTGGTCATGTTCCAGAAACGCGTGGTGCGCATCACGGGCAGCCAAGCAATCGCGGCAGATTCGTTGCACTACCAAACGGATTTATACATGAACGGGGCGATCATGGTCGCGCTTGGGCTCAGCTACTTTGGTGTAACGCAAGCGGATGCGGTCTTCGCGATTGGCATTGGTATCTTCATTCTTTACAGCGCCTTCAAAATGGTCAGCGAAGCGATTCAAACGTTGCTCGACAGAAAGCTGCCCGATGAAGAGCTTGAGCAAATTAACCAAGCTTGTTTGAGCGTGAAAGGCGTGCTGGGCGTACATCAGTTGCGTACCCGTATGTCTGGTCCAACACGTTTTATTCAATTGCATTTGGAATTGGATGACAACTTGCGTTTAATTGAGGCGCATTATATCGCCGATAAAGTGGAAGATAATTTGTTGGCATTGTTCCCAGAGGCGGATGTATTGATCCATCAAGATCC
>NZ_JAWPOM010000076.1:0-1597 GCF_033344285.1 Vibrio sp. 779(2023)
CGTTTCAACCACGCAATCAGCAACTTGGACAACATTAACGAGAACGTGAATGCGTCGAAGAGCCGTATCAAAGATACAGATTTCGCGAAAGAAACGACGGCAATGACCAAATCACAAATTCTATCGCAAGCGTCAAGCTCAATTCTAGCGCAAGCGAAACAAGCGCCAAACTCAGCGCTAAGTCTGCTAGGTTAATCAATTTAACAAAGCAAGAAACCAAAGCCAGGCTCATCCCTGGCTTTTTGCTTATTGGCTATAACGATTCAGATGTGTCCTGACAGTATGTTCGATAAGGCATTCATATCGATTAGATGCTCTCTTTAAATTCCAATGTTTCTGCGATGGTGGCGCAGAGACACCTGAGTCAAGCAGCTGCGCAAAATGTTGATTCACAACGCAACCTAACTTCGGGATTTCGAATCAACTCGGCGAGCGATGATGCGGCAGGTTTACAGATATCGAATACTCTCCATGTACAAGCGAGAGGGCTTGATGTCGCCTTAAGAAATGCACACGACGCTTTTTCTGTTTCTCAAACAGCGGAGGGAGCATTGCACGAAAGCAGTGACATATTGCAACGCTTACGCTCTCTGGGGCTTCAAGCAGCAAACGGCAGTTATGACTCAAGTGATCGGCAAAGTATTCAATATGAGGTCGTAGCGCTGCAAGATGAGCTTGATCGTGTCGCGATCACGACAACATTTGCGGATAAAAACCTGTTTGATGGATCTTACGGTTCACAAAGTTTCCATATTGGCGCGAACGCTAATTCAATCTCTTTGACGTTACGTAACATGCGTAGCCATATCCCAGAGATGGGAGGGCAGCATTATGTTGGTGATGCGGTCGATAAAGATTGGCGAGTCACTAAAGATAACCAAACCCTAAAAGTCGAATACCAAGACAGTAAAGGGCAAACCCAAACGGAATCCATTGGACTCAAATTGGGTGACCGTATAGAACAGGTCGCCACTTACATCAATGCTCAACAATCGATAGTGAATGCTTCAGTAACGGAAAACAACGAACTGCAATTCTTCGCTTCTACGATGAAGGCGCCAGAGGGTGTGGTTCTCGATGGGAGTTTAGCGGATGAGCTTGATGTGAGCGCTGGTCAATTAGTCACAATGGATGACATCGATATGTCGACGGCAGGTAAGGCGCAGCTTTCAGTTGGGGTGATTGATGCAGCAATTAAGTACGTTGATTCGCACCGAAGTGAAATTGGCAGCTTTCAGAACCGTGTAAATGGTTCGGTGGATAACTTAAATACTGTGAATCGGAGTGTTACAGAATCCAAGAGTCGAATAAGAGATACAGACTTCGCAAGAGAATCTACGGAAATGGTGCGTTCTCAAGTGCTCCAAGATGCGACAACTGCGTTATTGGCTCAGGCAAAGCAAAGGCCGAGTTCGGCACTTGGATTACTTAGCTGAGCGGGTTTCAGCGATGCCCATCGCTCAGAAAAAAGTCAGATAATAAAAAACGCTGCCATTGGCAGCGTTTTTTTCGTGTTCGATTAAGTAAAAATTACTTAGTTACACGTAGAACTGGAGTTTCACCAACAGTTACAGAACCAGAAAGCTTGTTTAGCTCT
>NZ_JAWPOM010000077.1:0-1585 GCF_033344285.1 Vibrio sp. 779(2023)
CCAGATACAAAGTGCTGCTTAAGATTTTCAATTCTTAATACTTCTTTGGCCATAACATCCTCTTTTATGACTTGTTCACTTTGCACCAGTTAGCTCGCAAACATGCTGGCATCGATTGGTTTGATATCAATCATCTGCTTAGGTTCGTTGTCCAAGCTTGGCATTAAGCCCATCAAACGTTCCGTGTAAGGGTGCTGCGGATTGTCAAACAGCTCAAAAATCTCCGCTTTTTCGACAATACGACCACCATACATTACCGCAACGTCATCACACACTTCAGCGACTACGCCTAAATCATGGGTAATGAAGATCATTGCCATGCCCGTTTCTTCTTGAAGTTCATTCATAAGTTCAAGGATAGACGCCTGTACCGTTACATCCAGAGCTGTCGTTGGCTCATCACAAATCAAAATATCTGGTTTACATGCGAGTGCCATTGCGATCATCACGCGCTGGCGCATACCACCAGATAGGTTGTGCGGGTATTCGTTGAGGCGCTTTTCTGGCATTGGAATTTTCACTTTAGCCAGCATTTCTACCGCGTAGGATTCACGCTCTTTTTTACCTAACTCAGGACGGTGTAATTCCAACACTTCGCACAGTTGGCGGCCAATGGTATGCACTGGATTCAACGCCGTCATTGGGTCTTGGAAAATGATCGAAATGCGGTCGCCGCGCATGGCGTACATTTCTTCCGCTGGTAGCGACACCAGATTGGTACCTCGGTAGTTAACTTCACCATTGACAATATTGCCGTAAGGCTTTGGCAACAGTCCCATGATGGACATGGAGGTCACGCTCTTACCACTGCCAGACTCACCAACGAGACCGAGCGTTCGTCCTGCACGAACATCAAAGTTCACGCCATGGAGTACTTTTACCGGGCCATCATCCGTGATGAATTCCACTTCGAGATCTTTTACACTCAAAATTACATCGTTTTCCATAACACATCCTTACAGCTTATACGTGTCATCAACGACAACAACCGGTTCAAAGGTTTTACCCGACTTCATCGCTTTCTGGGTTTCTTTCTTCACGTCTTTGTCGATCCAATACGTGCCATCACCGATAATTCCGCCACTGAACAACGCTTCTGTCATTCGATTCATTGGTTTCTCTGGCAATTTCAACCAACGCCAGTGTCCATAACGAACGTAAGGTACCATGTAGCCAGTGACAATCACGTGCGCATCAATAATGTCTCGCTGAATCTCATGACCTAGTTGGATCTTCTTATCCATGTCCATGTTAAAGCGATACGCAATGATCTTTTCATCTAGCTCTGGCGTGCTGTAGTTAGTGAATGAGTTCGTTTGTGGTTTGTTCGCGTTCACGGAATGGAAGTATTCCCAATAAGTTGGGATTTCCGAAGTCCCCATATCAAAGAAAGCAAGTTCGTGTTTTTTCTCACGCACATACTTGAACATCGATGAACCATCAATCAGCTTCAGCTCAATGTCCAACCCTGCCAATTTTGCCTGTTCACGCAAGAAAGCAATACGCGGTGTATGAACTGGAGATGAGTACGTCAATTCAAAGCTCAAACGCTGACCTTTATCATTCACGCGAATACCATCGGAAC
>NZ_JAWPOM010000078.1:0-1558 GCF_033344285.1 Vibrio sp. 779(2023)
TAAGGAGGTGATCCAGCGCCAGGTTCCCCTAGCGCTACCTTGTTACGACTTCACCCCAGTCATGAACCACAAAGTGGTAAGCGTCCCCCCGAAGGTTAAACTACCTACTTCTTTTGCAGCCCACTCCCATGGTGTGACGGGCGGTGTGTACAAGGCCCGGGAACGTATTCACCGTGGCATTCTGATCCACGATTACTAGCGATTCCGACTTCATGGAGTCGAGTTGCAGACTCCAATCCGGACTACGACGCACTTTTTGGGATTCGCTCACTTTCGCAAGTTGGCCGCCCTCTGTATGCGCCATTGTAGCACGTGTGTAGCCCTACTCGTAAGGGCCATGATGACTTGACGTCGTCCCCACCTTCCTCCGGTTTATCACCGGCAGTCTCCCTGGAGTTCCCGACATTACTCGCTGGCAAACAAGGATAAGGGTTGCGCTCGTTGCGGGACTTAACCCAACATTTCACAACACGAGCTGACGACAGCCATGCAGCACCTGTCTCAGAGTTCCCGAAGGCACCAATCCATCTCTGGAAAGTTCTCTGGATGTCAAGAGTAGGTAAGGTTCTTCGCGTTGCATCGAATTAAACCACATGCTCCACCGCTTGTGCGGGCCCCCGTCAATTCATTTGAGTTTTAATCTTGCGACCGTACTCCCCAGGCGGTCTACTTAACGCGTTAGCTCCGAAAGCCACGGCTCAAGGCCACAACCTCCAAGTAGACATCGTTTACGGCGTGGACTACCAGGGTATCTAATCCTGTTTGCTCCCCACGCTTTCGCATCTGAGTGTCAGTATCTGTCCAGGGGGCCGCCTTCGCCACCGGTATTCCTTCAGATCTCTACGCATTTCACCGCTACACCTGAAATTCTACCCCCCTCTACAGTACTCTAGTCTGCCAGTTTCAAATGCTATTCCGAGGTTGAGCCCCGGGCTTTCACATCTGACTTAACAAACCACCTGCATGCGCTTTACGCCCAGTAATTCCGATTAACGCTCGCACCCTCCGTATTACCGCGGCTGCTGGCACGGAGTTAGCCGGTGCTTCTTCTGTCGCTAACGTCAAATAATGCAGCTATTAACTACACTACCTTCCTCACGACTGAAAGTGCTTTACAACCCGAAGGCCTTCTTCACACACGCGGCATGGCTGCATCAGGCTTGCGCCCATTGTGCAATATTCCCCACTGCTGCCTCCCGTAGGAGTCTGGACCGTGTCTCAGTTCCAGTGTGGCTGATCATCCTCTCAGACCAGCTAGGGATCGTCGCCTTGGTGAGCCCTTACCTCACCAACTAGCTAATCCCACCTAGGCATATCCTGACGCGAGAGGCCCGAAGGTCCCCCTCTTTGGCCCGTAGGCATCATGCGGTATTAGCCATCGTTTCCAATGGTTATCCCCCACATCAGGGCAATTTCCTAGGCATTACTCACCCGTCCGCCGCTCGACGCCGTTATCGTTCCCCGAAGGTTCAGATAACTCGTTTCCGCTCGACTTGCATGTGTTAGGCCTGCCGCCAGCGTTCAATCTGAGCCATGATCAAACTCTTCAATTTAAGAT
>NZ_JAWPOM010000007.1:0-238700 GCF_033344285.1 Vibrio sp. 779(2023)
TTAGCTCAGCTGGATAGAGTACCTGGCTACGAACCAGGCGGTCGGAGGTTCGAATCCTCCAGGACGCGCCACTTATTGCAGGGTAATGCCCTGATGTTGACGAAAGTCGATATCGAAAACTGCGCGTCCTTAGCTCAGCTGGATAGAGTACCTGGCTACGAACCAGGCGGTCGGAGGTTCGAATCCTCCAGGACGCGCCACTCATTGAAACAGCCTCGCAATTGCGAGGCTTTTTTGTATCTAGACATCTGAAATATGGCGTAGGATCACTAGAGCCTATGTTCCTCTTTTTTAAAAGCGAATATGTGCGTATCTAAGCAATTTGCTATCAAGCTTCTGTCGCATCGTGTGAAATCATCCTGATTATCCCTCCTATACACTGACTTCCATTTTTCATTTCAATCACTCTCATGTAGTCACTTTGTTTGTTATTTGTTTATTTATTGTTAATCTTGTCCATCTTTTTGTTTTTGTTGGTTTTTACTGCGTGAGTCCCGATTTGATTTTGAAATCTAAATCGCAGTTTTTATTTATGTCCTCCTTTACTCTGTTCGTAAGGTGATAGCGATTTGAAGTGATTATTTTGTCATGAACTGTGATCTGGGTAGTGAATAAATAATCATTTATCAGGATTACTACAAACCTTCCTTAAACAAAATTGACAAAATTTAACCAATCGAGATAATCCATGGGTCGGGATTTGACACTATTAAAGTCCTGCACGTTGTCAGGATGACAAAGAAAGGAAGCAACATGACTAATATAGGAAGCCTGCTAGTAGATGCGGCCACCCTGATGCTAACGGGGATGGCGGTCGTATTTATTTTCCTCACTATTCTTGTTTATCTCGTTCGGTTAATGTCGAAATTGGTACCAGAAGAAGTACCAGAGCCGATCGCAGCACCAAAAACAAACACTAATATTCAATCAACCTCTTCAGCTGTTAGTCCACAAGTAGTGGCGGCGATCTCGGCTGCGATTCATAAACATCGCGCCTCATTCGCGAAGTAGCCGAACTAGGATTAAAAAGGAGTTTAAGAGCATGTCTAAACCACTAGCTATTACTGATGTGGTCCTTCGTGATGCCCATCAATCACTATTTGCTACGCGTATGCGTATTGAGGATATGCTGCCTATCGCAGCTGAGTTGGATAAGGTTGGTTACTGGTCTCTAGAGACTTGGGGTGGTGCAACATTTGATTCTTGTATTCGATTCTTAGGAGAAGACCCTTGGGAGCGTTTACGTGAACTAAAAAAAGCGATGCCTAATACACCAATGCAAATGCTACTGCGTGGTCAAAACCTTTTAGGATACCGCCATTATGCCGACGATGTAGTAGAGAAGTTTGTTGAACGCGCGCATGCTAACGGCATGGATGTATTCCGTATTTTTGATGCAATGAATGACGTGCGAAACTTCCAGAAAGCCGTTAAAGCAACGGTTGATGTTGGTGCGCATGCTCAAGGTACGTTGTCTTACACAACGAGCCCAGTGCATAACGCAGACACTTGGGTTGACTTGGCAAAACGCCTAGAGGATTTAGGTTGTCACTCGCTGTGTATTAAAGATATGTCTGGCTTACTTAAGCCTTATGAAGCGGAAGAGCTTATCACGCGTATCAAAGCGTCTTGTGATGTGCCATTGGCACTTCATTGTCATGCAACAACGGGGCTGTCTACAGCAACAGCGGTAAAAGCAGTGGAAGCGGGTATTGATATTCTCGATACTGCGATTTCTTCAATGAGTTGTACTTACGGTCATACACCGACTGAAACGGTAGTCGCTATGCTAGAAGGCACCGAGCGAGATACCAATTTAAAACTCGAGCAACTGGAACCTATCGCCGCATATTTCCGTGAGGTACGTAAGAAGTATGCGAAGTGGGAAGGCCAGTTAAAAGGAGTCGATTCACGCATCCTGATTGCTCAAGTGCCTGGTGGTATGCTGACCAATATGGAAGGCCAGTTGAAAGAGCAGGGCGCTGCGGATCGCATTGATGAAGTATTAGAAGAGATCCCTCGTGTACGTGAAGATCTTGGTTTCATTCCATTGGTGACTCCAACTTCACAGATCGTCGGTACGCAAGCGGTGATTAACGTTCTTACTGGCGAGCGCTATAAGAGTATTACCAAGGAAACCGCTGGCCTATTGAAAGGTGAGTACGGTCAAGCGCCAGCCGAGTTAAATGCAGAACTGCAAGCGAAAGTGCTTGATGGTAAAGAGCCAATTACCTGTCGTCCTGCCGATTTACTTGAGCCTGAAATGGAGACGCTTACGGTTGATCTGATGGAGAAAGCGAAATCAGAAGGCATTAAGCTAGCAAGTGAGCGTGTTGATGACGTACTCACTTATGCACTTTTCCCTCAAGTTGGGCTTAAGTTCCTTAAGAATCGTGAAAACCCAGAAGCATTTGAGCCTGCACCAACGCTAGAAGCTGCAAAGCCTGCTGTACCTGCGGCTCAACCAGCAACTGGCGGTGTAGAAACTTATAGTGTACGTGTTGACGGGCAGGTGTATGAGGTGGAAGTTGGTCCTAAAGGTGAACTGACATCTGTTGCTCCTTCTAATGCACCGGCAAAATCGGCTACACCTAGCACACCTTCTAATGCTTCAGCTGAAGCGGTGCCTGCTCCTCTTGCAGGTAACATCTTCAAAGTGAATGTTCAGCCTGGTGCTGAGGTAGCTGAAGGCGATGTATTGCTCATCCTTGAAGCGATGAAAATGGAAACTGAAGTACGAGCGGCGCGTGGTGGTGTGGTTCAAGAGCTGAACGTTAAAGAAGGCGATGCTGTCACAGTAGGTGCGCCTCTGTTGAGCCTGGCGTAAGGGAGTATCATGGACGGATTGTTAACCCTTTGGGCAGAAACAGGGATCGCTAACTTCGAGTTCGGCCAAATCTGTATGATGCTGGTTGGTTGTACCTTGCTGTTTTTGGCAATTAAAAAAGGATTTGAACCTTTACTGTTATTGCCGATTGGTTTCGGTGCTATTTTGGCGAATATTCCAAATGCTGGCTTTACTGAGCCTGGTGGCTTGCTCTACTACGTTTACTACATTGGGATTGAATCGGGTGTGTTCCCGCTATTGATCTTCATGGGTGTGGGCGCGATGACTGACTTTGGTGCTTTGATCGCAAACCCAAAAACGTTGTGGTTAGGTGCGGCTGCGCAGTTTGGTATTTTTGCAACACTGTTTGGCGCTATTTTGCTCAACTATGTACCTGGCATGGAGTTCTCCATGGCGGATGCATCGTCTATCGCGATCATCGGTGGTGCTGATGGGCCAACAGCGATTTTCTTGGCGAGTAAGCTCTCTCCAGATCTGTTAGGTGCGATTGCAGTCGCGGCATACAGCTATATGGCATTGGTGCCGATCATCCAGCCACCAATCATGAAAGCACTGACAACCAAGGAAGAGCGTCAAATCAAGATGGCTCAGCTTCGTCATGTTGGTAAATGGGAGAAAGTCATCTTCCCGCTTGCTGTATTACTGATGACGATTCTGTTCTTGCCTTCAGCTACGCCATTGGTTGGTATGTTCTGTTTGGGTAACTTGATGCGTGAAGCTGGTGTGGTCGATCGTTTATCGAAAACTGCTCAAAATGAATTGATCAACATAGTGACTATCTTTTTAGGTCTTGGTGTTGGTTCTAAGCTGCAAGCTGAGCAGTTCTTGAACCTAGAAACGTTAGGTATCTTGGGGTTAGGCGCAGTTGCATTTAGTATCGGTACTGGTGCGGGCGTCCTGATGGCGAAACTGCTTAACAAGTTCTCGAAAGAAGACATCAACCCACTTATTGGTGCGGCTGGCGTTTCTGCGGTACCAATGGCCGCGCGAGTCGTAAACAAAGTTGGTTTACAAGCTAACCCGCAAAACTTTTTGTTAATGCATGCGATGGGACCAAACGTTGCTGGTGTGCTGGGTTCAGCCGTTGCGGCTGGTATATTGTTAGCACTTGTTGGTTAGACATTATTGAAAATGGAATGATCAACCAATTTACAAAATCACGATTAACTTAGGTTAACAAAATGGTTTATAGTCAAAGGGATGCTTTCGCATCCCTTTTTGTTTTCTTGCAGGGAATGGTTTATGGAACACAAACAGATCGTTATCACTGAGTTTGGTGATGCCAACGTACTCGCGATTCAGCATGCTTCTACACCATCACCACAGCCTGGTGAAGTCTTAGTAAAAGTCGCTTTTTCAGGCGTAAATCCTATTGATGTCAAAACTCGAGCTGGGCTCGGTTGGGCGGCAGCGCAGAATAAGGATAATTTACCTTGGGTGCCAGGTTACGACATCTCAGGAAAAGTGATGTCTTGTGGAGAGGGGGCATCACGTTTTAATCAAGGTGATGAGGTGGCTGGATTTATTGGTTTCCCAGTTCGAGGCGGTGGATACAGTCAATACATATGTGTTCCAGAAACTGAGTTAAGTCATGTTCCTAGCTCTGTCACTTTAGAGGCAGCTGCTGCATTACCGTTGGCGGGACAAACTGCGGCACAAGCTCTCAGTAAGGCTAATGTGACGGAAAACGATCGCGTACTTATCCTCGCTGGTGCCGGTGGTGTTGGACACCTCGCGGTACAAATTGCGATCGCGACGAAAGCGGAAGTCTTTACAACCTGCAGTGAACGAAATTTAGATTACCTTGCGACGCTCGGTGCTCATGCAGTGAACTATCAATTTGCACCAGTGTCAGAACGTGTTGAAGATGTTGATGTTTTGATTGATTTAGTAGGCGGAGATGCTGCGTTAGATGCGCTTAAATGCCTGAAAGACAATGCGAGAGTCATCACCGTTCCAACCATAACTGCTGAGCTGATTTGTGAAAAAGCCAAACTCCTAGGCTTTGAGGCTAGTGGCATGTTGGTTGAACCAGACCCTGCGCAGTTAGATACCTTGTTGTACATGGTCGGCGTTGGCTTACTGAAGACTGAAATTCAACAGGTTTATCCTATGAGTGATGTCATTGGTGCTCACCAGCAGGTCGAATCAGGAAGAACCAGAGGCAAGGTGTTGCTTGATATGACATGCTAGAAGCATTTAACACGAGTTTTGAAAGTTTAGCGCTTTGGTTTTCAGATTCAGCATTATGGGTGCTTTTCATGACCGGTTTTCTCAGTGCCACGTTGTTGCCTGGTGGTTCTGAGGCGGGCTTAGTTGCCACTCTCTCATTAAATCAATACTCCGTTTCTTCAATTGTTATGGTCGCTACTATCGGTAATACGCTTGGTGGCTTAACAAATTATTGGCTTGGCTTGTGGATTCCCAACAAAGCACAAGAGGAAAAGCACGGTCATACCGCATTAAAGTGGCTCTCTAAGTATGGCTATTGGGGATTATTTTTTAGCTGGTTACCTGTAATAGGAGACCCGCTGTGTTTAGCCGCAGGGTGGCTAAGAATGAAGTTTCTGCCTTGCGTGATTTTAATATTTTTAGGAAAGGCTGCTAGGTATAGCTTACTTGCGGCCATCTATCTCGGATTATTTTAAGGAAAGTACATGAAGATGTTTTGGGTTGGCGCGTGTTCACTGTTGGTGATCACGGGCTGTGCATCAAATACGCCAGTTTCATCACTGCCGAAAGGGGTAACTTTCGTTGAGTCATCGAAAGCTGAAGAAGGCAAAGTTAAGATTCCATACCAAAAGTATAAACTCGATAATGGTTTAACGGTGATCTTAGCTCCTGAAGATTCTGACCCATTGGTCCATGTGGATGTGACTTACCATGTTGGTTCAGCTCGTGAAGAAGTGGGTAAGTCTGGTTTTGCGCATTTCTTTGAGCACATGATGTTCCAAGGTTCAGAGAACGTTGGTGACCAAGAGCACTTCAGGATCATCACAGAGGCTGGCGGCACGTTAAATGGTACAACAAACCGCGATCGTACTAACTACTTTGAAACTGTCCCTGCTAACCAGCTCGAGAAAATGCTGTGGTTAGAGTCTGACCGTATGGGCTTTTTGTTGGATGCGGTTTCTCAACGCAAATTTGAAATTCAGCGTTCTACTGTAAAAAATGAGCGAGCTCAGCGTTACGATAATCGTCCTTATGGCTTAATTTGGGAGCGCATGTCCGAAGCGCTATATCCTGAAGGTCATCCGTATTCGTGGCAAACCATTGGTTATGTTGAAGATCTTGATCGTGTTGATGTGAACGATCTCAAAGCGTTTTTCTTGCGTTGGTATGGCCCAAACAATGCGACTATCACGATCGGTGGTGACTTAGACGTTGAACAAACTCTAGAGTGGGTAAATAAGTACTTCGGTTCGATTCCTCGTGGTCCTGAGGTTGAAAATGCGCCGAAACAACCTGCAAAACTGCAAGAAGACAAATACATCACTCTAGAAGATCGTATTCAACAACCTATGGTGATGATCGCGTGGCCAACAACCTACAATGGCGAAGAAAGCCAAGCGTCTCTCGATACATTATCAGAAGTATTGGGTGGCGGTACCAACAGCGTGCTCTATCAAGACCTAGTGAAGACTCAAAAAGCGGTCGATGCTGGTTCATTCCATGATTGTGCTGAACTGGCGTGTAACTTTTACGTTTACGCAATGGGTGATTCTGGAGACAAAGGCGACCTATCAAAACTGTACGACGAGCTTTTACAATCACTGAATCAGTTTGCGGAAAAAGGCGTGACAAAAGATCGCCTTGAGCAGTTGAAGGGTAAAGCGGAAGCGGATGCTATTTTTGCGCTAGAAAGCGTTAAAGGTAAAGTGACTCAGTTGGCTTCCAACGAGACATTTTTCGGCGATCCTGATCGTCTTGAGCAACAGCTTGAACAAATCCGTGCAGTTACGCCGACTTCGGTAGAAAAAGCGTATACGGACTTTATCCAAGGTAAGAACAAAGTGACCCTAAGCGTGGTCCCAAAAGGAAAAACAGACCTTGTCGTAAAACCTGCGACCTTTGTGACACCAAAGCGTACGCTGCCAGAATATGAGAAGATTTCCGATGACCAATTGGCGTATCGTCGTGCGACCGATAACTTCGATCGCTCAGTGCAACCGCCAGTAGGAGAACCAGTGAAAGCGACGATGCCAGAGCTGTACGAGTTACATTTCAAGAATGGCTCAGAGCTGCTTGGTGCAGTTAGCGATGAAACGCCGACGGTGATGATGCAATTTAGTTTACCTGCAGGGACACGTTTTGTTGAAAAGGGTAAAGAAGGTCTTGCCCAATTGACCGCTGCGATGTTGCAAGAAGGCACAACGAAACGCAGTGTCGAAGAGATTCAAGCTGAGCTTGATAAACTGGGTAGTGTTATCTCTGTTAATGCCACAGGTTATACAACAAACATCAGTGTTTCTGCTCTAGAAAAGAACTTAGAGCCGACGTTAAAAATTGTCGAAGAGATGTTGCTGTCTCCTGCATTTAATCAAGATGATTTCGAGCGTGTAAAAATGCAAGCGCTAGAAGGCCTGGTATATGAGCACCAAAATCCAAGTTGGATGGCGTCACAAGCGAGTCGCCAGGTGCTCTATGGGGATTCGGTTTTTGCTCGACCAAAAGACGGCACGCAAGCAGGTGTCAGTGCATTAACGTTGGATGATGTCCGTGAATTCTACTCGAAGCATTACACGCCACAAAGTGCGCAAATCGTCGTTGTTGGTGACATCAATAGACAGGAAATTGAGCAGCAACTGACGTTCTGGAAAAACTGGCAAGATGAAGCTGCGCCATTGTATGCACCGCAAAGCATTGCTGCATTAGGTGAGCAAAAGATCCATCTTGTTGATAAACCAGGAGCGCCGCAAAGTGTGGTCATGATGGTTCGTCAAGGTATGCCTTACGACGCAACGGGCGATTTTTACCTAAGCCAACTGGCAAACTTCAACTTAGCTGGGAACTTCAATAGCCGCATTAACCAAAATCTACGTGAAGACAAGGGTTACACATACGGTGCTTACGGCTACTTCTCTGGTAATCCAGAAACAGGCTCGGTGGTTTTCACCGCGCAAGTACGAGCGGATGCAACGGTTGCTTCGATCATTGAGATGGAAAATGAGCTAAATGAATACTCGCAGTCAGGTATTACTGATGAAGAGATGAAATTTATGCGTCAAGCGGTCGGTCAAAAAGATGCACTGAAATATGAAACACCAACACAAAAAGCGGAGCTCATCAGTGATATTCTTAAGTACAACCTCGATCATGATTACTTGCAGCAAAGAAACGCTATCGTAGAAAAAGTCGATAAGCAGACGTTGAATGCGCTGGCTCAGAAATGGTTTGATCCAAATGACTATCAAATTATCGTCGTTGGTGATGCTAAATCGTTGCGTCCTCAATTAGAAAAGTTGGGGAAAGACGTAGAAGAGCTTGAAATCATTCGATAGAGTACACATTTAATAGCGGAGAAACGTTTCTCCGCTATTCATCTAGATAAGCAACTTTTCGTGGGTTATTTATCTAGATGCATTAACTATCAATAACTTAGCTTACACTTGTGTTATGTAACAAGTGTCCTGCTCCCAATATAAGCGAACCTCATTTTGACTGATTTTGCTGCGCGACTAAAAAAAGTTGCATCAAACCCCGAAGTATTTAAGCAGTTTGGACGCGGTGTTGAGCGAGAAACTTTGCGCTATCGTCAGGATGGACATCTAGCTACAACTCCTCATCCTGAAGGGTTAGGCTCTGCGTTCACAAATCAATGGATCACAACGGATTTTTCGGAATCATTGTTAGAGTTCATTACGCCTGTGTCACATGAAATTCCAGAACTGATGGCACAGCTGAAAGATATCCATCATTTCACTCAAACCAAAATGGGTGAAGAGAAAATGTGGCCACTATCAATGCCTTGCTACGTAGGCTCAGAGGATGATATTCAGTTAGCCCAGTATGGCTCTTCGAATGCAGCGAAAATGAAAACGCTGTACCGAGAAGGCCTAAAGCGTCGCTATGGCAGCCTGATGCAAATTATTTCAGGTGTCCATTTTAACTTCTCGTTTCCTGAAACATTTTGGGATGCGCTCTATGGTGAGCAAGATGAACAAGCCCGCCAAGATGCTAAGTCTGATGCGTACTTTGCGTTGATCCGTAATTACTACCGCTTTGGCTGGATGATTCCCTACTTCTTTGGTGCATCACCAGCGTTATGTGGCTCTTTTATTCAAGGTCGTGAAACCGATCTGCCATTCGAGAAGATTGGCGGGACATTATATTTGCCGAAGTCGACGTCTTTGCGTTTGAGCGATCTTGGCTATACCAATAGTGCTCAAAGTGTGCTGAAAATTGGTTTTAACAGCATTGACCAATACCTCGATGGTTTGAGTGATGCGATTCGCCACCCATCAGAAGAGTTTGCGAAAATTGGGGTAAAAGTGGATGGTGAATACCGCCAGCTTAATTCCAATATCTTACAAATTGAGAATGAACTGTACGCTCCGATTCGTCCAAAACGTGTATCGAAAAGTGGTGAGAAGCCTTCAGATGCGTTACGACGCGGTGGTGTCGAATACATTGAAGTTCGTTCTCTAGATGTTAACCCATTCAGCGCAGTGGGCTTAAATGAAGAGCAAGTACGATTCTTGGATCTCTTCCTTACCTGGGCGGCCTTGTCAGACTCAGACCCTATGGATAACTGTGAATTAGAGTGTTGGCGCGATAACTGGAATAAAGTCATTGTTTCAGGCCGTGAAAAAGGTCTAATGCTGCAAATTGGTTGCCAAGGTGAGCGTCTATCTCTACAAGATTGGGCACACCGAGTTTTCGTCGAGTTACGTCAAATAGCACAGCAAATGGATATGACCGCTGGTGGCAGTGCATACCAAGATGTGTGTAATCAACTCGAGACATGGATTGATAACCCAGAACTAACGATCTCTGGTCAACTATTAGAGCTAACGAAAGAGCTGGGTGGGCTAGGTAAAGTCGGTTGTACTCTTGGTATGAAGTACCGTGATGAAAACCTAGCTCACGGTTATCAGTACTATTCACAAGATACGATGGAAACGGAAGTTGCGTCGTCCGTGGAAAAACAAAAGCAAGCAGAGCAGAGTGACATGCTTTCTTTTGATGATTTTTTGGAAGATTACTTTGCTTACCTGAAGCAGTAATGACTAACTAAGGATTGGTGGGGTTGAACATTAAGTCGTTAGTAGTAGCGGTACTTGGAAGCGTGTTACTTGCAGGTTGTGCTACGGCACCGCCAAAGCAGCAGAATAACTTATGCGAGATATTCCGAGAGAAATCCGGTTGGTACGATGATGCCAAAGATATGGAAGATGAATGGGGTACCCCTATTCATGTCGCTATGGCCATCATTAAACAAGAAAGCAGCTTTCGGCACGATGCAAAACCACCTAAAGATTATTTGCTAGGGTTTATTCCTTGGGGACGAGTCAGCAGTGCGTATGGTTATGCTCAAGCTCAAGACCCTGCTTGGGAAGACTTCCAAGATGCGACAGGTCAGGGGGGCTCTCGTACCAACTTCGATGATTCTATGATGTTTGTCGGTTGGTACACTCATGAAACACGGCGTCAGCTAGGGATTTCATTATGGGATCCCTATAACCAGTATCTGGCTTATCATGAAGGGCGAGGTGGATATAAGCGAGGCACTTATAATCGAAAACCTAGTTTAATCAAAGTCGCTCGACGTGTTGAACAAACAGCGAAAACTTATGGCTGGCAGCTGAAGCAATGTCGTCAGGAATTAGAAGACAACAGCAGCTGGTTCTTTTAGCCCACAGTCTGTTCATGTGCTGTAGGGATGAATGACATTTATCCATTACCGAAAGGTACTGGAGTTACAATCAGGAGAGATGTAATGCCTTTACTCGATAGTTTTACCGTGGACCACACTCGTATGAATGCACCGGCAGTGCGAGTGGCGAAAACCATGCAGACCCCAAAAGGGGATACGATTACTGTTTTCGACTTACGCTTTACTGCGCCAAACAAAGACATTCTTTCTGAAAAAGGTATTCACACCCTAGAGCACCTTTATGCAGGCTTTATGCGTAATCACCTAAACGGTGATTCTGTTGAGATCATCGATATTTCGCCTATGGGTTGCCGCACAGGTTTTTACATGAGTCTGATTGGCACACCATCAGAGCAGCAAGTCGCAGATGCTTGGATTGCAGCAATGGAAGACGTGCTGAAGGTAGAAAGTCAGAATAAGATCCCTGAACTTAACGAATACCAATGCGGCACGGCAGCAATGCACTCTTTAAAAGAAGCACAACAGATCGCAAAGAACATTTTGGATGCTGGTGTTTCGGTGAACAAAAATGATGAACTTGCTTTGCCTGAGTCGATGTTAAAAGAGTTGCGCATCGACTAGGTGCTCATTAAGAAGCATATTGCCCCAATAAGTAAAAAAGCCTGACATGAGTCAGGCTTTTCTTTTGGTTATTTGGATGTCGATTTTTTCTTCTTCGGATAAACACGAACGAGCTTGATTCGGTTCTCTTCAATCTCAACAAGTTCCATTGGGTGACCCGCTACTCTCACGCTTAAATGGCTCTCTGGAATATCTTCCAGGTGCTCCAAAATAAGACCGTTTAACGTTCTTGGGCCATCCGTTGGTAAATCCCATTTCAGGCCTTTGTTAATATCTCGAATATTGGTGCTGCCTTCAATAAGAAAGCTTCCGTCACCTTGAGGACTGATTTCATCAGAGAGGCTTGGAGAAATTGACGTCGTGAACTCACCAATGATCTCTTCCAGAATATCTTCAAGAGTGATTAGACCGATGATATCACCGTACTCATCCACGATCAGACCGATACGTTGCTTGTTGCGTTGGAATTTCAACATTTGCACGTTCAGTGGTGTGCCTTCTGGGATGTAATAGACCTCATCAGCAGCACGTAATAGCGTTTCTTTGTTGAATTCGTTCTTTTCCAACATCAGACGATAAGCTTCACGCAAGCGCAGCATGCCAACCACTTCATCAATTTGGTCACGATAGAAAACTATGCGTCCATGTGGTGAGTGTGTTAGCTGGCGAACAATGGATTTCCAGTCGTCGTTAATATCAATACCGGTAATTTCATTGCGTGGGACCATAATGTCGTTCACGGTGACGTGCTCAAGATCCAAAATAGACACTAGCATGTCTTGGTGTCGGCGAGGGATCAAACCGCCAGCTTCATTTACCACCGTACGCAGCTCATCGGAGCTAAGATGATCTTCTGCTGAGTGATCCGCTCTTACGCCAAGTAAGCGGATAAAGCCATTCGTAATAAAGTTAACAAGCATCACTAAAGGCGACAGTAACTTCATCAGTATGGTCAATAATATACTGCTCGCGTAGGACACACGTTCAGGGTAAAGCGCTGCAATTGTTTTAGGGGTAACCTCGGCAAAAACCAATACAACCATAGTTAGTGCACCGGTTGCGATAGCGACACCTAAATCACCATACAAACGCATACCAATAATGGTCGCGATAGCAGACGCGAGAATATTAACGAGGTTGTTGCCGATAAGAATAAGACCAATCAAACGATCTGGACGGTCTAATAGTCTTTCGACTCGCTTAGCACCCTTATGCCCGTTTTTGGCTAAGTGTTTTAAGCGATAACGATTCAGAGACATCATCCCTGTTTCTGAACCGGAAAAGTAACCTGATATGACGATAAGACACGCGAGTAGCGCAAACAAGATACCCGTAGAGATGTCGTCCAAAACGTTGCTGTTCCTTGTAAGTATTGGGTTATATAACGGTTGAGTAAGTCCGTTAAGTCAAAGAGTTAAGGCGTACTGTATTTTATCTAGCCTAAAATATAAAGGATAGGAGCCCTAGAGCTCCTTAATTCAAGATGATTTCTTTTACAAAGCGACTGCCAAAATATGCCAGAGTCAACAGTGTTGCTCCTGCAACAGCGAACCATGTGACTTTTCTACCACGCCAGCCTTTTTGATAGTGACCCCAAAGCAGTATTGAGTACACCACCCAAGCGATGAAAGAAAGAATGCCCTTATGTGCCTTACCTTGGGCAAACATATCCTGCACAAAGACAAAGCCAGTAATGAGCGTGGCAGTTAACAATAAGTTACCGATCAAAATAATTTTGAAGAGTTGACGCTCCACCATTAATAGAGGCGGCAGGTTTGGGTTAATCGCCAAAGATTTTTTTGCTTTCAGTTTGTGATCCAGCCAAGCCAACTGAAGCGCATAGAGTGCCCCGATAGTTAAAGTCGCGTATGAGAAGAGCGCAAATGAAATATGAATGAGTAGCTTAGGGTCATTCTCTAGGTGCTTTATAAACGTGCTTGGCAAAAATGTGGCAGCAGATAAATTGATGGCAGCAAAGCTATAAACGACAGGCAATAAAAACCACAGTCGGTTTTTCAACATAGCAAGGCTCATGACCAGAGAAATAATAAAACTGATCAAAGAAGCCACGTTGAGAATACTCAGGTTTTGACCTGAACCATCAAAAATCAGATCACTCAAAATCCACGCATGAAAAACAAGCGCACAGGCAGCACTAGCAAACACTGTTTTTGCTTTGATTCCTGACTGTTGTGAGAGTCCGGGTATGATGGTCGCAATCGCCAAAACATAAAGTATGGCGGCCGCGATGGCTATTAAGCTATCCATGAATCCTAAATATTATTGTGCACGATGGAGAAATTATACCTTGCATTACACTTTGGGGCTACGTTATATCCGACATCAATCGTGAGAGATGAGATATTGAAATTAATAAGTTACCGCACCATATATAAATAGAGACAAGAATAGGACAGCGGTACGGGTATGACTCAGACCTTGGCTAATGTATACTCACACTAATTAATCGCCATTTTAGCGAAGAGACAAAGATGTTTGAGAATTTAACGGATCGATTATCCAAAACGCTGAAAAATATCAGTGGTAAAGGTCGTCTGACCGAAGACAACATTAAAGAAACCCTACGTGAAGTCCGAATGGCTCTACTTGAAGCTGACGTTGCGCTTCCGGTCGTTCGTGAATTTGTGAACCGCGTTAAAGAAAAAGCGGTGGGCGTAGAAGTTTCTAAATCTCTGACTCCAGGTCAGGAATTTATCAAGATCGTTCAAACAGAACTTGAAGCCGTAATGGGTGAGTCGAATGAGGCGCTAAACCTTGCCGCTCAACCACCTGCTGTGCTTCTTATGGCAGGTCTACAAGGTGCGGGTAAAACCACATCGGTAGGTAAGTTATCTAAGCTTCTAAAAGAACGTGACAAGAAGAAAGTTTTGGTTGTGTCTGCCGACGTTTACCGTCCTGCGGCAATCAAGCAGCTTGAAACGCTGGCATCAGACATCGGTGTTGACTTCTTCCCATCATCACCAGACCAAAAGCCTATTGATATCGCCAATGCAGCGATTGACCATGCGAAGAAAAAATTCTACGACGTATTGATTGTCGATACCGCAGGTCGTTTGGCAATTGATGAAGAGATGATGGGGGAGATCAAAGATCTTCACGCAGCTATCAACCCAGTAGAAACGCTATTTGTTGTTGACGCCATGACGGGTCAAGATGCAGCAAATACAGCAAAAGCCTTTGGCGATGCGCTACCTCTTACCGGTGTAGTTCTAACTAAGGTTGATGGTGATGCTCGTGGTGGTGCGGCACTTTCAGTACGCCATGTCACGGGCAAACCAATCAAATTCTTGGGTGTCGGTGAAAAAACTGACGCGCTAGAACCGTTCCACCCAGATCGAGTTGCTTCACGTATTCTTGGCATGGGTGACGTTCTGTCTTTGATTGAAGACCTACAACGCAACGTTGACCAAGAAAAGGCAGAAAAGTTAGCGAAGAAGTTCAAAGAGAAGAAAGGTTTCGACCTTGAAGATTTCCGTGAACAGCTAGGCCAGATGCAAAACATGGGCGGCATGATGGGGATGATGGATAAGCTTCCAGGAATGTCCCAGCTACCAGACAATGTGAAAGATAAAGTCGATGACAAGATGTTCAAACAGATGGAAGCGATCATCAGCTCCATGACAATGAAAGAACGTCAACGCCCAGAAATTATCAAGGGCTCGCGCAAGAAGCGTATCGCGGCTGGTTCTGGTGTGCAGGTTCAAGATGTAAACCGCTTACTAAAACAGTTCACCCAAATGCAGAAAATGATGAAAAAGATGCAAAAAGGTGGCATGAAAGGCATGATGCGCAACATGCAAGGCATGATGGGCGGCATGGGTGGTGGCGGTGGCTTCAACCCATTTGGTCGTTAATTAATCGATCACGCATAGATTCAGGGTGTTAGGTACGTCACAAACTTTAAATTCAATTTATGTTGGTGAAAAAGTAACTAAACTCCTTGCATTGCTCCGGGAGAAGAGTAAAATTCCGGAGCTTTATTTTGGCACGAGACCCCAAACTGTTTAATTTCTTGAATGGTTTTTGGGGTTAATTTTATTTTTGAGAAAGCAAAGAGGACGACATGGTAACCATTCGTTTGGCACGTCACGGCGCTAAAAAGCGTCCATTTTATCAAATCGTAGTAGCGGACAGCCGCAACGCTGCAACTGGCCGTTTCATCGAGAAAGTTGGTTTCTTCAACCCAACTGCTAAAGGTCAAGAAGAAGGTCTACGTCTAGACCTAGACCGCGTTAACCACTGGGTTGGTCAAGGCGCGTCAGTATCTGACCGTGTTGCTAAGCTAGTTAAAGACGCTCAAAAAGCGGCTTAATTTTTTACTTGAAAAGTAGAAACTAGTTTATGTCGATGAAAGGTAAAGAAACAATGAGCAACGAAAAGATTGTTGTAGGCAAGTTTGGTGCTACTTACGGCATTCGTGGTTGGCTTAAGGTTTTTTCCTACACAGACAATGCTGAAAGCATTTTCGATTACAGCCCTTGGTACATTAACCAAAAGGGCAAGTGGGTTGAGTACAAAGTAGAAAGCTGGAAGCGTCATAACAAAGGTATGGTGGCTAAGCTGGAAGGCATGGATGTTCGTGAAGACGCGCATCTAATGACGAACTTTGAAATTGCTATTGACCCTGCGGTACTTCCTGAATTGTCAGAAGATGAGTTCTACTGGCGCGAATTGTTTGGGATGCAAGTTGTAACCACTAAAGGTTACGATCTAGGTGTTGTTACTGACATGCTAGAAACTGGCTCAAACGATGTTCTGGTTGTTAAAGCAAATCTTAAAGATGCTTTCGGGCAGAAGGAACGATTAATCCCGTTCCTTGAAGAGCAAGTGATCATTAATGTTGATCGCGAAGCTCAACGGATCGAAGTTGACTGGGATCCTGGATTCTAATCTCCAAAATTACAGAGCGAGATAAACATGTGGGTTGGCGTTATTAGCCTTTTTCCAGAAATGTTCCGTTCTGTTACTGATTTTGGAGTAACAGGTCAAGCGGTTAAAAAAGGTCTTTTGTCGATTGAGACTTGGAATCCTAGAGATTTCACTCACGACAAACATCGCACAGTCGATGACCGACCTTACGGTGGTGGCCCTGGTATGTTAATGATGGTTCAGCCTTTGCGCGATGCCATTTATACCGCGAAAGCAGCCTCACCGGGCAAGACGAAAGTCATCTACCTTTCTCCTCAAGGTCGCAAGCTCGACCAGAAAGGAGTGGAAGAACTGGCAACGAATGAGAACTTGCTTCTGATTTGTGGTCGTTATGAAGGGGTAGATGAGCGCATCATTCAATCTGAAGTCGACGAAGAATGGTCGATTGGTGATTTTGTGATGACGGGTGGTGAGATACCAGCCATGACGTTAATCGACGCTGTCTCTCGGTTTGTTCCGGGTGTACTAGGGGATTTCGCGTCAGCAGAAGAAGACTCTTTTGCAAATGGCTTGTTAGATTGCCCTCACTATACGCGTCCAGAAGTATTGGATGACAAAGAGGTACCAGCGGTACTGATGTCAGGCAATCACAAGGACATTCGTCAATGGCGACTCAAGCAGTCGTTGGGCCGTACTTGGCTAAGAAGACCAGAGCTCCTGGAAAACCTAGCTCTGACTGACGAACAGGAACAATTACTTGCTGAGTTTGTTAATGAGCATAAAGCCATTAAAGAACATAACGCAAAGTAACCTAATTTATTTAGTATCAGTTTATTCTAGGAATTTAAAAAATGAGTAACATCATCAAAGCTCTTGAAGAAGAGCAAATGAAATCAGACCTACCTAAATTTGCACCAGGTGACACTGTTGTAGTTCAAGTTAAGGTAAAAGAAGGTGACCGTGAGCGTCTACAGGCTTTCGAAGGCGTTGTAATCGCAATCCGTAACCGTGGTCTACACTCTGCTTTCACTGTACGTAAGATCTCTAACGGTGAAGGTGTTGAGCGTACGTTCCAAACACACTCTCCAATCGTTGATAGCATCGAAGTTAAACGCCGTGGTGCAGTACGTCGTGCCAAGTTGTACTACCTACGTGAGCGTTCTGGTAAGTCTGCTCGTATCAAAGAGAAACTTGCTAAGAAGTAATGCTATAACTAGCGTTCTCATCTTAAACGGAGTCCTTTTAGGGCTCCGTTTTTTTATTTGTGTAATTAGCTTGCTCGTTTCTTTTCACCCGACCTGAACTGTCGATGCTCATGCACTGATGTACACTCCACGCCTCTGCCTTGCTGTGAATAGATTCCTGATGTCGCTATGGCTCCTCGGAATGACGGGAAATGATGGCCAAAGATTACAGGGTACCGCGGTTAAAATTCGTCATTTTGAATAGCGACGGAGGACCGTGATTCAGAGTCTACTAGTCGAGCATGCAAGTGTTTACGTTGTTAGCTTCATCCTTGCTATGAGTAGATTCCTGATGTCGCTATGGCTCCTCGGAATGACGGGAAATGATGATCAAATATTACTGGGTACTGTGGTTAAAATTCGTCATTCTGGATAGCGACGAAGGAGCGTGATTCAGAATCTACTAGTTGAGAATGTAAGTGTTTAAGTTGTTAGCTTCATCCTTGCTGTTAGTAGATTCTTAATGTCGCTATGGCTCCTCGGAATGACAGTAAATGATGGTCAAAGATTACAGAGTACCGTGGTTAAAATTCGTCATTCTGGGTAGCGACGAAGGAGCGTGATTCAGAATCTACTAGTTGAGAATGTAAGTGTTTAAGTTGTTAGCTTCATCCTTGCTATGAGTAGATTTCTGATGCCGCTATGGCTCCTCGGAATGACAGGAAATGATGGTCAAAGATTACAGAGTACCGTGGTTAAAATTCGTCATTCTGGACAGCGACGAAGGAGCGTGATTCAGAATCTACTAGTCGAGCATGCAAGTGTTTACGTTGTTAGCTTCATCCTTACTGTGAGTAGATTCCTGATGTCGCTATGGCTCCTCGGAATGACGGAAAATGATGGTCAAAGATTATATAGCACTGAGGTTCACATTCGTCATTCTGGACAGCGACGACGGAGCGTGATTCGGTTCCCCAAGAAGGAACCTAGGGTATTCCTTTACCCTAGGTCTCAATTTAATACTGGTCTTCAGACCAGCCATCACTGTCGGACATATCGGGTGCGCCTGGGATGGTGTTTTCTTCATCTGCCCATTCACCAAAATCAATCATTTGGCATTGTTTACTGCAGAAAGGGCGATGAGGACTTTGTTCTCCCCATTCTACGTCGGCGCCACATTGTGGACATTGAACGATGGTAACTTTAGACATAGTTGAGCGTCCCATTACTAATTGGTGTTAAAGGGTAGTATACCTAAACGAATTAAAGATGGCTTATTCAACGCGCTATTGCTGCTACGAAATTTTATCAAATATAAGCGCAATAAAGCGTTGAATTTTAGATTATGGAGGCGAGGCGTAGTGTCGTCTTAGCTGCACACAGCAAGTTCAAATTCAATATCTTGTGTGCATGCTTGACCGTTTTCAAACGACATGAACTTGATCGCAAAGCGGTTTTTATGGCCTGAAATCATAGGATACACGCCATATTCCATTGGGATGTGAAGTCTTAGAATGTTGGCTTCATCAGCGTCACTTTGGAAGAAACCTGCACGACCGATTTGAGCTTTGAAATGTCCGGTCTCTCTAGTGAGCTTTAACCATAACGAAAGCGCATCAGATAAGGGCTTTAAGCTTGCTTGCCACTGTTGTGCATCACGCTTTTTACGTTCAATAGGTAGATGAAGCCAGTAGTGTAATGCTGGCAGATCAAAACAGCATGAACCACCCGGTAGATTAAAGCGTTGACGGATAGAGCTTAGGAAGCGATCTTCTTTTAATGCTTGGCCAAAACGTTCAGCACTCATTAGTTGGCTATGAACGACATCTATCTCTTGTAGCAAGGTATTTAATGCGTCTTGATCGACACCATCAACATTGAGCCAATGGCGGTACGACAGCCGTTGCTTCTCAAGATCTTTAGCCAGTTCACTTTTCAGTTGGATTTGTTCGAAGATCTCAACCATATCGAATAACGCACGGAAAAACAGTTGATACTGATGATTTTCGCTAAACCCAGAGGCCAAGTGAGCCTGACGCAGCAGAGACTCCACTCTTAGATAAATACGAGTTTTCTCATTTAACGGATGTTCAAATTTGTGCGTGGTCATCGACATAAGCCTTTGTGAGTTTCGTTCCTATTTTCGCAGATTTTTCTTACACATGGCTAGGTACTTTTCGTGCAAATCTGTGATTTGAAGCAAAAGATCAGGGTCACTTGGATTATTCTTAACCACATCGTCTGCAAGCGCGAGCCTTTGCTCTCTTGATGCTTGAGAGGCAAGGATGGCGCGAACTTGATCTTCACTCACATTGTCTCGTTTCATCGTGCGAGATATCTGTGTATTCGGTTCTACATCGACGACAAGAACGCGATCACACAAACTATCTAGCTTGTTTTCTACGAGCAACGGCACCACAAGTAACGCATACTCTGAAGTGACTTGCTGCAAATCTTCGATCATCTTTTCACGAATTATCGGGTGCAACAGTGCGTTGAGCCATGCTTTTTCATCTGAATTCGAAAAGATTTTTTCTCTCAGCTTTGCGCGATCTAAAGTTTGGTCTTCACGAACGATATCGTGACCAAAGTGTTCAATAATCGCGTTTAGGCCGGGAGTACCTGGTTCGACAACTTCTCTTGCTACAATGTCGGCATCAACGATATCGATTTTAAATTGTTGTTTGAACAGATTCGCGACGGTTGTTTTTCCACTAGCGATACCACCTGTTAAACCAATAACCAAAGCCATTTACACTCCTAGAACTGAAGTAAAGTACCAGTTTAAAATCTGCTCGCCCCAAATTAAGCTTATCCAACCAGCAATTGCTAAGTAAGGACCGAAAGGGAAAGCTTTTTCAATTCCCTGCTTTTGCAAGCGTAGTTGAATGATGCCAAATACGATGCCAACCACAGAAGAAAGTAGAATGATCATCGGCAGTGACTGCCAGCCCAGCCAAGCCCCTAGTGCTGCTAGTAGTTTAAAATCACCATATCCCATTCCTTCTTTACCAGTAAGTAGCTTAAAGCCCCAGTAAACGGACCAGAGACATAGGTAACCAGCAATAGCACCAATGACAGAATCTTGTAGAGTAACAGGACTTATTTCGACTAATGCTAAGGCAATGCCAGCCCAAGTTAATGGTAATGTTAATTGGTCAGGTAACAACATAGTATCGAGATCGATAAATGTTGCAGCGATTAAGATAAAAGTGAAAAAGAGTAGTGCAACGGTAAAGTAACTAAAACCAAAGTGGTAAGCGACAAAGCCTGAGCAGAATGCAGTGAGCAGTTCAATCAGTGGATAGCGTGTGCTAATGGTTGTCTGACAGTTGTGACATTTGCCTTTTAAAAGCAGCCAGCTAATCACAGGAATGTTGTCGCGAATACGTATCGGTGTTGCGCATTTCTGGCAGGAGGAGCGTGGGACGCTCAAGGTCAGCACTTCTTTAGGAGGTTCTATTTTGTATTCAGGAAATGACTCGGCACATTCGCGTCGCCATTCTAGTTCCATGATTTTAGGTAGTCGATAAATAACCACATTGAGGAAGCTACCCACGATAAGACCGAAGATGGTGGCAAACACAACGAATAGCCAAGGGTAGTACTGGAATACTTCCATATTTGTCTCTTGAGCGATGAGTGAAATCAGCAAGATGCTGTTTTAAAGGAGTTAACAGCTCATTCTAGCCCAATACACTCATTAAGTTAAAGATTGGCAAGTACATTGCTGTCACTAATCCGCCAACAACGATACCTAAAAAAACGATAATTAGTGGCTCTAGAATTTTACTAAGGTTGTCGACGGTGTTGTCGACTTCAAACTCGTAGATTGTTGCAACTTTATTGAGCATATCGTCAAGTCGACCAGACTCTTCACCGATCATAACCATTTGTAACACCAATTCAGGGAACACATTACAGTTGCGCATGGCTACATACATTGGCATACCTGCGGCGGTATCACGGTAAACTTCTTCTATGGCGAGTTGATAGTGCAAGTTTCCTGATGTTTTTGATGTAGTTTTTAAACTGGTTAGAATTGGAATGCCCGCTGTAAAGCTTGTGGCGAGTGTTCGACTAAATTTGGCGATAGCGGCTTTTGATAATACAGGGCCCAGGACAGGAAATTTAAGCACAGAGCGGTTGAGCATTAAGCGAAAAGAATCTGAACGCTTAGAGAGGATTCTCGCCGAAATGAATAAACTAATGGAGCCTAGTGCGATAAACGGACTCCAGTTTTGTGTCCAGGCGGAAAGATCTAATACTTGCCTGGTAAACCACGGTAAGTCAGCACCAAAACCAACAAACATTTTTTCAAACTCGGGAATGACTTTGGTGAGCATGATAAACGACACGCCTAACGCTACTAGCACTACCATCGCTGGGTAAATCAGTGCTTTGATCACTTTCGCACGGAGTTGTTCATTTTTTTCTCGGTAGGTGGCTAAGCGCTCGAACACTTCTGCTAAGTTACCGGATTGCTCACCTGTGGCGATAAGATCGGTATAGAGTGGGTCAAAGTGTTCACTTGCAGTGCGCATGGCTTTTGACATGGGCGTCCCCGCTTCAACGGCGCGTGTCACGCTCATCAAAATGGATTTCATCTCTGCTTTTTTATGATTTTCTGAGACCAATTTTAAAGCCTGAACTAAGGGTACACCGGTTATCAACATCGTCGAAATCTGACGGGTAAACACCGTGATGTCTCTGCCTTTCACGCGATGGCTGAGTTTAGTGAGAAACGAGATACTGCTTTTCTTTAACTTCTTGATCTTGATGTGCTGTGCGTCTAGACGCTCGCGTACTTCAATTTCTGTCATCGCGAGGGTTTGTCCAGACGTCTTTTTGCCAGAACTGTTGATGCCTTTCCAGCGGAAGTTTTTAAGTTGTGTTGTAGTGCTTTTCATAGAGGTGACTGCTGATTAAAGGATTAAAAATAAAGTACGCGCTGTAGTTCACTAAAACTTGTGATCCCTTGTTTGAGTTTTTCTATGCCCGACATTTGTAACGTGCTCATACCATTTGCGATGGCGAGTTTTTCTAGTTCATGTACTGAGGCGCCTTTAATAAGCGCTTCGGAAAGAAATTCATCAAAGCGCATCACTTCATAAATTCCCGTTCGGCCGGAATAACCATGGGTACACTCATTACATCCATCGGGATTGGCTTTAAAAATGTTGTCGCTTGCTTGAATTCCAAGATGTTGTAGCTGAACGGTAAGCTCTTGTGATTGTTTACAGTGCGAGCACAGTTTACGGGCCAAGCGCTGGGCAATAATCAAATTAAGAGATGAGGCCAAGTTAAAGCTTTCTACGCCCATGTTTGATAAACGAATAACCGTTTCAGCCGCAGAATTGGTATGTAAGGTTGAAAGTACTAAGTGACCGGTTTGCGATGCTTTTATAGCGATTTCGGCGGTGTCTAAGTCACGAATCTCACCGACCATTACCACATCCGGGTCTTGACGTAAGAAAGAGCGCAGGGCTTCGGCAAAACCAAAACCAATCTTAGGCTGAACTTGAACTTGGTTAATGCCCGATAAGTTAATTTCTACTGGGTCTTCTGCCGTGGAAATGTTGATTTCTGGCTTATTGAGGATACTCAGCCCAGTGTACAGAGAAACGGTTTTTCCGCTCCCGGTTGGGCCTGTCATCAGAATCATGCCTTGTGGGCGACGCAGCGCATCCAAGTACAATTGTTTTTGTTGTTCGCTATAACCAAGCTTGTCGATATCCAATGACGCAGAGCTGCTGTCGAGCAGTCGTAGTACAATTTTCTCTCCGAATAGAGTCGGTAGCGTGGATACACGCATATCAATTGCGGTGTCTTGATTCAACTTGAGCTTAATACGCCCATCTTGTGGTAAACGTCGCTCTGCAATATCAAGTTTAGAGAGGATTTTGATACGAGCGGATAAGCGGCGACTTAAGTGGCTTGGTGGCTGCTGTGTTTCAATTAAGATGCCATCACAGCGTAGGCGCACACGGTACATCTTTTCATAAGGCTCAAAGTGGATATCGGATGCGCCTTTGCGCACAGCGTCCAACAGAATTTGGTTGATGTAACGGCTAACAGGAGACTCATCTTGGCTCAAGTCTTCAATGTTGTCGATTTCATCTGCGCCCACATCAACCAGATTGGCTAACTCTTCTTGGTTGATCTCTTTTAACCCGGACTTCTCATGACTCAATGAACGACCATATAAGCGTCGAATTGCCGCGCTGAGTTGACGAAAATCCGCCAACACCAATTCAATCTGTAAACCAGTGGCAAAGCGGAAATCGTCTTCTGCTTGTTGGTTCGTGGGGTCGGCAACGGCTAATAATAACGTTGAAGGTGTACGCTGGAGTGGGAGTGCGTTATGCCGTGTGATTAATTCCCTAAGGCCAAGTTGCTGACAAAGCGAGGCGTACTCGTACTGAGATAACTCGGGCTGATTTAATCCAAAAATAGAATTTAAATGTTCAGTGAGTTCGCGTGATGTAAATAACCCTGAACTGAGCAAAGCTTCCGGCATCGAAATGCCAGAAGCTTTGACTTGCTCAAGCAACGATTCTTCTTGGGAAAAAGCCAATAGTCCTTTTTGACGAAGAATCGTGGAGAGGTTGGTTTGCATTATGGGCAGCTATCAATAGATACTTTTGGGTTAGTATTATTTGTACAGCCCCAGGGTGTGTTTGGTGTCCTAGCATATTCGATGTCACCTGCTGCAGCATTGCCAGTATTAAATACAAATTTGAGTGTAGATTTTGCGTTTGAGGCTGCTCCAGCACCTTCAATTGATGCGGTAATATTGCCAAGGGCGTTCATAGTAGCGTTCCCACCGATGTCTCCTAAGTCGGAAGTAGCTGTGGTGTTGTTCTGAGTATATAAATCAGCATTAGTAAGTAATGACTTTAAAGTACCCACAGCAGAGGTTACAGCTGACTTTGCGACATAGTCTTTATATGCAGGGATTGCGACTGCTGATAACACACCAATAATTGCTACCACAATCATCAATTCAATTAACGTAAAGCCTTGCTGTTTTTTCTGTTTACTGTGTTTCATTTTCTTTCCTTCTTAATGAAATAAATAATGCCCTTGCATTAGCGAAGGATTATGGAGACTTCATAAAGGTTGAAAATGGGGAAGGGATGGGCTCTCGAGTGAGATAAAACTCTTTGGTGAAAAGTTGCATATCGCATGCAGAGTTTTGCGAGTAGTACTATTTTTTTAGTGGATAAAAAGAAAGGGCCAATTGGCCCTTTTAAATGATGAATTACTCACAACTCACTGAGTTAGTTGAAGTAATTTCAGATTTGTTGCTTTTATTATTTGAAGCGCATCGAAAGATCCATCGCTTTTAAATGCTTAGTCAACGCGCCTACCGAAATGTAATCGACACCGGTTTCTGCGTATTCTGCGATGGTCTCTAGCGTAATGTTGCCGGAGTTCTCTAAAGCGGCACGACCTGCGTTAATCGCTACGGCTTCACGCATCATTTCTTTTGTGAAGTTATCGAGCATGATGATGTCGGCACCAGCCTCTATCGCTTGTTTCAACTCTTCTAAGCTTTCCGTTTCTACTTCTACCGGTTTGCCTGGGTTAAGCTCTTTCGCTTTTTGGATGGCTTGAGTGATGCCACCACAAGCAATAATGTGGTTTTCTTTAATGAGGTAAGCGTCGAACACGCCGATGCGATGGTTAAAGCCACCACCACACGTCACGGCGTATTTTAGTGCGCTACGCAGACCAGGAATGGTTTTGCGTGTGTCTAGTAGACGACACTCAGTATGCGCGATTTTTTCAGCGTACTCTGCGGTAACTGTTGCGCAGCCAGACAACGTTTGGATGAAGTTCATTGCGTTACGCTCACCAGTCAACAAGTCACGAGCAGGGCCTGTCAGCGTGCAAAGGGTTTGGTTAGGTTCGACTTTATCGCCGTCCTTTACGTGCCATTCAATACTGACCTTGCCACCGAGCTGCTTAAAAACTTCATCTGCCCATGCTTGACCACAGAACACACCATACTCACGAGTAATAATCGTTGCGGTATTAACCGCATCGGCAGGGATCAAAGATGCAGTAATGTCATTATCTGCGTCGACACTGCCACCTAGATCTTCTTTTAAGGTATCAGCGACAGAGCGAGTGATCTCTAAAGGGAGTTGTTGTTTAAGGTATTCTAGGCGTTCTTGAATGTTGTGTGTGTTCTTCATCGCAAATCTTGTCTTGAAAGGGAGATGGCAACGAATGATACTCTCCGGTGTCAATAATTTCAGCAGTTAATTTGCAAAGTAGAGAGGTTGATATGCGCCCAATTATCGAGAATGGCTGGCTGACACAGGCAAAGCATGTTCCGTCACCATTTTTTGATGCTCGCTCTGATACAAACGACATCTCTCTGCTGGTGGTACACAACATCAGTTTGCCTCCTGGGCAGTTTGGTGGACCATATATAGAGGACTTCTTCACTGGCAAGCTAGACCCAAATGAACATCCATTTTTTGAAGTTATTCACAAAATGGGCGTTTCTGCACATTGCTTGATTAAAAGAAACGGCGAGGTTGTTCAATTTGTTTCTTTTCTTGATAGAGCATGGCATGCCGGTCAATCCAGTTTCGCAGGCAGGGAGCGTTGTAATGACTATTCCATTGGTATCGAGCTTGAAGGGACAGAATTTACTGCCTACACAGAAGCGCAATATCAATCACTTGCAGAGATCACTGAGGTGATTATGCAGTCTTATCCTCAAATCACCCCGCCACGAATTACCGGTCATCAATATATTGCGCCCTTGAGAAAAAGCGATCCTGGTCTAAGCTTTGATTGGGTGAAATATAGACTGCTTATACAGCGTTGATTTGTAGCGAAAGTGTAAATTCAAAAAAGCGAAATAAATAAGGCATACGATCAGGTATGCCTTTTTTTGATACCAGAAATATTAATGATTGTTAAAAGTTAACTACATTCTTACGCTCGTACATGCCGTTTTGGTGAATAAATAGACTGATAATTTTGTCATTTTCTGTATTTCTTTTCCAAAACTGCTAGCACGTCGACTTCCCATTTGTATGCTTTATGTAATTGGTCATACCAATTCTATTGCTGTTTTAACAGTCGATTGTTATCAGAGTGTTGGAAGTAAGCTCGTTCTATGATTTAGGTCAATTTTCGGCTGGACAGTGGCGTTTTAATTATGTTAATTTCTGCACCAACTTAAAATTGGTATTACCAATTACCTGCAAGAGTAGAAGAACAATAAATTATGGCTTATCAAAGGATTCGTCAGCCAAAACTCTCTGATGTTATAGAACAAGAGTTAGAAAGGTTGATAGTGGAAGGAACATTGTCTCCGGGGCAACAACTGCCTCCAGAGCGTGAACTGGCAAAACAGTTCGATGTGTCTCGTCCTTCAGTCCGAGAAGCCATTCAACGCTTGGAAGCGAAGCGTTTGTTGACTCGTCGCCAAGGTGGCGGAACATTCGTAAGTGAGAATATCTGGAAGAGCTTTTCAGATCCCTTGTTGAATTTGTTGTCTAGTCATTCTGAAACCCAGCTTGATGTGCTTGAGTCTCGTCATGCGATGGAAGGAATTTCAGCCTACTTTGCAGCTTTACGTGGTACCGAAGAAGATTTTGCGCGTATTCAAGGTTGCCTTGAGCGCATTAGCCAAGAGCAAGCAAACAACGATATCGAAGCTGAATCTGCGGAAGTGATGCAATTTTTGATCGCTTTGACAGAAGCCGCGCACAACGTGGTTCTGTTGCACATTGTTCGAAGCTTAGCGCCTTTGCTTGAGCAAAATATTCTACAAAATTTTAAATTACTACGTCGCCGCCCAGAAGCGGTCGAGAAAGTCAGTAAACACCGAGCCAATATCGTGGATGCGATTGTTTCTGGTCAGCCTGAAAAGGCGCGAGAAATGTCCCACTCGCACTTGGCTTACATCGAAGAAACATTGTTGGATTTGACTCGAGAAGAGTCTCGACGAGAGCGTTCTCTACGTCGAATTCAGCAGGGTAATGACTCGTAAGAGCGTTACTTAAATAAGTAGATCCAACCAACAGAAGGATAGATCGCCATGTCTGATATGAAGCATGACGTAGATGCACTGGAAACTCAAGAATGGCTACAAGCGCTTGAGTCAGTTGTACGTGAAGAAGGTCTAGAGCGTGCTCAATTCCTATTAGAGCAAGTTCTAGATAAAGCACGTCTAGACGGTGTTGATATGCCAACAGGTATCACAACTAACTACATCAACACGATTCCTGCAGACCAAGAACCAGCATACCCAGGTGACACAACACTTGAGCGTCGTATTCGCTCAATTATTCGTTGGAACGCTATCATGATCGTTCTACGTGCATCTAAGAAAGACCTAGAGCTAGGCGGCCACATGGCGTCTTTCCAGTCTTCTGCTGCGTTCTACGAGACATGTTTCAACCACTTCTTCCGTGCACCAAACGAGAAGGATGGTGGCGACCTAGTTTACTACCAAGGTCACATTTCACCAGGTATCTACTCACGTGCATTCGTTGAAGGTCGTCTAACTGAAGAGCAGCTAGACAACTTCCGTCAAGAAGTAGACGGCAAAGGTATTCCTTCATACCCGCACCCTAAACTGATGCCTGAATTCTGGCAGTTCCCGACAGTATCGATGGGCCTAGGTCCAATCGCTTCTATCTACCAAGCTCGTTTCCTTAAGTACCTAGAAGGCCGTGGTCTTAAAGATACTTCAGAGCAGCGCGTTTACGCGTTCCTAGGTGACGGTGAGATGGATGAGCCAGAATCACGTGGTGCTATCTCTTTCGCTGCGCGTGAGAAACTAGACAACCTATGCTTCCTAATCAACTGTAACCTACAGCGTCTAGATGGCCCTGTAATGGGTAACGGTAAGATCATTCAAGAACTTGAAGGTCTGTTCAAAGGTGCTGGTTGGAACGTAGTGAAGGTAATCTGGGGTAACAACTGGGATTCACTACTAGCTAAAGATACGACTGGTAAGCTTCTACAGCTTATGAATGAAACGATCGACGGCGACTACCAAACATTCAAATCAAAAGATGGCGCGTACGTACGTGAGCACTTCTTTGGTAAGTACCCAGAGACAGCTGCACTTGTTGCTGACATGACTGACGACGAAATCTTCGCACTTAAGCGTGGTGGTCACGAGTCTTCTAAGCTATACGCGGCATACAAAAACGCGGCAGAAACTAAAGGTCGTCCAACAGTAATCCTAGCTAAGACTGTTAAAGGTTACGGCATGGGTGAAGCGGCTGAAGGTAAGAACATCGCGCACCAAGTTAAGAAGATGGACATGACTCACGTACTACACCTACGTGATCGTCTAGGTCTTCAAGACATCCTAACTGACGAAGCAGTGAAAGAGCTTCCGTACCTGAAACTTGAAGAAGGTTCAAAAGAGTACGAATACCTACACGCTCGTCGTAAAGCGCTACACGGCTACACGCCACAGCGTCTACCAAAATTCACTCAAGAATTCATCGTTCCTGAGCTAGAAGAATTCAAGCCACTACTAGAAGAACAGAAGCGTGATATCTCTTCTACTATGGCATTCGTACGTGCGCTAAACGTTCTACTTAAGAACAAGAACATTGGTAAGAACATCGTTCCTATCATTGCTGACGAAGCACGTACATTCGGTATGGAAGGTCTGTTCCGTCAAATCGGTATCTACAACCCGCACGGCCAAACTTACACACCAGAAGACCGTGGCGTTGTTTCTTACTACAAAGAAGCGACTTCAGGTCAGGTTCTACAAGAAGGTATCAACGAGCTAGGTGCTATGTCTTCATGGGTTGCTGCTGCGACTTCATACTCGACAAACGACCTACCAATGATCCCGTTCTACATCTACTACTCAATGTTCGGCTTCCAACGTGTTGGCGACATGGCGTGGATGGCTGGTGACCAACAAGCACGTGGTTTCCTACTAGGTGCAACTGCGGGTCGTACAACGTTGAACGGTGAAGGTCTACAGCACGAAGACGGCCACTCGCACATTTTGGCGGGTACGGTTCCTAACTGTATTTCTTACGACCCAACATTCGCGTACGAAGTAGCAGTAATCATGCAAGACGGTATCCGTCGCATGTACGGTCCAGAACAAGAAAACGTGTTCTACTACCTAACGCTAATGAACGAAAACTACGCAATGCCAGCAATGCCAGAAGGCGCTGAAGAAGGCATCCGTAAAGGTATCTACAAGCTAGAAACTTACACGGGCGACAAAGCGAAAGTTCAGCTAATGAGCTCTGGTACTATCATGAATGAAGTACGTAAAGCAGCTCAAATCCTAAGCGAAGATTACGGTGTTGCTTCTGATGTTTACTCTGTAACGTCATTCAACGAACTAACTCGCGATGGCCAAGATGCAGAGCGTTTCAACATGCTTCACCCAGAAGCGGAAGCGAAAGTACCTTACATCCAAACAGTAATGGGTACTGAACCTGCTATCGCAGCAACTGACTACATGAAGAACTACGCAGAGCAGGTTCGTGCATACATTCCTGCTGAGTCTTTCAAAGTTCTTGGTACTGATGGCTTCGGTCGTTCAGACAGCCGTGAAAACCTACGTCGTCACTTCGAAGTGAACGCAGGTTACGTAGTAGTAGCAGCGCTAACTGAACTAGCGAAACGTGGCGAAGTTGAGAAATCTGTAGTTGCAGAAGCAATTAAGAAATTCGACATCGACACAGAGAAAACAAACCCGCTATACGCTTAATTAAGAAGGTAGATAAGAAATGGCAATCGAAATTAATGTACCAGACATCGGTGCGGATGAGGTTGAAGTTACTGAGATTCTTGTAAGCGTTGGCGACAAGGTTGAAGAAGAGCAGTCTCTGATCACAGTTGAAGGCGATAAAGCTTCTATGGAAGTTCCTGCTTCTCAAGCGGGTATCGTTAAAGAAATCAAAGTTGCAGAAGGCGACAAGGTTTCTACTGGTTCTCTAATCATGATTTTCGAAGCCGAGGGTGCAGCTGACGCTGCACCTGCTCCTGCGGCAGAAGCAGCTCCAGCAGCAGCTCCAGCTCCAGCAGCAGCAGCGGCAGAACTAAAAGAAGTTCACGTACCAGACATCGGTGGTGATGAAGTAGAAGTTACCGAAATCATGGTTGCCGTTGGCGACAGCATCGAAGAAGAGCAATCTCTTCTAACTGTTGAAGGCGACAAAGCTTCTATGGAAGTTCCAGCGCCATTCGCAGGTACTCTAAAAGAGATCAAAGTTGCAGCAGGCGATAAAGTATCGACTGGCTCACTTATCATGGTATTCGAAACAGCAGGTTCAGGCGCTCCAGCAGCACCAGCGGCAGCTGAAGCTCCTGCGGCAGCAGCTCCAGCAGCGTCTGCGGCAAAAGAAGTGAACGTTCCAGATATCGGCGGCGACGAAGTTGAAGTTACTGAGATCATGGTTGCGGTTGGCGACACAGTGGAAGAAGAGCAATCTCTAATCACTGTTGAAGGTGACAAAGCTTCTATGGAAGTTCCTGCACCATTCGCTGGCACAGTTAAAGAAATCAAGATTGCAGCTGGCGACAAAGTGTCTACTGGCTCACTAATCATGGTATTCGAAGTGGCGGGTGCAGCACCTGCTCCTGCAGCAGCTCCAGCTCAAGCGGCAGCACCTGCAGCTCCGGCTCCTAAAGCAGAAGCTCCGGCGGCAGCAGCTCCAGCAGCGACTGGCGATTTCAAAGAAAACGATGAGTACGCTCACGCGTCTCCAGTTGTTCGTCGTCTAGCGCGTGAATTTGGCGTTAATCTTTCTAAGGTTAAAGGTTCTGGTCGTAAGAGCCGTATCCTAAAAGAAGACGTTCAAGCTTACGTGAAAGATGCACTTAAGCGTCTTGAGTCTGGCGCAGGTGCAGCAGCATCTGGCAAAGGCGACGGCGCGGCTCTTGGTCTACTACCATGGCCAAAAGTGGACTTCAGCAAGTTTGGTGAGACAGAAGTTCAACCGCTATCTCGCATTAAGAAGATCTCTGGCGCAAACCTACACCGTAACTGGGTAATGATCCCGCACGTTACACAGTGGGATAACGCAGACATCACGGCTCTTGAAGCATTCCGTAAAGAGCAAAACGCGATTGAAGCGAAGAAAGACACTGGCATGAAGATCACACCACTTGTGTTCATCATGAAAGCGGTAGCTAAAGCGCTTGAAGCGTTCCCCGCGTTCAACTCTTCTCTATCAGAAGACGGTGAGAGCCTAATTCTGAAGAAATACGTGAATGTTGGTATCGCGGTAGATACACCAAACGGTCTAGTTGTTCCTGTATTTAAAGACGTGAACAAGAAAGGCATCTACGAGCTATCTGAAGAGCTAATGGCGGTTTCTAAGAAAGCACGTGCTGGTAAGCTAACTGCGGCTGACATGCAAGGTGGCTGTTTCACTATCTCTAGCCTAGGCGGTATCGGCGGTACAGCGTTTACTCCAATCGTAAACGCACCAGAAGTTGGTATCCTAGGTGTGTCTAAGTCAGAAATGAAACCGGTATGGAACGGTAAAGAGTTCGAACCGCGTCTACAACTTCCACTGTCTCTATCATACGACCACCGTGTGATCGATGGTGCTGAAGGTGCGCGCTTCATCACTTACCTAAACTCATGTCTATCTGACATTCGTCGTCTAGTTCTGTAATAGAAATTAGATGAATGAGAGGCGGCAACTTAGCCGCCTCTGCTAATCATAATTACCGACAATTTGGTTATCAGCCTTGCTTCGTTCAGGGTTTTCACAATCGAATTGTTGTCTAGCTCACAGGCTAAATTGATTTACTTTTCACACCATTAACATCTCTGTAAACTGTTAGCGGTCTGAAAATAACTGTTTAAAACAAATCTCTCTTAAACATAAAAAATCGATACCCACTCAGCCTGTTAGGGATAATGACTACAAGAGGTCAAAATGAGCAAAGAAATTAAAGCCCAAGTTGTTGTACTTGGTTCTGGTCCTGCTGGTTACTCCGCTGCATTCCGTTGTGCGGACTTAGGTCTTGAAACTGTACTAGTTGAACGTTACAGCACGCTTGGCGGTGTATGTCTGAACGTGGGTTGTATCCCATCTAAAGCACTGCTTCACGTTTCTAAAGTAATTGAAGAAGCGAAAGCGATGGCTGACCACGGCGTTGTGTTCGGTGAGCCTCAAACAGACATCAGCAAAATCCGCATCTGGAAAGAAAAAGTTGTTAACCAACTAACTGGCGGCCTAAGCGGTATGGCTAAGATGCGTAACGTAACAGTAGTTAACGGTTACGGTAAGTTCACTGGCCCTAACTCTATCCTTGTAGAAGGCGAAGGTGAGCCAACAGTTGTTAACTTTGACAACGCAATCGTTGCGGCTGGTTCTCGTCCAATCAAACTGCCATTTATCCCGCATGAAGACCCACGTATTTGGGACTCTACTGACGCTCTAGAACTAAAAGAAGTGCCAGAAAAACTGCTTATCATGGGCGGTGGTATCATCGGTCTAGAAATGGGTACGGTTTACCACTCTCTAGGTTCTAAAGTTGAAGTTGTTGAAATGTTTGACCAGGTAATTCCTGCAGCAGACAAAGATATCGTGAAAGTATTTACTAAGCGTATTAAAGACAAGTTCAAGCTAATGCTAGAAACGAAAGTAACAGCAGTTGAAGCAAAAGAAGACGGTATCTACGTTTCAATGGAAGGCAAGAAAGCGCCAGCTGAAGCTGAGCGTTACGATGCGGTTCTAGTTGCTATCGGTCGTGTACCAAATGGTAAGCTAATCGACGGTGAAAAAGCGGGTCTAGAAATTGACGAGCGCGGCTTCATCAACGTTGATAAGCAAATGCGTACTAACGTTCCTCACATCTTCGCGATCGGTGATATCGTTGGTCAACCAATGCTTGCTCACAAAGGTGTGCATGAAGGTCACGTAGCTGCTGAAGTTATCTCTGGTAAGAAGCACTACTTCGACCCTAAAGTTATCCCTTCAATTGCGTACACTGAGCCAGAAGTGGCTTGGGTTGGTAAGACTGAAAAAGAAGCGAAAGAAGAAGGCATCAAGTACGAAGTAGCAACATTCCCATGGGCAGCATCAGGTCGTGCAATCGCATCTGACTGTGCAGACGGTATGACTAAGCTAATCTTCGACAAAGAAACTCACCGCGTAATCGGTGGTGCTATCGTTGGTACTAACGGTGGTGAACTACTTGGTGAAATCGGCCTTGCAATTGAGATGGGCTGTGATGCAGAAGATATCGCTCTGACTATCCACGCTCACCCAACTCTACACGAGTCTGTAGGTCTAGCTGCTGAAGTATTTGAAGGTTCAATCACTGACCTGCCAAACAAAAAAGCAGTTAAGAAGAAGTAAGCTTTTTCTGACTGAATGATAGAAGCCGCTGCATTGCAGCGGTTTTTTTATGCTTGTTATATAGAAATATAAATGTGTGCTTAGCTGACAGCAGACAATAAAAAGCCCACCAAACGGTGGGCTGACATATATTACGAGCTAAGCTTTAGTGTTCACGGTTGTAAATGCAAAGCATATCTAAGTATGAATTCACTAGATGTTTCAGCTCCGCTTCACCTTTAGCGCGGTTCGCTTGGACAAACAGTGAGTAACAAATACCGTGGAACAGGTTTGCCAAGTGTTCTGAATCGTGCTGGTCACACACTTCGCCACGTTCAATTGCTTTAATGAACATGTTTTGTACCAGCAACTGGTTAGTACGGTTAGTTGAAACAAACAATGGCCATACTTCGTCACGTGTTGAAGCACTCCACTCGAACCATACTTTTAGCCAGTGACAATCTTGGCTGACAAGCTCGATCATCGCATTAGTAATATTGGCGATGTTTTCACGTGCATGTAAGTCTAGGTCTATGTTATCCGATAGGAAGTTTGAGAACTGACGTACGACGTGATTGAGAACTTCATCCACCAAGTCTTCGCGTGTAGGGAAGTAGTTAAAAACAGTCGCTACAGAAACTTGAGCAATTTCTGCGATATCTGCGTGACCACCACGACCGATGCCGCGGCGCGCAAATACTTCCAATGCGATTTCCATTAACTGTTGCTTACGCTTAATTGGAGAAAGCCTAGTTCTAGGTCTCTTTGCAATTGAGTCCATATCCATTTTCCTTGCCATTTGAGTTGATATTGGGGGTAACCCCCTAATTGATTATTTTAATAGTTGCTTAAAGCAGTGATGAGTGTAATGGTGCATATGCACAAGGTCAACATCTGTAGAACAATTTATATACAGTAATGTCATTATTATTGATAAATTTAGCTATGAACTTTATAAAACTAAGACCTTCTTCCAAGATTTTTTGGCAACAGGATGCGACTTTCAACCCAATGAACGTGGTGATACACTACACGCCGTAAGATTAGGTGATCGTTTGCGTGCGACTTACCTCAACCCACAAATTTAGATTGAGCACAGTATGAAACATACAATAGAAGTCATGATTTCTGAGCAAGAAGTTCAGGAGCGAGTTCGTGAATTAGGCAAACAAATTACAGAGCGTTATCAAGGTAGTGAAGATCTTGTGTTGGTAGGCTTATTGCGTGGCTCATTTGTATTTATGGCAGACTTGGCACGTGCTATCGAACTGACTCACCAAGTTGATTTTATGACTGCGTCAAGCTACGGCAATACGATGGAAAGCTCACGTGACGTTCGTATCTTGAAAGATTTGGATGATGACATCAAAGGTAAAGACATTCTGCTTGTTGAAGACATCATTGACACTGGTAACACACTAAATAAAATCCGTGAGATTCTTTCGCTACGTGAGCCGAAGTCTATCGCTATTTGTACGCTCCTAGATAAGCCATCTCGTCGTGAAGTGAATGTTCCTGTGGATTGGATTGGTTTCGAAATTCCAGATGAATTTGTCGTTGGGGTGGGTATTGATTACGCGCAGAAATACCGCCACTTACCATACATCGGTAAAGTTGTACCTCAAGAATAATCATTGAGAGCAGCATTAAAAATATAAAAAAAACGCCCATCTAAGATGGGCGTTTTTTGTTCAACTTTTAGATATGACTTAGCGACAAAGCAGCTTGTTATCTGTATTTAGAATCGTCGAAAGAGCTTTCTGGTAAGACGCTTCTACGGTTTCCTTAGAGTTAGAACGAATGCCTAAGTACTCTAAGCGACCATCTTCAATTCCGTATACCACACCATGAATTTCAACATCTTGTCCACGCTCCCAAGCGTTTTGCAGGATGGTTGAGTTACCCAAGTTGTACACTTGCTCTGCAACATTAAGCTCGCCTAGTTTATCCGCTCGATCTTGTTGCGGCATTTGATCTAGGTAAGTGCGGTGTTTGAAATAGATATCTCTGATATGTAACAGCCAATTATTAATAAGACCTAGCTTAGGGTTATCAATGGCTGCATTTACGCCACCACATCCATAGTGTCCACAGACAATGATGTGTTTAACCTTAAGAACGTCTACGGCGTACTGGACGACGGATAGACAGTTGAGATCAGTATGGATAACTTGGTTTGCAACATTCCGATGAACAAAGAGTTCACCTGAGTATAGTCCGGTTAGTCGCTCGGCAGGGACGCGGCTATCAGAGCAGCCAATCCAAAGAAAATCAGGCTTTTGCCCCTCAGCGAGTTTTGCGAAGTATTCAGGTCGATCAGATTTGATCTCTTGAGACCATTTCGAATTGTTTTCAAATAACTGTTTTATTTCCGGCATTTTGCAAACTACTTCCCTTAAAAGACAAAATCGCTGCCGCTGTTTGTGTGCACATGCAAGCGATCAGTGTTGTAACTATACACAATGTTACAATTTCGATCTCGTTAAATATTCGTCAGATAGGACTCATCTGACTAGTTTTCATTAAGAAAAAAGTAAAATCTGGTGAAACTATTTGTGGTGTGAATTTAGCCTTAATCTATTTATGGTTTAAATTTTCGCCTAGCTCGTTAAAGTAGTGATATTTTACTTTTTAAAATTGAATGCAGGGAAAATCAGCAGTGTTCGGTAGTCGTTTTGAAGATATCAATTTCAAAGGGGATGTATTTGGCGGGGTAACCACGGCGATTATCTCTCTCCCTCTGGCGTTAGCGTTTGGTGTTGCATCCGGAGCCGGTGCTGAGGCCGGCCTTTGGGGAGCAATAATGGTCGGTTTGTTTGCCTCGTTATTTGGTGGTTCTAATACGTTAATATCAGAACCGACAGGGCCAATGACGGTAATCATGACCGCAGTATTAACCAGTATGATGGCGAAATACCCAGAAACGGGCATGGCTATGACTTTCACGGTTGTCATGATGGCTGGCGCGTTCCAAATCCTATTGGGGACGTTAAAACTGGGTAAATACGTTACCTTAATGCCTTATAGCGTTATTTCCGGGTTTATGTCTGGCATTGGTGTGATTCTTATCATTCTGCAGTTATCGCCTTTGATGGGGCATGCTGCGCCTTCAGGGGGAGTACTCGGAACGTTATCTGCTTTGCCGGAGACCATTTCTAACCTTAAGTTCAGTGAGTTGTTTTTGGGACTACTGACTTTGGGGATTCTTTTTTTCTTCCCTAAGCAATATCGTAAATACGTTCCTGCACAGCTCGTGGCATTGGTCGCGGTGACTTTATTGTCTGTGATTCTCTTTGATACAGAAGATATTCGTCGTATCGGTGAAATTCCTGCTGGGTTACCTTCTCTCGTCGCCCCTTATATTGACACAGATATGTTTGTCGAGATGGTCATTGATGCATTAGTGCTCGGCACATTAGGTTGTATTGATACTTTGTTAACGGCGGTTATCGGTGACTCATTAACTCGTAAAGAACACGACTCAGATAAAGAGCTGCGAGGTCAAGGGTTAGCTAACATGATCTCAGGCTTGTTTGGTGCGCTGCCGGGGGCGGGGGCTACCATGGGGACGGTAACGAATATCCAAGTTGGGGCTCGTTCGCCATTATCTGGTGTGATTCGTGCACTAATGTTGGCGTTGGTTGTACTGGTTGCTGGCGGATTAACAGAGCCAATCCCGATGGCTGTGTTAGCTGGCATTGCGGTGTATGTTGGCTTTAACATCCTAGACTGGAGCTTTATTCAGAGGGCACATAAGGTAAGCTTTTCCGGAATGGCGGTGATGTATGGCGTTATGTTGCTTACAGTATTCGTTGATCTTATCGTTGCGGTGGGTTTAGGCGTCTTTATCTCGAACATTATCATCATCGAGCGTTTGAGCCGAGAGCAGGCGCGACAAGTAAAAGCGATCAGCGACGCGGATGAAGATGATGTGCCGCTGACTGACAGCGAGCGTGGTTTGTTGGATCGTGCTAATGGTAAAGTGCTGTTCTTTTATCTTTCCGGTCCGATGATCTTTAGTGTTTCTAAAGCCATTTCACGTCAGCACTCTAGTATTTCGGACTATGACGTGATGATTCTCGATCTTACGGATGTACCAATGATTGATGTGACCGTCGGTTTGGCGTTAGAGAATGCGATTAAGGATGCTCTCGATGCCAATTGTGCCGTGTATTTATTATGCCCGAATGAGCGAACACGAGAACAGCTAGAGAAATTCCATGTGATTGACCTTGTGCCTGATGAAAATATGTACCAATTCCGTTACGAAGCATTGAATGCGGCGGTGGCACATGTTGAGGCAGACCAGTATCAGCGCATAACGGCGTAATCATTCTGACAGTTAAAAACGCAACAGTGTCCTGTTGCGTTTTTTTATGCTCTATTTTGTCTTACTCAGAGATAACCTTTACGAGGTAAGGGTTATATTTCCAATATTATCGAAAGGTTTATTTGTAATCATCGTTATTCAACGATAAACTGATGGACCTCCAATACGATACCCAAGGCGATTTTGTAGTAAACCGCTGCTAAATATGAGTCGGTATTAGTAATCACAAACAAACGGCAATCAAGACCTTATGTACGCATTAGAAATTGAACAACTGCGCAAGACGTATGCAGGTGGCTTTGAGGCGTTAAAAGGTATAAGTCTCCAAGTGAAAAAGGGTGACTTCTACGCGCTTCTGGGTCCCAATGGTGCAGGAAAATCGACCACGATTGGCATCATTTCCTCCTTAGTGAATAAAACCTCCGGAACGACGAAAGTTTTCGGTTATGACATTGATACCGACCTCGAATTGGCCAAGCAGAATTTAGGCTTGGTGCCACAAGAGTTCAACTTCAACCAGTTTGAAACCGTTGAGCAAATTGTGATGCAGCAAGCTGGCTATTACGGTGTGTCTAAAGTGTTAGCCAAAGAAAGAGCAGAAAAATACCTGAAAAAATTGGATTTATGGGAAAAACGCCAAGAGCGTGCTCGTAACCTATCCGGTGGGATGAAGCGTCGTTTAATGATCGCAAGAGCTTTGATGCACGAGCCGCAATTACTCATTTTAGATGAACCAACGGCTGGAGTGGATATTGAACTACGCCGCTCAATGTGGGGGTTTCTGAAAGAGATCAACCAAGAGCAAGGAATTACGATTATTTTAACGACACACTACCTAGAAGAAGCGGAGATGCTGTGTCGAAATATCGGCATTATTAATCGTGGTGAGCTGATTGAAAATACCACCATGAAGGCGTTACTAGGTAAGCTAAGCGTCGAGACATTTATCTTGGATATTGAGTCAGAAGTCGAGGTGCCTGAGCTTGAAGGTGTTAATCGACAAAGTATTGTTGATGGCTCTTTAGAGATAGAACTAGATAAAAGCCAAGGATTGAATTCGGTATTCAGTCAGTTAACAGAGCATGGCATTAAAGTTCTCTCAATGCGTAACAAAGCCAACCGACTTGAAGAGTTGTTTGTCAGCATTGTAAGAGAGGGGAGTAATTAAATGTACGGTTTATATTGGACGGCATTTCGCAGCTTGCTGAGCAAAGAAGTCACTCGTTTTACACGTATTTGGGTGCAAACCTTAGTGCCGCCAGCCATTACGATGACGTTGTACTTCATCATTTTCGGCAATCTTATTGGCTCTCGAATTGGTGAGATGAGCGGCTTTAGTTACATGGAGTACATTGTTCCAGGTTTGATCATGATGTCGGTGATCACCAACTCATACTCGAATGTTGCGTCTTCATTCTTTAGTGCAAAGCTACAGAAGAATATTGAAGAACTGCTGGTGGCACCGGTACCAAACTATGTGATTATTGCTGGCTATGTGATGGGCGGCGTGACTCGAGGTTTGTTGGTCGGTGCAATTGTTACTTGTGTGTCACTTTTGTTCGTTGATTTGCAAGTGGAGCACTGGGGCATTATTGTCGCGACTGTCTTCATGACGTCGGTGGTATTTGCTCTCGGTGGCTTGATCAATGCGGTTTACGCAAAAACATTTGATGATATTTCGATCATCCCTACGTTTGTATTGACCCCTCTAACTTACTTGGGAGGTGTCTTTTATTCGATTAGTCTTCTGCCTGAATTTTGGCAAGGCGTTTCTAAGATCAACCCAATCGTCTACATGGTGAATGCGTTCCGTTACGGCTTTTTAGGTGTCTCGGATGTAGGCATTATCACTTCATTTAGTGTACTTGCAGTGTTTGTTGTTGCACTGTATGCCATTGCGCATTATCTAGTAACCAAAGGGATTGGGCTAAGAAGCTAAGCCATTCTCATAAAGCAAAGAGCGGCGATTCACGCTGCTCTTTCGCATGCATAACAATACATACCCATACAATTTTTCGGTTTTTATCATGGTAGGTTTCAATCATTTGTAATAAATGAGTGATCCTATGAATATTGTCCCGCCGCCGCCTTTCTCCTATCAGTTACTTAAGCCCAAATATTGGTCTGTATGGCTGGCATTTGGATCTTTAGCGATTCTTGTTAATGTACTGCCATACGTAGTATTGCGAATCTTAGGTAGAAGCATCGGCTGTATTGCGATGCATGTAATGAAGCGCCGATACAAGATCGCTCTGCGTAATCTCCAGCTGTGTTTCCCTGATTTTACGGATTGGCAATGTAAGGACGTAGTACGAAAAAACTTTCAATATACTGGAATGGCGATCATCGAAACCGGTATCGCTTGGTTTTGGCCAGATTGGCGGATACGTCGGATAACCTCTATTGTTGGAAAAGATCGTTTACTCGCTGAGGAAAAGAATGGACGTGGTGTGTTGGTGGTGTGCAGTCACCATTTAAACTTGGAGATAACCGCTCGTATTTTTAGCCAGTTTGCCCAAGGTTATGGCGTTTATCGCCCAAATTCGAATCCTGCTTATGAGTTTATTCAACATCGAGGTCGAACTCGTTTTGGACATCAAATGATTGATCGAAAAGACGTGAAATCAATGCTCAAAGTTCTGAAGAATGGTCATCGACTTTGGTATTTACCCGACCATGATTATGGCGTTAGCCATTCTGTTTTTGCGCCGTTTTTTGCTGTTGAACAAGCGGCGAGTACCGTCGGGTCTAGTGTTCTCATTGATGCAACAAAGTGCGCGGTTATATCTGGCGTTACAGTGAGTAAAAATCACCATTACACGCTGTACATTGGAAAAGACATTAGCGAGCGTTTCGAGAGACGTAATGCGGTTAAAGCGGCAAGCATCTTGAACCAAGAGCTTGAGAAAATGATAAAACGTGATATTCCAGCGTGGATGTGGCTGCACAAGCGGTTTAAAACTCGCCCTGAAGGGTTAGATTGCGTCTATACGTAGAGTATAAAAAAGGTCGACTAAGAGTCGACCTTTTTACTTTTATGGCTCAGAGCTTACTCTGCGTTCTCTGAGTTTGTATTGTTAGATTCAGCTTCTTCCTTCGTTTCGACAACCATATCTACCGTTTGGTTATCGATAAGACGAGCTTTGCCTAGGAACGCAGACATCAGAATAACAGCTTGTGTCGTTTCTGGTGTGATCACTTGTAATGTACGAGCATCACGAATGAAGATCTCATCAGGGTGCAGACCTGCAGCTCGAAGTTGGTCGCTTGCATCTTCGATGATCGATGCGTAGTCATCGCGGCCACCGCGAATGGCACTACTGATCCAACGCATTGTACGAGCAAGTACAGGAGCGCGTTGACGCTCGTCCAGCGTAAGCAAGCCATTGCGTGAACTCATTGCTAAACCGTCCATTTCACGTACGGTTGGTACACCGATGATTTCAATGTCCATTGCTAGGTCATCAACCATCTTGCGGATAACAGCAAGTTGTTGGAAGTCCTTCTCGCCGAAGCACGCGACATCCGGTTGTACGATGTTAAACAGCTTATTCACAATCGTCGTCACGCCACGGAAATGACCTGGTCGAGACGCGCCTTCGAGAATTGTTGATAGGCCAGGGACATCGACGAAGGTTTGCTTATCCAGACCTTCAGGGTAGATAACTTCTGGTGTTGGCGTAAATACCACATCGACCCCTTCAGAGGTTAACTTGCTTAAGTCTTCCTCTAGCGTGCGTGGGTAATTATTTAAATCGTCAGCACGATCAAACTGCATCGGATTAACAAAGATGCTTACGACAACGATATCAGCGTATTCGCGTGCTTTACGCACTAAAGTTAAGTGGCCTTCGTGAAGGTTGCCCATGGTAGGGACAAACGCCACTTTACGACCTTCACGTTTAAAGGTTTTAAGGTGTTCACGAACTGCTGAGATTTCCGCAAAAGTTTGCATGCATTTATCCTCTAGGCAATGGTATGAGCGTCGTCTGGGAATACACCGTTGGCTACATCTTCAATGTATTTAGTAACGGCTTTGCGCATATCACCTGTTTCAGCAAGAAAGTTTTTGGAGAATTTCGGCATGTAGTTGGCAGAAATACCGAACATATCATGCATCACGAGAATTTGACCATCTGTTACGTTACCTGCACCAATACCGATAACAGGAACGTCAAGCACTTGCGTAATACGTTCAGCAAGCTCAGCTGGTACGCATTCTAGTAAGACGATTTGAGCGCCTGCTTCTTGCAGCGCTAATGCGTCTTTTACCATGCGGTCTGCTTTTTCTTGATCGCGACCTTGGATTTTGTAACCACCAAAAATATTAACAGCTTGAGGAGTTAAACCAAGATGAGCACAAACTGGAACTGATCGTTCAGTGAGCATTTTCACCGTGTCGACAAGCCAGTCACCACCTTCAATTTTTACCATATTGGCACCAGCACGCATCAGTTTAGCCGCACTTTCGCAAGCTTGCTCTGGCGTGGTGTAGCTCATGAATGGCATGTCTGCCATCAACAAACAATTTGGGCTACCAGCACGTACGCAACGAGTATGGTAAGCGATATCATCGACCGTTACTGGCAGAGTATCGTTGTGACCTTGCAAAACCATACCTAGAGAATCACCAACAAGAAGTACTGGCATTTCTTGGCTTTCAAACAGTTGGGCAAAGCTCGCATCATAAGCGGTTGAAGTAGCAAATTTACGACCTTCTTGCTTCCACTTGATTAGGTCGTTGATGGTCATTTTTTTCATGGTTTTATCCTTACTAGGAGTTGGCTATGACTGCCAGATACTGAGGCCGTTTCTATCTACTTGTTCCAGTAGTTCAGAGACCTCGGTCCCATCAGGGAGTTGTAAACTTGGTGCAATTTCCGCAAGAGGGTAGAGTACGAATTCACGCTCTTTCATTCCATAATGAGGAACGATCAGCCTCTCGGAATTAATCACCTCATTGCCATAAAGCACAATGTCGAGGTCCAAGGTTCTTGGTCCCCAGCGTTCGTCTTTACGGACACGCCCTTGTTCTTGCTCTATAGCTTGTGTGCAATTGAGCAATTCAATAGGCGTCAAACTGGTGTTAATAGACACAACCGCATTGATGTAATCCGGTTGGTTTTGTGGCCCCATTGGCGTGCTGCTGTATAGCGAAGAAGCTTGAACAAACTCTGATTTAGGCAGCGTTTTTAATGCTTCAATCGCTTGCTTCGCTTGGCTGACAGGATCCGCCAAGTTACTGCCTACCGCAATGTACGCTGTAATCATGATTTGGGCTTACTCTTTTTCTTGCGATAAGTTTTACGGCGGCGCTGGCCTGTTTTCGGTGATTGACCGTCTAAGTCGGCAGCCATTGCTTGACGCATTTCTCGGCCTGCATTTTGAAAAGTTTCCCACCACTTGGCAAGCTTCTGAGTGTCACCACCTTCAATTTCACCGCGCATTTCAAGAAAATCAAAGCCAGCTCTAAATTTATTGAGCTCCATAAGACGGAATGCACGTTTACCGTTACGTCGTGGAAGACGAAGCTGTAACTGCCAAATCTCGCGAATGGTTGCGGTGTGGCGTCTTGGAATGGCAATTGTGCGAACTTGCTCGTCAAGAATGATGTTGCTCGCTTCCATAATGGCGTCGTAATGGCCTACGTTGCGCTCTTCCATCAGTTCATCGGCTTTCGCACACAGTGGGTACCACAGCATTGCAGCAAACATAAATGCTGGATTGATGCGTTTCCCATCTTCGATGCGCATGTCGGTAGAATCTAGGACAAGATCCAACATCTGCTCAGTATGAGAGGAGTAATCTTCTGTAAAGTGCGCTGCAATCGTCGGGAATAGTTGCTGGAATAGGTTGTACTCACGCAGTAGGTGGTAGGTTTCTAAGCCATGACCGGATTGCAATAATTTGAGTGACTCTTCAAAAAGACGCGCTGACGGAATGTCACCGAGCAACGGTGCCATGTGTTCGATTGGCGCTGCGGTGTCTTCTTCAATATCAAAGTCTAGTTTTACCGCGAAACGAACCGCACGCAGCATGCGCACAGGGTCTTCACGGTAGCGTGTTTCTGGATCACCAATCAGTCGAATTAGGCGATCTTCTAAATCTTCAATACCACGTGCGTAGTCGTGAATCGAGTAATCTGCGATGTTGTAGTACATCGAGTTAATCGTGAAATCACGGCGCTCAGCATCTTCATCGATGGTGCCGTAGACGTTGTCACGCAGCAGCATACCCTCTTTTGATTGCTGAGAAATGCTCTTATTCTTTTGCTCTTGGTGGTGACCACGGAATGTCGCAACCTCAATGATGTCTCGGCCAAACATAATATGAGCCAAGCGGAAGCGGCGACCAATCAAACGGCAGTTACGAAATAGCTGTTTGATCTGTTCCGGCGTTGCGTTGGTCGCAATGTCAAAATCTTTTGGTTTTTGTCCAAGCAGTAAGTCTCGAACCCCGCCACCCACAAGAAAAGCATCGAAACCAGCACCATTTAGGCGGTACAGTACCTTCAGCGCATTATCACTGATCTGCTTACGCGAAATGTTGTGCTCTTCACGAGTTATTACATTGAGAGCGAGCTCTGGAATTGTGGCAGGTTCGCTTGGTGTATAGTCGTTTGTATTCATGTGCATCTGGCAATAACTGGGTTTAATCCAATCTTGCTTTGGTTAGTTTTATACGCCTCTAGGGCCTAATTTGCGGCTAATGATAGCCTACACAATGCCATTTGAGAATCACGGTGTGATCTCGATCTCTGCTGGAAGCTGTTCCAACCGCCAGTTTTCGCAGCCCCAACGAAGAATATCTTCTATGTTGGCCGCCCTTACGGTTTCAGGTATCTCGAAACCTAAAAATGTCATGGCGCGCAATAGAGTAGGTTTTGGTGTATCTATATCAATAGCCGTCGCGTGATTTTGTTTCGACAATTTATTGCCGTTGTTGTCCATCGCCAATGGTAAATGCAAGTAGCTAACTTCAGGCTGACCAAGTATTTGGTACAGGCTAATTTGACGCCCTGTCGGCTCGATTAAGTCTGCACCTCGCACGACTTCTGTGACGCCTTGGTCGATGTCGTCCAATACTACCGCAAGATTATAAGCAAATAATCCATCTCGACGTTTAATAATGAAATCTTCATTAACGAGTTGCTCTGGAATCGTAATGGTTCCCTGCTTTTGGTCGAGGAAATGAGCGACAGGCTTGGTCATTTTTAGGCGAATCGCGCCGTCTTTCAAGTTTTTATCGCGGCAAGTGCCAGGATAAAAACCGCCATGCTCTTTAATTTGCTTACGAGTACATTGGCAATAATAGGCTTCTCCATTTTCGAGCCATTTGTTTATTTGAGCTTGGTAAAGGTCGTGACGTTCGCTCTGGTATACCACTTCTCCATCCCAATGCAGCTGATAGGCCTTGAGTGCCTCTAGGATAAGTTGCGCTGCACCTGGCATTTCTCTTGGTGGGTCTAAGTCCTCAATACGTACTAACCAAGCTCCGTTTTGTGCTTTCGCTTGAAAATAACTGCCAAGAGCGGCAATCAGTGAACCAAAATGCAGTGGACCAGAAGGAGATGGGGCGAATCGACCTACATAGCGTGTCATGCGTGTATCTCGAATTTAGTAAACAAATAGGGTGCGAAGATAGCCAAAACAAAAAGGGAGCCTGAGCTCCCTTCAACAATCATAATGCTGGGTGATTAACCTTGCATTTGCTTCTCTTTGATTTCTGCAAGTGTTTTACAGTCAATACAAAGGTCAGCGGTTGGACGTGCTTCAAGACGGCGAACGCCAATCTCTACGCCACAAGACTCACAGAAGCCAAAATCGTCTTCTTTGATTTTATCCAAAGTCTTTTCAATCTTCTTGATCAAACGGCGTTCGCGGTCACGGTTACGCAGTTCTAGGCTGAACTCTTCCTCTTGAGAGGCGCGGTCAACTGGATCTGGGAAGTTTGCTGCTTCGTCCTGCATGTGGTGAACAGTACGATCCACTTCAGCTCTTAGCTGGTCGCGCCAAGCTGTTAAGATTTTCGTAAAGTGTTCAACCTGCTCTGGTGACATGTACTCTTCACCAGGTTTTTCCTGATATGGCTCCACGCCGGCAATGGCTAGGATGCCTATCGTTTTCTTCTTTGATTCTGGCATACAGCATCTCCTACTTACACCTAGTCAACTGCTACGCAGTCAATTTAAGGCGGGTATCTATAGCAAAAAGAGGCGGTGCAAGCAAATACTGAATCGCAAAGTTATCGTCAATGTGAAGACGACATCATTTTTTCTCTTAATTGATAAAATCAATAGCGGAAATCAGCTTCATTCCAGTATCGCTCAGTTCAGCTTTGTAGCAGAGAACTTCCACTCCAGCGTCTTGTGCTTGTTTGAGTAATAGTGAATATTTCGCGTCTATATGGTGCGCCGCGGATACTTTTTCAATACCTGAATGTAAAACAGTGAATAAAAGTATGGCTCTACTTCCATTTTGTGCCATTTCTGTGAGCTCTCTCAGGTGTTTTTGTCCCCGAGTCGTGACCGCATCTGGGAAGTATCCTTGTCCAGTAGAGTCGGTCTCATCAAGAAGAGTGACGCTTTTCACTTCTATATAGCACTTTGGCTTGTCGTCTGCGCTGAGCAAGATATCAATTCGGCTATTTTCATTGCCGTATTTCACCTCAGTTTGAAGTGTGTCATAACCACAAAGCTCTGAAATGACATTATTTTCAATAGCCTCTACGGCTAATTGATTGGCGCGCGCGGTATTGATACAAATACGGTGGCCTTGTTCGGTTTCACTCAACTCCCAACTATTGGGGTATTTTCGTTTCGGGTTGTCGGAAGTAGAAAACCAAACCTTGTTTCCGGGCGTAGCACAACCCGTCATTGCACCTGTATTTGCGCAGTGGATTGTACGGATTTCACCAGTATCGAGCTCGATATCGGCAAGAAAGCGTTTATAACGTTTGAGTAGAGTGGCGGACTCTAAAGCGGGTGTGAAATGCATTTGCTTATTTAGACAAAAAATTTTTTATGTACAATGTTGCCACCATTACACCATAAGGTATTTTCTTTGTCACAATTGCCGATTGAAGCCGTGATGCCTGAGTTGCTGACGGCGGTCAAAAATCAACATCAAGTGATCTTAAAAGCGGTGCCTGGTGCCGGTAAGTCGACTTACTTCCCTTTGCAGTTACTCTTAAATCATTCGGTTGCTGGAAAAATCATCATGCTTGAGCCAAGACGACTCGCGGCGCGTAACATTGCCCGTTATCTTGCTGAGCAATTGGGAGAACAAGTTGGTCAACGCGTGGGTTATCGAGTTCGTGGCGAGGCAAAGGTAAGTTCTGCAACGCAGCTGGAGATCGTGACCGAAGGGATCATGACCAGGATGATCCAAACTGACCCTGAACTGGATGGGGTTGATCTACTGATCTTTGATGAGTTTCATGAACGCAGCATTCATGCCGATACCGCTTTGGCATTCAGTTTAGAAGTTCAAGAGGCATTGCGAGACGATCTCAAGCTGGTGGTAATGTCGGCAACGCTTGACCAACAAGCATTACAATCGTTGTTGCCGGAAGCCAGTTACATTGAATCTGAAGGGCGCAGCTTTGATGTGGCAATGCGCTACCAGCCGTTAGGTGTGAACGAGCATTTACCTACGAGTATGGCAAAAACAATAGAAAGTCTTATGAACAAAGAGTCCGGATCTTTGTTGGCTTTCCTGCCGGGTGTTGGTGCCATAAAACAAGTTGAAGAGCGGTTGTCTCATTTAGCGGATGATATCGACATATGCCCACTTTATGGTCAACTGAGTTTTGCAGACCAACAAAAAGCGATTACGCCAGCAGAACAAGGTAAGCGTAAAGTCGTTCTAGCGACCAACATTGCAGAAACTTCACTAACGATTGAAGGCATTCGCCTCGTGGTTGATTCTGGGTTAGAGCGTATTGCCCGCTTTGATTTGAAAAACGGTTTAACACGCTTAGAGCAAACACGCATTGCACAGTCTTCAGCGATTCAGCGTGCAGGACGAGCGGGACGAATAGAAGAGGGCATTTGTGTTCGTCTTTATTCTGAAAGCCAGTTCAAGCAGCAACCGCTGGTTCCCCTACCCGAAATTTTGCATTCCGATTTGGCTAGTTTAGTTATGGAGCTTGCCTTTTGGGGAACGGGTGATATCCACGATCTAAAGTGGCTTGATGTTCCCGCTAATGCGTCATTGGAACAAGCGAAGCAGCTATTGGTGTCATTGGGACTACTGACGGAAAAAGGGCAATTAACGTCCGAAGGAAAACAGGCGCATGAACTAGGCGTTGAGCCTCGTGCGGCTGCGATGCTAATTAAAGCGCTATCTTACAGTGATAAGATGTTAAATGCTGCTTTGGCGGCGGTCGCACTGATTGAAGAGCCAGAGAGAAATGTTACCAATATCGCTCATAGCTTGCATCGTTGGCTTGTTGGTACTCATCCAAAAAAGTCGATGTTGTTCAAGCGTGCTCAATCTCTGGCGTACAAATTGGATACGGTATTTGACCTGAAAGGCGTGGATGAAGATGCATTACCGCTGGTGTTAAGTTTGGCATTTCCAGATCGCATTGCGCAGCAGCGCACAAATCAATTTGGGCGATTTACTTTGGCTAATGGTCATGGTGCAGAATGTCATCAGGAAGACATGCTAGGTGGCTGTGAGTATTTGGTTGCCGTTGACTTAATGCGTTCTCATTCTAATTCAAGTCAAATTCATTCGGCATGTGAATTGGATGTCAATATATTGCGAACGACCTTTGATGCGCTATTTTCGTCTGAAGAAGTAGTGGACTGGGATGAAAAAAGAGGCCGTCTAATAGCTGAGCGACAAACAAAACTCGGTCTGCTGGTCGTTGAACGCGAGCCGTTGCCAAGCCCGGGCAAAGAAAAAATGACACAAGCTTTACTCACGTATGTCCGCCGCCAGGGCTTACAGAGTCTAAACTGGACACCGGCAGCGGAGAGCTTGTTGGCTCGGATTCGTTGTGCGGTGGAATGGTTACCTGAGCAGTCATGGCCAGTGTTTGATGAAGCCAGTTTGCTGGATTCATTAGAGGAGTGGTTAGAACCATACATGACGTCTGTCAGCTCGGTTAAAGACCTGAGCAAGATAAACTTGGTCGAAGCGCTTAATGCTCTATTAGGTTGGCCACTCAATCAACAACTGGATGAATGGTTACCTGAGCATTACCAACTACCCACAGGTTCAAAGAAGCGTATCCGTTACCAATATGGCCACGAGCCGATATTATCGGTGCGTATGCAAGAAGTATTTGGGGAGAGTGGTTCCCCAACGGTAGCTCTTGGCCGCAAGCGTTTGGTGCTTGAACTGCTTTCACCGGCACAACGTCCATTGCAAGTAACGTCGGACTTGGCGGCTTTCTGGAACGGAAGCTACAAAGACGTTCAAAAAGAGATGAAAGGGCGCTACCCAAAACACGTTTGGCCAGATGATCCTGCCAATCATGTAGCAACAACGAAAACAAAAAGACAATTGAATAATGACTGACAGCAAGAAGCCTAGCGCGAAAAAAGCGCCAGCGAAGAAAAGTACAACCAATAAAGGAACCGCAAAACAGACTCGACGTACGCCGAGTAAAAAGCCGACTAACGAGAAACGTTCGTGGTTGAAAGTTCTGTGGTCGTTTAGCTGGAAAGCTGGCGTTGCACTTGCCGCTGTTTTGCTGTTTGTTGGGATTTACTTAGATAGTGTGGTGAAAGAACGCTTTGAAGGTCAGCTGTTTGAGCTGCCAACGGTGGTTTATGCCCGTATCTTGAATCTAAGCCCTGGTGAGAATATCACCATCCAAGAACTGCGCAACGAGCTAGATGTGTTGAATTACCGTAAAGTGAGTCAACCTCGTTACCCAGGCGAATATTCCTCTTCTTCCACTCGGATTGAATTGATTCGTCGTCCATTCGAGTTTGCCGATGGTCCCGAGCCGGATCGTCACATTATGCTGCATTTCTCTGATTCCGGCTTGCAACGTATTCAGTCTTTAGAATCTCGAGGAGACCTTGGTTACTTGCGCCTAGAACCGAAGATGTTGGGCATGCTGGAGAAAGACCGTGATGAACAGCGCCTTTTCTTACGTCGTGATCAGTTCCCTGAAATTTTGGTGGATGCACTGCTTGCGACCGAAGACCGGGATTTTTATCAACATGACGGGGTGTCACCGCTCGCGATTGCACGTGCATTGGTTGCGAACATTAAGGCGGGTCGTACTGTTCAAGGTGGTAGTACGCTGACTCAGCAATTGGCAAAAAACCTGTTTTTGACTCGTGATAAAACACTGTGGCGTAAAGTTCGAGAAGCGTATATCGCGCTAATTTTGGATTACCGTTACAGCAAAGATCGTATCTTAGAAGCCTACCTAAACGAAGTGTACCTAGGTCAAAGTGGAGGTGAAGCGATCCACGGGTTTGGCTTGGCGTCGCGTTATTATTTTGGGCAGCCAATTCAGGAGTTGCGAATCGATCAATTGGCGATGTTAGTTGGGATGGTAAAAGGACCGTCTTACTACAACCCAATTCGTTACCCTGAGAGAACGAAAGAGCGTCGTGATCTCGTTCTGCGCCTGTTAATGCAGCAAAACATGTTGACTTCAGAGCAGTATGAACAAGCTGTAAGTCGTCCACTCGATACGCAAAGCAAGCCACGTATTGCGAGCCGTCAGCCAGCTTATTTCCAACAATTGAGTATTGAATTAAAAGAAAAAGTTGGGGAGCGATTTAAGGCAGAGACCGGACTGCGCGTATTTACGTCTCTGGACCCAGTATCGCAAAGCAAAATGGAACAAGCTATCGCGAAAAAGATCCCAGAACTAGCTAAACGGGGTGGTAAAGAGTTAGAAGCCGCAGCTGTGGCCGTTGATCGCCATAGTGGTGAAATCCGTGCGATGGTAGGTGGTAAACGTGTCGGTTATGAAGGCTTTAACCGCGCGCTCAATGCCAGTCGTCCGATTGGTTCTTTAGTGAAACCAGCGATTTACTTAACGGCTCTAGAACAACCGGATAAATACAACCTAGGCACGACGCTACACGACACGCCGTTAAGTCTGAAGAGCAGTAAAGGTAACGTGTGGACGCCGCGCAACTACGATAGAAAATATCGTGGTGATGTGCCACTTTACATTGCTTTAGCGAAATCACTTAACGTACCGACCGTGCGCTTAGGTATGGCACTTGGCATTCCTGAAGTGTCCAATACTTTAGAGCGTTTGGGCGTGAACAAAGACGAAATTCGCCCAGTGCCTTCGATGTTTTTGGGTTCGTTTTCTTTGACGCCATTCGAAGTTGCACAGATGTATCAGACTCTGACGAATTCAGGTAAGCGTGCAAAACTGACCGCTCTGCGCTCAGTCATGGATATGGAAGGTAATGTGCTGTATCAATCCTTGCCTCGTTCATCAAGAGCCGTGGATGAACAAGCTGCATGGCTAACGACCTACGCGATGAAACAAGGGGTTGCTCAAGGCACTGGCCGCTTCTTACAAAGCCAGTTTGGTTGGGCTGCATTGGCAGGAAAAACGGGTACCAGTAATGACAACCGCGATAGTTGGTTTGTCGGTGTTGATGGTCGTGAGGTGACGACAATTTGGCTAGGCCGTGACGATAATAAACCCGTGAATCTAACAGGGTCGAGTGGTGCATTACGAGTGTACGCAGAGTACTTGAAGCAGCGTATTCCTGAGCGTTTAGAGCTCCCATGGCCAAGAGAAATCACCACATTAGGGTTCAAGCCTACATCTGATGGAGGTTTAGAAATGAACTGCCGTAGTGATTACAAACTGCCGATTTGGGATAAAACCGGTCAGATAAAGCAACAGTGTGAGAAGAAATCAAACTGGTTAAATAGCATATTTGATTGGTAGCATCGCCAAATCAACAACATTAGCTTGTTTATCTGATTAATTCTTAGTACATATTAGGGCGTGTTAGTACAGTACTGCTAGCACGCCCTACTTGATCAGATATTCAATAAAGGAAGAAGTGAATGTTCAAAAAGCTGTTATCAAGCCCATCGGTTCGCAACTTTGCGCTTTGGGTTAGTACCTTTTTGATGATCACTCCTTCTGTTTCCCTCGCAAACTCTCTAACAAAAACGGATGACTTGGAACCTCGACCAAAGGTGGCGGTTGTGCTCGCTGGTGGCGGAGCGAAAGGGGCGGCACACATTGGAGTTTTAAAAGCATTGGAAGAAATGCAGATCCCTGTGGATATTGTGACCGGTACCAGTATGGGCGCCTATGTGGGTGGGCTTTATGCCACGGGTATGAGTGCTGATGAAATCGAGAGTTTTATCTACACCGTCGATTGGGGCAGCGGTTATCGAGATCGTGTTGACCGTAGCCAACGTCGAGTTCGTGACAAAGAGTATGAAGACCGCTATCAAATTAATACCGACCTCGGCTTAAGATTCGGTGAGGTACGAGCACCAACGGGTGTGGTGCAAGGCCAGAACATGTTGCGAGTATTGCGTGAGACTACAGGGAACTTAGGGCGATTCGATTCTTTTGATGATCTTGCCATTCCCTATCGTTCTGTTGCGACAGATATTCTTGCCCTAGAAGAAGTCGTACTGGGCAATGGTTACCTTGTGGACGCCATGATGGCTAGCATGTCTGTACCAGGAGCGCTTCCTCCCTATAAGCTCAATGGCCATATGCTTGTCGATGGCGGTGTCGTCAATAACATGCCTGTCGATGTGGCTCGCGCCATGGGGGCTGATGTCGTTATTGCCGTCGATATTAGCACCGACTACAAAACCGAAGATGAATTTACGGGGCTGTTTACTGTCGCGGACCAACTCTCTAACTATCTCGTTCGTCGTAGTACACAACAGCAAGTGGACGAGCTTGAACCTCAAGATATCTATATTCGTCCCAATGTGGGCACCATGGAAACTGTCGAGTTCGACAAAATGCCTTGGGCTTTTCAAGCTGGGTACGATATTACCAAGCAGTTAAAAGACAAGCTGAAAGGGTTGCGCTTGTCCAATGCGGACTATCAAAAATACATCGATCGCAAACAAGAAGTTCGTAAAACTTTGATTTATGGCGATCAGCGTGTGGTTGATGACATAGTGATTGTTAATAACACGCACTACAGCGATGTGTTGTTGACGAATCGTATTGAATTAGAAACCGGACGTCGTATTTCAACGGCCGAAATTGAGAAAGCCGTTGAAAACCTCTACGCGTTAGATCGGTTCGAGCTCATCACTTATCACTTTGAAGAGGTTGATGGTGAGACATTGTTGGTTTTTGATGTTAACGAGAAGTCGTGGGGGCCTAATTATCTCAACTTCCGATTTTTTCTTGAAGATGACTTCGATACAGATAGCCAGTACGGCATAGGAATATCGACCAACTTTACCAATTTAAACTCTCATGGCGCGGAGTTGGCGTTCAACGTAGAAATGGGCACGGATAAGCTGATTGAAGCTGAGTTGTATTCCCCTGTTTTATCTAGCCAAGAACTTTTTGTATCGGGGCGAATTTCCTATGGTAGTGAGAGCCGAAACTTACCTTTAACAGAGCCTCAAGCACCAGATTTAGAGTCAGTAAATGACTTTTTTCCGGTCACTTACGATGATTTTACAACAGAGTTAGCGATAGGTATCCAACCCACATTGTGGCAAGAACTTCGATTTGGCGCTCGCTACTCAACCGGAGATATTGAGCTTTCTACTTTGGCTTCTGCTGGTAAATTGGATTTTGAACGTCGTGGCCTGTTTGCCAATTATCGCCTAGATACACTTGATGATTTCGCATTTCCGACTCGTGGGCTTTTAGTCGATCTCGAATATTTAGTGTCTCATGATCAAAGTCCTCAAGGCGTTAGCCTTTTAGAAACTGACAAAATTATTGAAGATACCGTTTATGAAATCTCTGCACGATTTAAAGGTGCAGTGAGTCATCAGCGTCATACTTTAGTCGGACATGCTGAATATAGTTTTGTAGAGAGTAAAAACTCATCTTTACCGCTTGATCCCAGAGAGTTGGGCGGCTTCTTAAGCCTATCGGGAATCCCAAGAAATAGCCTGATCGGACAGAACTTATTTTTCAGCAGTTTGGTGTACCGATATAAGTGGTTTGATAATGATTTCGGATTGTTTGAAGCTCCAGTCTACCTGGGCGCATCGGTCGAATATGGCGGTGTTTGGTCTGATAATGATCTGAAACTAAACGAAGCGCCGCTTTACAATGCTGGCTCCATCTTCTTTGGTGTTGACTCACCAATAGGACCAATAATGTTGGCATACGGTCGTACCGAGCAAGATTTGGATGCTGTGTATTTGATCGTAGGAACATCGTTTAATTAATCGGGTATGAGAAAGCAAAAACTTGGCATATTTGGTCAAAATTAGCAGAACTTTAGTCGTAAGTTGCTATGTTGGTCAAAATGATAAGATTTTAATTTAAGGTTAAATTTGCTATTATTTTGCCCACAGTTTGGCCTCTACGGCGCTGTTTCTCAATCATAATTGAATGAAAACAAGGGCAATGGAGAGCCAAGTTTCCAAGGATGTTCACTCCTTTACTTTAACAATAGTAATAATAGAGGAGGAACCGCAATGAGAGGAAAAAGTCGTGCTTGAAGCCTACCGTAAACACGTCGAAGAGCGTGCTGCTGAAGGAGTTGTTCCTAAACCGCTAGACGCAGAACAAGTTGCTGGACTTGTAGAACTTCTGAAAAATCCCCCGCAAGGTGAAGAAAAAGTCATTCTTGACCTACTTGAAAACCGTATCCCTCCAGGTGTTGATGAAGCTGCTTATGTAAAAGCGGGTTTCCTAACAGCAGTAGCAAAAGGTGAAGTTAAATCACCATTAGTGAGTCGTGAAAAAGCGGCTGAACTGCTAGGCACTATGCAAGGTGGTTACAACATCGAACCGCTAGTTGAGCTATTGGATGATGAAGCACTGGCAGAGATCGCAGTAAAAGCGCTGTCTCATACGCTGCTAATGTTTGATGCTTTCTATGACGTAGAAGAGAAAGCAAAAGCAGGCAATGCGCATGCACAGAAAGTACTTCAATCATGGGCTGATGCTGAGTGGTTCCTTTCTAAGCCTAAGCTTGAAGAAAAAGTCACTCTAACCGTATTTAAAGTAACAGGTGAAACGAACACGGATGACCTTTCACCTGCACCTGACGCTTGGTCTCGTCCTGATATCCCAGTACACGCACTGGCGATGCTTAAAAACGAGCGTGAAGGAATAAACCCTGATCAACCGGGTACTATTGGTCCGATCAAGCAAATTGAAGAGTTAAAAGACAAAGGTCATCAATTGGTTTACGTTGGTGATGTTGTTGGTACTGGCTCTTCACGTAAATCTGCAACCAACTCAGTGCTTTGGTTTATGGGTGATGATATCCCTTACGTTCCAAACAAACGAGCTGGTGGGTATGTGCTTGGTGGCAAAATTGCCCCTATCTTCTTTAACACAATGGAAGATGCTGGCGCACTACCAATCGAAGTTGACGTAACTAAGCTCAACATGGGCGATGTTATCGATGTTTACCCATATGAAGGTAAAGTTTGCAACCACGAAACTGGTGAGGTTCTAGCTGAGTTCTCGCTAAAAACAGAAGTACTGATTGATGAAGTTCGTGCTGGTGGTCGTATCCCATTGATCATCGGTCGTGGTTTGACAGACAAAGCGCGTCAATCGCTAGGTCTTGAGCCTTCGGACGTATTCCGCAAACCTGGTGAAATCGCAGATTCTGGTAAAGGCTACACGCTTGCACAGAAAATGGTTGGTAAAGCATGTGGCGTAGAAGGCATCCGTCCTGGAACCTACTGTGAGCCGAAAATGACGACAGTAGGTTCGCAAGATACTACTGGCCCTATGACTCGTGATGAACTTAAAGACTTGGCGTGTCTCGGCTTCTCTGCTGATCTTGTCATGCAGTCTTTCTGTCACACATCGGCTTATCCAAAACCAGTAGACGTTAACACTCACCATACACTTCCGGACTTTATTATGAACCGCGGTGGTGTATCTCTTCGTCCTGGTGACGGTATTATCCACTCATGGCTAAACCGTATGCTACTACCGGATACTGTCGGTACGGGTGGGGACTCACATACTCGTTTCCCTCTGGGTATTTCATTCCCAGCAGGCTCGGGCTTGGTTGCCTTTGCAGCTGCGACAGGCGTTATGCCGCTAGACATGCCAGAGTCAATCTTGGTTCGTTTTAAAGGTGAAATGCAACCGGGTATTACACTGCGTGATCTTGTTCATGCCATCCCTTACTACGCGATTCAGCAAGGTCTACTAACGGTAGAGAAAGCGGGCAAGATCAACGAATTTTCTGGCCGTATCCTTGAGATTGAAGGCTTAGAAACGCTAACGGTTGAGCAAGCATTTGAGCTTTCTGATGCATCTGCAGAGCGTTCGGCGGCAGGTTGTACTGTGAAATTGTCTCAAGAGTCGATCGAAGAGTACTTAAACTCTAACATCGTGATGCTGAAGTGGATGATCTCTGAAGGCTACGGTGATCGCCGTACTATCGAGCGCCGCATTACAGCAATGCAAGAGTGGCTAGCAAACCCTGAGCTGATGCAAGCAGATAAAGACGCTGAATACGCACATGTGATTGAAATCGATATGGCTGAAATCAATGAGCCAGTACTATGTGCACCGAATGACCCAGATGACGCTCGTTTGTTGTCTGAAGTACAAGGCACAGCGATTGATGAAGTGTTCATCGGTTCTTGTATGACGAACATCGGTCACTTCCGCGCAGCAGGTAAATTGCTTGATAAGTTCAATGGCCAGTTAGCAACGCGCCTTTGGGTAGCGCCACCAACAAAGATGGATAAAGACCAACTGATTGAAGAAGGCTACTACGGTATCTTCGGACGTGCAGGGGTTCGTATTGAAACGCCAGGGTGTTCACTTTGTATGGGTAACCAAGCACGTGTTGCAGATAAATCAACAGTAATGTCGACTTCAACGCGTAACTTCCCGAACCGTCTGGGTACTGGTGCGAATGTTTACCTATCGTCAGCTGAGCTAGCTGCAGTAGGTGCAATCCTAGGTAAGATTCCAACCAAAGAAGAATACCTAGAATACGCGAAGCAAATCGACGCTACGGCAACGGATACGTACCGCTACTTGAACTTCCATAAAATGGATCAATACACCAAGAAAGCGGACGAAGTGATCTTCCAAGAACCAGCATAATCAGAAATGCACAATTCAAAAGCACCTCACATGAGGTGCTTTTTTTATGGGAGCAATTCGCTATACTCGCACCAAATTGATACGAAATAGGCAATCTCGGTGGAATTTGAATTCATTCGTAACACGTTGATGGGCGAGTACTACGTAAAATGTAGCATGGGACATGAGATTGTAGGGCGCTGGTTGCAAGAAGAAATTGGCAAAGATCCGATGAAGATTGCACAAGTTGAAAAGCTAATTGAGCGGTCATTTTTAGCGCCTTCTCAGGAGCATAACCTAACAGGCACGGAAATTAGCTTGATGATTCAGGGCGACGAAGTTCTTGTACAAGAAAACGCATTAGCCCATGAATATGATGTCGAGATGGAAAGTGAGTTCGACTTCTACAATGCAGAAAGTACAGCAAGTTGTGGGATAGAGGATTTCATGACACTTATCGAACAATGGAAAGACTTTTTGAACATTTAATGCACAGTTTTGGGTAACTTCTCTGCCGTTGCTTTAAATTTGTGAAAAGGGCGCACCGATATGGTGCGCTCTTTTTGTTTATAGATATGTAAATTGAGGTTAGCTTTTATTATTCAATGACTTAAAAACTTGGCACGTAGATTGGATTATAAGAAGTGTTTCAGGATGAAAGCTTCGGAGATAACTCAATGAAAATAATCAATGCCATTATTAAGCCGTTTAAATTAGACGATGTACGAGAAGCATTGGCTGATGTCGGTATCGAAGGGATGACAGTATCAGAAGTTAAAGGGTTCGGTCGTCAAAAAGGTCACACGGAATTGTATCGCGGTGCAGAGTATCAAGTCGATTTTCTACCAAAGGTGAAAATTGAAATCGCGACTCACGCAGACAATGTAGATCGCGTTGTTGAAGCAATTACAAAAGCTGCGCAAACCGGAAAAATCGGCGACGGTAAAATTTTTGTTTACGATCTGAACCAAGCGGTGCGTATCCGAACTGGCGAAATGGACGCAGAAGCACTTTAAGAATTCAAAGGATTGGAGATACTTATTATGGAATTAACAACAACAGTAACCGAGTTACGTTACGCACTTGACACCTTTTTCTTCCTCATTTCCGGTGCGTTGGTAATGTGGATGGCAGCAGGTTTTGCGATGCTAGAGGCTGGCCTTGTGCGCTCTAAAAACACAACAGAAATTCTTACGAAGAACATCTGTTTGTACGCCATCGCATGTACGATGTTTCTGATTGTCGGTTATAACATCATGTATGTCGATAATGGAGAAGGAGGCTGGTTACCTTCATTTGGTACGCTAATTGGTACTCAAGGTGAAGGGGCCGACCACTCTTTAGAGTCTGACTTCTTCTTCCAAGTTGTCTTCGTTGCAACTGCCATGTCCGTCGTTTCTGGTGCGGTAGCTGAGCGCATGAAGCTTTGGTCTTTCTTGATTTTCTCTGCGATTTTAACTGCGTTTATCTATCCAATGGAAGGTTACTGGACATGGGGTGGAGGCTTCCTAGCAGAAGCTGGATTTAGTGACTTTGCGGGTTCTGGTATCGTACATATGGCAGGTGCTTCTGCTGCTCTTGCTGGTGTGTTACTGCTTGGCGCGCGTAAGGGTAAGTACGGTAAAAATGGTGAAATCTATCCGATTCCAGGTTCTAACATGCCTTTGGCAACGTTGGGTACTTTTATCCTTTGGTTTGGCTGGTTTGGATTTAACGGTGGCTCTCAGTTGATGGTTTCAGATTTTGAGAATGCTACAGCGGTAGGTCAGATCTTTCTAAACACTAACGCAGCAGCGGCTGCCGGTGCAATTGCGGCGCTATTCGTTTGTAAAACTACTTGGGGTAAAGCCGATTTAACGATGATTCTCAATGGCGCGCTAGCTGGCTTGGTTGCCATCACTGCAGACCCTCTATCGCCATCACCACTGTACGCGGTTGCGATTGGTGCGGTGTCGGGTGCACTAGTAGTATTCAGTATCATTGCTCTAGATAAACTTAAAATTGACGATCCAGTAGGTGCTATCTCAGTTCACGGTGTGTGTGGTTTCTTCGGCCTAATGGTAGTGCCACTGAGCAACGGTGATGCAACGTTTGGTGCACAGCTTTTAGGTGCCGTAGTTATCTTTGCTTGGGTATTTGGTGCCAGCCTAGTTGTGTGGGCAATCTTGAAAGCAACCGTTGGGATTCGCGTTACAGAAGATGAAGAAATGGAAGGTATGGACATGCATGATTGTGGTGTTGGTGCTTACCCAGAGTTTGTTACGGTGAAATAATCATTAGCTTGTAATAAATGGTTACACACTTAACACAATAAAACCTGCTCCGATGAGCAGGTTTTTTAATATTCGTCATTGTCTTCTTATTGAACATACATATAATAACGCAACTGATAAACGTTATCATTAGCATGGTAAAGGATTAAACAATGAAAAAACTGCTAACTCTTTCAGCACTAACTTGCGCTACTCTAGCTCCAACAGCAATGGCTGCTGAAGAAGTGAACGTCTACTCTTACCGTCAACCTTTCCTAGTTGAACCTATGTTCAATGAGTTCACTAAAGAAACTGGCATCAAAGTAAACGTAAAATTTGCTAAAAAAGGCTTAGCAGAAAAGCTAGCTCAAGAAGGTGAGTACAGCCCTGCTGACGTTATTCTTACGACAGACATCAGCCGTCTAGCTGAACTGACAAACAAAGGTTTAGTTCAGAAAGTCGATAGCAAAATCATTGAAGAAAACGTACCTGCTCAATACCAAGATAAAGAGAATGAGTGGTTTGCTCTAACTCTACGTTCTCGTAGCGTTTATTCATCACGTGATCGCGTAGGTAAACTAGGCGCAGATTTCAACTACGCAGACTTAGCTAAGCCAGAGTTCAAAGGTAAAATTTGTACTCGTAGCGGTAAGCACCCGTACAACGTTTCTCTAGTTTCAGCAATGATTGCTCACAATGGCGAAGCAGAAACCAAAGAGTGGTTGGAAGGCGTGAAAGCAAACCTTGCTCGCAAACCACAAGGCAACGACCGTGCACAAGTTAAAGCGATCAAAGAAGGCCTATGTGATGTTTCTCTGGGTAACAGCTACTACCTAGGTAAAATGGTTAACGACAAAGAGCAAAAGGCTTGGGCTGATGCAGTTTACATCAACTTCCCTAACCAAGAGACTACAGGCACTCACGTGAATATCTCTGGTATGGCGATGGCGAAGTACTCTCCAAACAAAGACAATGCTGTGAAGCTAATGGAATTCCTAACGGGTGACAAAGCGCAGCAAATGTACGCAGAAGTTAACTATGAGTACCCAGTTAAAGAAGGCGTGAAGCGTTCTGAGCTTGTGGAATCTTGGGGTGACTTTAAAGCAGACAAGCTTTCTCTAGACGATATTGCAGCCAACCACGAAGCGGCAATTAAGCTATTAGACGAAGTGAAATTTGACCTTTAATTCCTTGTGGGGGTATAACAGTACCCCCATTTGATTAAAGGATATGAGATGTATTTGCAACAGCATTTGTATTTCATACAGCCTTGCAGTAATTAGGCGATGAAAGATAAACACTCTTTATGGAAAACCAGTAGTGGGGTAATAACTCTGCTACTGGTTTTGCCGATCTTAGCGATCTTCTACACCGCGATTGGTGAAACGGATGATTTGTTTGCTCATTTAATGGCAACGGTCATGCCGACTTATATTTTTAACACGGTTGCGCTAACTGTTGGCGTAATGGTGCTGTCCTTAATTCTTGGTATTCCAAGCGCTTGGATAATGGCCATGTGTAAACTGCCGACCGAAAAATGGTTGCAGTGGGCATTGGTACTACCTCTTGCAATGCCAGGTTATATCATTGGTTATATTTTTACTGATTGGTTTGATTTTGCAGGCCCGATTCAGATCTTTTTGCGTGATGTAACCGGATGGGGACCTGGCGAGTATTGGTTCCCTGACATTCGTACGTTGCCTGGTGCGACCTTTGTGTTGGCTTTGGTGTTGTATCCTTACGTGTATTTATTGTGCCGGGCTGCGTTTATGGAGCAAAATGTCTCTTTATTGCAAAGCGCGCGTTTGCTCAAGTGCTCTCCATGGGAAAGCTTTTGGCGCATCTCGATGCCGTTAGTAAGACCCTCTATCGCAGTGGGTTTATCATTGGTCGCAATGGAGACCATTGGCGACTTTGGTACGGTAAGTTACTTCGCGGTGAATACGTTAACCACAGCGGTCTACGATACTTGGTTGGGGTACTCTAATCTTAATGCGGCAGCCAAGATTTCTGCCATGATGCTCGTCATTGTAGTACTGCTTCTTAGTGCAGAACGATACAGCCGCCGTAAACAAAAGCTTTTTCAAAGCCAATTTAACAGTCACGAAGATTTTCGTTACGAGTTGACGGGCTGGAAAAAGTGGACCGCACTAGTTTGGTGCTGGGGCTTGGTTTCGGTCGCGTTTATTTTGCCGCTACTACAGCTGATTGATTATGCGATCACTTATTTTGCACAGAGTTGGACCTCAGAGTTTCGTGAATACGCATGGAATAGCTTAGTTGTGTCTGTTATTGCTGCGATTATTGGTGTTGCTGTCGCACTGATCGTTAACTTTACCCATCGAGTCAATGGTAAACGAGAAAGCTTGGCATTTATGCGTCTTTCTTCTATGGGCTATGCAGTACCAGGAACGGTACTAGCCATCGGTGTGATGGTCGCTGTGCTGTTTATGGATCATCGTGTCAACGACGTTGCTAAAGCCATGGAGTGGGGAAGGCCGGGACTTATCTTTTCTGGTTCCATGTTCGCACTAGTATTTGCCATGGTTGTGCGCTTTTCCGCGGTAGCGATTGGTAGTATCGAAAGTAATTTAAATAAAATTTCTCCGTCGTTAGATATGGCATCGCGCACTATGGGTTGTAAGCCCAATGCAATGCTGTGGCGCGTGCACTTTCCGCTGGTTAAGCGCGGTGCACTGATTGCGGCTTTATTAGTGTTTATCGAGTCAATGAAAGAGCTCAATGCGGCTTTGTTACTTCGTCCGTTTAACTTTGAAACACTAGCCACATACGTTTATAACTTCGCCTCGGATGAGCATTTAGAATTGGCCGCTTTGCCAGCGGTTCTGTTGGTTCTTGTTGGGTTGATCCCGCTTGTTGTTGTTAACCGTTCACTGGAGCAAAATCACTGATGAGCTGTGCATTATCAATTAAAAACCTAACGTGCCAATATGACGATCAAACCGTACTCGAATCATTGTCTCTTGAGGTAGAACAAGGGCAGATTGTCTGTTTGCTAGGAGCTAGTGGCTGTGGGAAAACAACACTATTAAAGGCCGTTGCGGGATTATTGCCGTTAACGTCAGGCGAAATGAGTCTAAATTGCGTCACAATTGATGATGGGGAAAACTGGTTGCCGCCAGAACAGCGTAATATAGGGATGATTTTCCAAGATTACGCACTTTTTCCTCACTTGACGGTGGAGCAAAACATTGCCTTTGGCTTAAAGCAGTGCTCGACAAAAGAGAAAAATGCCAAAGTTCAAGAGATGTTAGAACTCGTGCATCTTCAAGGTTATGGCGATCGTTATCCTCATCAATTGTCTGGTGGACAGCAGCAGCGTGTTGCGATTGCTCGCTCATTAGCTTACAGCCCAGACTTACTGTTACTGGATGAACCGTTTTCTAATATTGATACGCAAGTTCGCCATGAGTTGATAAGTGAGATCCGTAAGATTTTTAAGGCCCAAGGTGTGACTGCCATTTTTGTTACGCATAGCCGTGAAGAGGCTTTTGCTTTCGCCGATAAAATGGCAGTGATGAACAATGGAGTCATCGAGCAATATGGCACAGCATCTGAGCTTTACTACCAACCTTCAAGTAAATTTGTCGCTGATTTCTTAGGTGGTGGCAGTTACCTTGCTGCTAAACGAGTTTCGAATTCAGAATATGAAACCCACTTGGGCGTGGTTGAAGCCACGGCTCAACAAGATATTCCAGTACAGGCGGAGTGCTCTTTACTGCTAAGACCGCAGCATGTACAAATTCAATCCGATGAAGATAGTTCGGTAACCGTATTGGAACAGCATTTTATGGGTGATCACTGCCGTTATGTGATTAACGCGAATGGTGACCGTTTGTTAGCTACAGCTTCGCAAGCATTAAATATAGGTGAGTCCGTCGCGGTGAAAATTGAAACGCAAGGCGTCCTGGCATTTGCTTAACGCTCCTGAGTATCTTTGCTATCTCGTTTACGACTTTCCAACATACAATAAAAAAGCCCGGCTGTGGAGCCGGGCAAGTGCTCTTCTCCTGTTGATGAGCGCCTTTTCAGACAGCGTTGACTCTCATCATAGTGCTCGAAGCGGGCACAAGGTTCAGTTATAAAGACAAGAAGTCTTTAAACTGTTGAAGAACACGTTCCGCAGTGTCCTTATCTTGCATCTCTGCAAAAATTCGTAGCAGTGGCTCAGTGCCAGAGAAGCGAGCGATGATCCAACCGCCGTTTTTGAAGTAGACTTTCGCACCATCTTCATAGCTGACTTTTTCGATTTCAAACTCAAACTCAGGCAACTGCTTTTCAACATAAATCTTGTTGAACAGTACGTCTTTTTGCGCTGGTTTGAACTTGCAATCGCCTTCTGCCATGTAGGCATAGCCGTACTTGCCGTAGATTTCATCCAGCAACTCAGACAGCTTCTTGCCGGTTACTGAAATCATTTCTACCAATAGACTTGATGCGAATACGCCGTCTTTACCTTTGATGTGGCCGCGAATGGTTAGGCCGCCAGAGCTTTCCCCGCCAATCAGTGAGTCATCCGCTTCCATTTTGGAGCTGATGTGCTTAAAGCCTACAGGAACCTCAAAGCATTTCTCGCCATGATCTTCGGCGACTTTATCGAGAAGGTGTGTGGTTGCGATGTTACGTACCACGGAGCCTTTCCAGCCTTTGTATTCAAGTAGGTAGTAGTAAAGCAGCAGTAGCACTTCATTTGGATGAATGAAGTTACCTTTTTCGTCGATAATACCAAGACGGTCCGCATCGCCATCAGTACCGATGCCAATATCGTAACCTTGCTCTTTCACTAGGTGCATCAAACGGTAGAGTGTTGCAGCGCTTGGCGAAGGCATTAACCCACCGAAATCTGGGTTTTTGCCATCGTTAATCACATCAACGTCACAGCGGCCGTTGATTAATACGGTTTGCAGTGCGTTTTTCGCGACACCAAACATTGGGTCGATCAAAACACGTAAATTCGCCTTCTTGATCGCTTCGATGTCGATAAAGTCGATGATTGAGTCAACGAATTCGTTCATCGGATTAATGATTTCAATCAGCTTATCTTCAACCGCTTGTTCAAAGTCGACGCTTTTTACATCTTGCGCAGTGAGCGCGTCTATTTGTGATTCGATTTTTTGGGTGATGATTTCATCTGCGTCACGACCGCCTTCAATGAAGACTTTAATGCCGTTGTAATCGGCAGGGTTGTGTGATGCGGTAATACATGCCGAGTATGCGCAGCCCATTTCTTTCGCTTTAAACATTACGATAGGTGTTGGGACAAATTTGTCGATAAAGCTAACCACAATGCCGTTTGCTGCTAGAACTTCAGCGAACCAACGACCTGCTTTATCGGAAAGAAAACGACGGTCATAGCCAATCACAAAGCCGCGATCAGCAACCGATTCGTTATTCGTGATGTTTGCAACTGCTTGAGCGACCAAACGTACATTATCTTTGGTGAACTCCTCACCGATAAATGCACGCCAACCGCCTGTACCAAATTTGATCATGATTCGATCCTCGATAAGAGCGGCATCCCACCGCCTCTTAAATCTTTGCTAGCGAACCGATGCACTTGTAAAACATAAATGCACCGGATAAATCAAAAGGGGAGAAGGACTCCCCCTAAAAGATGATTAACCTAGAGTAACGATAACTTCGTTTACTGAACCTTCCGCTTGAACTGGCACAGACGCCCCATTTACTGCTTCACCATTAACCGTAATCGATTTAACACCTTTGCTTACTGAGTCTGGGTTAACTACTTTGATGTTGTACGTTGCACCTAGCCATTGACGAGTCACTTCGAAACCAGGCCAGTTCGTTGGGATACATGGATCGATAGTTAGGCCATCGAAGCCTGTACGCACACCAAGGATAAAGTTGGTAACAGCGAAGTAAGCCCAGCCTGACGTACCTGTTAACCATGGGTGGTTTGCACGACCGTGGTCTTGGTGGTCACGACCCATGATGAACTGAACGTATGAGTATGGTTCTGCAATACGTTTTTCGATGATGTCGTTCTGGTTGTATGGGTTTAGCGCATCGTAGAACTTCATTGCACGATCACCACGACCCAGTTTCGCTTCAGCTACCCAAGCCCATGGGTTTGGATGCGAGAATATCGCACCGTTCTCTTTTACGCCTTGGTAAACACGAGTTACGAAGCCGATATCATCATTCGGTGTTGCAAAAGATGGTGAGTTTAGGTGAAGGCCGTATTCAGAAAACAGGTTCTCATCGACAGCGTCCATCGCTTTTTCGCCACGCTCTTGAGATACCGCACCAGAAAGTACCGCAAGTGTGTTTGACTCTAGGTGTACTCGGCCTTCCGCTTGTTGCGCAGTACCGATCTTGTCGCCATTCTTCGTCAGACCACGGATATACCAACCGCCTTCGTCATCCCAAAGGTGGGTTTCACACGCTTCACGAACGTTTGCTGCCATCACCGTGTATTTTTCAACGTCGGCTTCCTTACCTAGGTATTTCGCTAGGTCGATGAACTCCTGCAGTGCCCAGAAATGTAGGAACGACACCATTGAAGATTCGCCACCACCTAGGTTCAGACAGTCGTTCCAGTCTGCACGCAGACCTTTACAGATACCGGTTTGACCTACGTATTCAGCCGAGAAGTCTAGCGCGGCTTTCATGTGGTCATAAACCGTTGCATCGCCACCGTCGGCGTAAGGGATCACTTCGTCAAAGAAGCTGTGCTCACCGGTTTCCATCACGTACTTACAGATGGTTGGAACTAGCCATAGATGGTCATCGGAACAAGTGTCTTCGATGCCGTGAATTTTGTCTTCATCAGAAGGTGTTGGAACTACGGTTGGGGATTTCGATGGTTTAACGTCAGCTTTTTCTGGATCGAACCAATCTGGATCAAATAGGTGTAGACCGTAGCCCGCTTTTACTTGGCCGCGCAGTAGGTCAACGATACGTTTGCGCGTCATTGCAGGGTTAGCGTGAGGGACTGAGATCGCATCTTGCGCTGTATCGCGGTAACCAAGACCAGTACGACCACCCACTTCGATGAATGAAGCAAAGCGAGACCACACCACACAAGTTTCTGCTTGGTACAGTGTCCAAGCGTTGATCATGGTATCTAGACCTTCGTTTGGTGATTTCACTTGGAACTTGCCACAGCGTTCATCCCAGTGTGCTTTGATACCCGCAAATGCATTGTCGACTTCTGCAAGGTCTTGGTACTTAGCACGTAGACGGTCACCATTGCCTTTACCGATACCGAGAATGTAAGCAAAGCGAACTTCTTCACCCGGCTGGATAGTGAATTGCTTGTGCAGAGAGCCACAGTGGTTGTAACACGTTTGTGCTGTGTTGAAACACTTGCCTTGTTCTACCGCTAGCGGGTTTGCTTCGTCACGGTATAGGCCAAGGAAGCTGTCACGTTGACCGTCGTATGAATCTGGGTCAAATGTTGAAGCTAGGTAGTAGAAGCCTTCGAAATCGTTGGTGTTGTAGTACAGGTCGTACTCGATCACGCCTTCGTTGTAAGCCGTACCTGCCGAGTACAGAGACATCTGATGGTTTTGATTATCAGATTGAATGTGGCTGAATGAGAACTCAACAAATGAGAATGCACTGATCGTACGTGGTTTGTCAGAGGTGTTTTTAATCACTACATCCCAGATTTCAGCGTCTTCGCCTTTTGGCACGAACAGAGTTTTTGTTGCGGTAATACCGCTGTATTCACATTTGAACTTAGAGTAAGACAAGCCGTGACGAACTTCGTAGTTTGCTTCGTCTAGGCTCTTCGCAACTGGTTGCCAAGAGATTGACCAGTAATCACCTGTCTCATCATCACGCAAGTAAACGTAGTGTCCTGGGCGATCGAATGTCGCATTTGGACGGAATTTAGTAACACGGTTGTATTCTGGAGAGTTGTAGAACGAGTAGCCACCCGCGTTGTGCGAGATAACCGTACAGAACTTCTCAGTACCTAGGTAGTTGGTCCATGGTGCTGGTACGTCAGGGCGAGTGATGACGTATTCGCGATTCTCGTTATCGAAATAGCCGTATTTCATTTGTGTCTTTCCTTTTTACGAAGCTGCATCAGCAGCCAAAATTTAAAAACTCTTCAAGCGTGATGTTTCGACATCAGTTTTGTATTACTTCCACGGTTTACGGTAATTCACTCCCTGCAAATCAAGCAGAGGTAGATGGCCTTTCAAGCGTGATAAATAGTCGGTCCAATCTCGGTGTTGTTTGTCTGTCCAACATGCTTCTGCCATTGCAGTTAAACGAGGGAAGATCATGTAGTCCATGCGAAGTTGGTTATTGATAATTTCGCACCATAATGCTGTTTGAATACCCCAAATGCGCTTACGTATTGGATCGTCAGCAGGCACTTCAGCGAGCGGCTCGTAGTTGTAAGCTTTTTCTAGTGGCAGTGGGTTTGCCCAGTCCACGCCCGGTTCTTCAGGTGCGTAGTCTTGGGTCATATCTAGGTAAGTGGTTTGTGCTGGTTGCAGCACCACATCAAAGCCTTGGCGAGCACAGTTCAATGCCGCTTCTTCGCTTAGCCATGAGTAGATCACCGTATCTTTACTGACTTTGTCGCCGTGTTGAGCTTCTTCCCAGCCCAGCATGCGTTTGCCCAATTTACGAAGTTTGTCTTCGGCATAACGCAAGAAGTGTCCTTGCAAATCTTTGTAGTCGCTGTAACCCAGTTGTTCCATTAGTGCTTGGCATGCTGGGCTTTTTGACCATACGCCGTTAGGTACTTCGTCGGCACCAATATGAACGTAAGGCGCAGGAAAAAGCGCAGAGACCTCTTCTAGCACTTTGTCGATAAATTCATAACTCCCCGGCAGAGCAGGGTTAATGACGTTGTCGTTGTAATGCTGAATACTGCGGTATTCGGTGGTATCTTCTGCTTCTACCAATAGGTGTGGTAACGACTTGATGGCGGCTCGGCAATGACCAGGTACATCAATTTCAGGAATGATGGTGATGCCGCGTTGCGATGCAAATTCGATAACGTCTTTGATGTCTTCTTGTGTGTAGAAGCCGCCGTAACGTTCATCAAAGTGCGTGTACTGTGGTTCATTGATCTCATCCAATCCGCGCCAAGCACCAATATCGGTCAGTTGAGGCAGTGATTTGATTTCAATTCGCCAACCCTCATCGTCGGTAAGATGCCAATGGAACGTATTGAACTTGTAATGAGCCAGTTGGTTGATCAAGCGTTTGACTTGCTCAACGGAGTGAAAATGACGAGCACAATCCAGCATCATACCGCGGTAACGAAAGCGTGGTCTGTCCTTGATTGAACAGCAAACTACTTCCATTGAGTTAGGTTGATCGCCAACTTTGACTAGTTGTAATAACGTTGCACAAGCATGGGTAAAACCAGACGAAGATCCTGCTTCAATTTTGATTGACTCTTCGGCTACTTTCAGTTTGTAAGCGCCTTCATCCAAGGTTGGGTTGCCTTTGAAGATGATCTGACTGCCATTGTCTGATGCGAACTCAAATTGGTGAATGCGCTTAAGCTCTTCAAGTAGCCATTCTTTAGCTGAATTGGCCAGGCTTGAATAAACCGCGACGCCAGCATGATGATCAAAGCTAAAATAGTGATCGCTGACCTCAATATGGTTTGGTTTTGGCAGCAAGGGCTGTGCATGGGTTAAACTTGCCGGAATCTCACTGCGTTCACGGTATGGTGAAGCTAATACGATAGGCGTGACATCCACTTGTGCGCGCTGTGGGTTTCCATCAACGACAAAGTTGATCATCGCTTCGTTAAAGCCATCCGAGTAATAACGGAATGGGTTCGAACCAATACTGAATTCACAGTAATAGTGATGGTTGGCAGCCAGTACCACCCCTTCTGGTTTAAGTGTGCAAAAACTACCAATTTGAGTCAGTTGACCATTTGAAACGCTGTCTGGAAGAATGTAACGATCGAAAGCGAAAGTTAAGCTCCAGCTGTTTAGGTCTTGGTCGCTCAAGTTATGAAAGGTGAGGCCAAAGCGGCAGTTTTGTTTCTGCTCAGAAAGGACTACGAGATCAACACGATATTCCATATCTACTCCTACGCCGCACTGAGCGAGTAAAGGTTATGTTCTGGTTTGCCAGCAAACATAATTGCGCCTTCAATCGCGTCAAACTGTGGCTCAACAATCCATTGCTGAACTGGTGGTGAAAGCCAACGTACAATGCGTTCAGCTATGCTGCCCATTAAACAAATACGTGTTGCGCCGCGTTTGTTTAATGCCACGAGAAACATTTCTATATCCGCTGCGGTTTGCTTCAGCATTTCAATGGCCAGTGCATCGCCTTGTTCCGCATGTTGGAAAATAGCCGGAGAAAACTGCCCATAATCACGAGGAAGCGCCTGTTTTGACCACGCCACCACGTTGTCGACCTCATTTTCGAAATGCGTCATAACGTGTTGTGCTAGGGGCGTTTTTTCTCTGATGCCATCTTCAGCTAACAAAACTTGCTGAACTAGGCGTAGCCCCATCACTGCGCCGCCACCTTGATCCGAAATAGGGAACTCACGACCACCGACAACGTGTTGCTCCAATCCGTTAAGGTAGATGCCACAAGAACCGGTTCCCGCAATCATGATTGCGCCATCTTCGCCATTGTGCGCACCAACGCACGCACCGTAAGCATCGGTATTCAGAGTTATACTGGCAAATGGATGAGGAAGAGACATGAAGGCTTGCCAAGATGCTTTGTGCTCTGCGCCAGCAAGGGCTAAGCCGACGTGCATCGACGCGAAATCTTGTTGTATTAGACCGCCTTGCTCGGTAGCCGAAGTGATGGATTCAAGAATCGAAGCCATTGCTATTTCAGCACCTAGCATGATGTTGGCACTGCCGCTTTTGGCCTCGCCAAGAAAATTACCTTGTGAATCTTTAATCCTGGCTCGACATGACGTGCCGCCACCATCGATACCGACAAAATACATTCCCATGATTATTCTTCCTTCATATTTTTAGAGGTCGCCAACTGAGAAACATGCTGAGCTTGACTCATTATCGCGAGTAAGTACCAAGCGCCATGCGGGATCCATTGTTCGCCCCAGCGCCAGTTTTGTAACACGTCTTCTTTTTGTGCTGGTGGGTTAAATGCAATGTCTTCCTCGTCTTCAAAGCCGCCAGTGATTCCGTTACACACGCCACCTTTTGCGTTGAAGAAACCATATTGAGGGAGGTAATCAGGGTTGTTACGACCATGGCCATCTAGCATGCACATGTCGTATGGGTTTAAGCCTACAATCCAGTTCAATGCATCTTGAGCAAACACAGAAAGTTGTTGCTGTACGTCTTGCGACGCTATATGCGGTTGAGCAAGGTACGCCATGGTCGCGAGTGAGCCCAGTCGAGCATTCTCGCCTTGCCACCAATAGCCGGATTCATTGTTGTGTGCGACAAAAAATGCCTCGCGTTTTGACTCATTTACGCCTTTAACATATTGGCGAGGGTAACCGAATGGGTTGATCACTTTATTCGATATTGTGATCTCAAACTCACACGCTAGGTTGACGATACGTTTTACCGATTCCGCTCGTGCTGAGTCGTCTTCAATTAATAGATATTCGCATAGGGCAATAACTGGTAGACCAGCTTCGGCTGCGTGAAAATATGGACGGCTGCCGTCTTGGTTTGCTGACCAAAAGTGTTGAATCTGCTCGTCGCTCATTTGGCGTGCAACTAAACGTTGCGCCCACAAACGGCTCTCTTCCAAGTAGCGAGTTTCTTTGGTTGCTTTAAACAGTTCTACACAAGCCAGTAGCGCACAGTATTCGTCGATAATGTTTTCTTCCCCATCATTGAGGTACTGCGTATTGTGCTCTTTTAAGTGCCAGTAACCATTTTCGGCAGCGTTGCGGTATTTTTGTTGATCGTATTCACCGTGAACACTTAAACGCGACGCTGCCGCTAGCGCTGCAATGGCGACACCGCCACCTTGTCGAAAGCCTGCTTGATAGTCGTCAAATTTGTGACCAAGTTGAGTTTCGTACGCGCAAATCTCGCGTTGCGCAGTATCTTTGCTCCACTTGTCAAAGACCGTCATGTAGAAAAAGCCTTTTTCGTTTTGCATACGCACAAGAAAGTCTGCACCGAACAGGGCTTCTTCAATCAGACGTGTACGTGTGAAAGCTGTAATGTCTTCGCTTCCTTCAAGCAACGAAACCCCTTTTAGGATGTTCCAAACCACCATTGGGGTTTGTTGAGGATTCAAATAATTCGCGTATGAAAGGTGACTTAAATACTTGCTAACGTCTCCTGATGCGTCGTACCAGCCGCCGTGTACATCAACCTTTTTATTGGAGTTTAGTACTGGAAGTTGTCGATCTTGTTTATCGAAGATCCCGCCGCAACGTTGCGATTTGAAGTAGTGGATCACATCTGACAAAGTTTGATCCAACAGAATGTGTTCGCCAACGATGAAAGAGGAAGAGCGCGTATCTTCTACTTGCAAGAAATAGTCACCTGACGTTGTGAAAGAGGAAAAGTCGATGAGGTAGAAATAGCCCTGATGCCAGTTCGCCACTTTACCTTGTTCTTCAACCGCAAAAGTTGCCACGGTTTGCTCGCTAGTGGCACAAATCAATTGAGCAGTGTAAGAAGACAAGTGTGGTTGTTCGGTCTGGATAATGGCTTTCTTTGGGCCCAGACGTTCATAACCAATGTGGTTAGTCAGTAGCAGCATTCAATGTCTCCGGGAAACGATAAAAACAGGAATGGGTCAGGCTGAACCTGACCCTCGTTATGATTAATCTTCAAATAAGTAACAGCGGACAAAGTGGTTGTCGGACAGTTGAGTGACGCCCGGTAGTCGTTCGCGACATTTGTCGGTAGCGTGTACACAACGTCCAGCAAATGGACAGCCGACAGATTCTGGTGTCCAAAGTGGGATTTCCCCTTTGTTGCCTTTCAGTTTCTCGTGAATAGACTTCGATGGATCTGGAACCGCAGATACCAACAGTTGCGTATATGGGTGTTGAGGATCGTGAATGATTTCTTCAGTATCGCCCCATTCAACCATGTGACCTACGTACATGACCGCGAGATCTTCAGCAATGTAACGCGCTGTTGCGATGTCGTGAGTGATGTAAAGCAGAGACATTTGTTTCTCGAACTTCATCTCTTCCATCAAGTTCAGAACACCGGCACGGATTGATACATCGAGCATCGATGTTGGCTCATCCGCCAATACCACTTCAGCACCAACTGCGATGTTACGAGCTAGGTTTACACGTTGACGCTGACCGCCAGATAGCTGGTGCGGGAACTTTTGCGCCGTTTCTTTTGGTGGAATAAGACCAACTTGTTCAAGTAGGTCGTACACACGCTCTTCCAGTTCTTTCTTGTTGCCCGGTGCTACTTTCTTATGAATCAGCAGCGGGCGCGCAATATGGTGGAAGATATTGTGCGTTGGGTTTAGCGAGCCAAACGGGTCTTGCCACACCATTTGTACACCTTCACGGTAGGTCATTAAATCGTGACGAGAGGTGATGTCTTGGATATCACGACCTTTGTATTCAATGATGCCATCGGTTGGTGCGTACATTTTTGCAATCATTTTTGCAGTAGTAGACTTACCTGAACCAGATTCACCTACCACTGACAAGCCGCGGCTCTTGTACATTTTGAAAGAGACGTCGTTGATTGCGCGCATCTTAGATTGTTTGATTGAGTTACTGTTTAAAGGGAAGTCCTTAACGACATTTTTACCCTCAATCAGCAGTTCGCCGAATTGTTTGCTCATAATTCTCTCCAGTGTAATTTTTGTTCTTAGCTAGCGTTTTTTTGTTGTTAAACCTTAGCTTGAGCAATGGTGTCGCCGTACAAATGGCAATTTGAGAGGCGACCTGGTTCAATTTGACGTAATTGGGTTGGTACACGTGTACATGCTTCATGTACGCGATCGCAACGAGCTTGGAAGCGGCAGCCCCGTGGTACTTCTAGCAAGTTCAACGGGTTACCTGGAATACCAGTCAATTTGGTCTTTGGTCCAGTTAGTGGAGGGAAAGAGCTACCCAAACCTTTGGTGTAAGGGTGGTAAGGACTTTCCAGAATTTGCTTAGAAGGCGCGACTTCAATCAACTCACCTGAGTACATGATGCCGATACGATCCGAGAACTCGACCATCAATGACAAGTCATGTGTGATGAACAGAATTGAGAAACCAAACTCTTCTTTAAGCGCGTAAATTTTTTGTAGAATTTCACGTTGAACCACTACATCCAATGCGGTAGTCGGTTCGTCCATGATGATCATTTTTGGGTTCAGAGCCAAAGCGATTGCGATTACTAGACGTTGACGCATACCACCAGAGAACTGGTGCGGGTAATCACTCAATCGGCTAGGGTGGATATCAACGATTTCCAGCAGACCTTCAGCGCGTGTTTTTGCTTGAGCGCGAGTCATATTGGTATGACGCATGATGACGTCACAGAACTGCTCTTCCATGGTTAGAACAGGGTTCAAAGCGTTCATCGCACTCTGGAATACCATCGACATTTCACTCCAGCGGAACGCTTGCATGCGATCATCGCTGTACTGAAGGATATCTTCACCGTTGAAGATAACCTCACCACCTGTGATAAACGCTGGTGGCTTATGAAGGCGCATTAGTGAGAAGGCAACAGTGGATTTGCCACAGCCAGATTCACCAGCCAGACCGAATACTTCACCTGGTGCAATGTCGAAGCTCACGTTGTTACAGGCGCGGACATCGCCCGCGTCTGTGATGTAGTCTACACATAGGTTACGGATGGAAATTAGTGGTGCAGTCATGATTATTTATCTCCGCTCCATAGTGCATTTTGTGGTGCCAGTTCAGGCTCACGCTCTTTCTTGTCTTTTGCTGCTAGTTTTTTCCAGCGTTTCATGCCTTTGTGAGAACGAAGTTGAGGGTTCGCAATTTCGTCAACGGCAAAGTTCAACAGAGCAAGACCAGTAACCAGTAGTGTTAGGGCAATACAAGGTGCTAGTACTTCCCACCATGCGCCAATCAGCATGGCTGATGAGGTTTGCACGTTGTAAAGCATGATGCCCCAACTGATCGTGTTGGCATCACCCAAACCTAGGAACGAAATGACCGCTTCAGTGTTGATCGCCAACATTACTGAGCCAATGAAGCTCGCACCGACAATTGGGATAAGGTTTGGTAAAATCTCAACGAAGATGATGCGGAATGAAGACTCTCCCAATACTTCGGCAGCTTTAACGAACTCTTTCTCGCGTAGTGCCATAGTTTGAGAGCGGACAACACGTGCACCCCATGCCCAAGAAGTACCAGCGATAATCAAGGCAATGGTGAGTGGGCCTGCTTCACCGATAAAGGCCGCCAACACGAATAGCAATGGATACTGCGGGATTACTAACATGATGTTCATCGCGGCACTCAATACGTCATCCACTTTACCGCCGAAGTAACCTGCCGATATACCAATGACTGTTGCTAAGAAACACACGATGATGCCAGCACCAAAGCCTACACCCAGTGATACTCGTGCACCGTAAGCCACCTGCGACCAGATATCGCGACCCATTCGGCTAGTACCTAATACGTGGTCGGCCTTTTTAGACATAAGCAGTGTACGACGATCGTCTGCTAGGTTTTTAGCGACCCAACCATCAGGGTTGTTTTGTGCCTGTTTTACAACAAAGCTTGGGTATTCGTGTGGGTTACCGGTTCGCTTGTCTGGCGCATGCTTTGTAAGTAAAGGAGCGGCAATCGCAACGAACACGAACAGCGTAACAATGCCAAGACCAATGCGAGCAAATGCGTTACCTAAAATAAGTTTAAATAGTTCTTTCATGATTATTTGCCTCCCGTACGTAGGCGAGGGTCTAGAATCATGTACAGCATGTCAGCCATTAAGTTGAAGCACAGCATGAACATCGTCATGATAATTAACTGACCTTGAAGTACTTGGTAGTCACGAGCGTGAATTGCGTTCAATAGAACAGTACCTAGGCCTGGGTAGTTGAAAATCATCTCGATGATTAATTGACCTCCAATGGCCATACCTAAAGACATAGACAGTGCGGTAACACTTGGAAGTAGTGCGTTACGTGCGGCGTAATTAAAGACGACGCGGTTTTCACTCAGCCCTTTACCTTTAGCCATCGTGATATAGTCTTCGGCGAGAAGGTTGATCATGTTGTTACGCATGTTAACTAGGAAGCCACCAATTTGAACGATGGTTGCACAGAATAGAGGTAATACAGCGTGGTAACCCACGTTCTTGATGAACTCCCAGCTTGTCCAATCAGGAATAGTACCTGGCGTGTAAGCATAGCCAGATGGGAACCATTTCAGGCCAATCGCAAAGGTAAACAGCGCTAACATTGCGATAACCATTTGTGGAATAGCTTGAATGATCAATGTACCAGGCGTTACGAATGCATCGTACTTACTACCGCGCTTCCAGGCGGCAAAAATACCAAGGACAGAAGCGATGGAGAAAGAAAGTACAACCGCAGTACCAGCTAGAAATAGTGACCAGCCAAATGCACTACCTAGTAAAGAATTAACTGAAAGTGGGTAGAACTGGATTGAGGTGCCTAATTCCCAACTTAGAATGTTTTTAATGTACGAGAAGTACTGAATGTAAATTGGCCCATCAACGAAACCGAGCAGTTCTTTCATTGCTGCGATTCGTTCTGGAGTCACCTGTACTGAAGCATTAGCAAACATCATGGTAACTGGGTCACCAGGCATTGCTCGCGGAATAATAAAGTTTAACGTCGCTGCAACTAAGAGCGCGACAAGATAGAACGACAAACGTCTTAAAAAATAACCCATAACTCACACCTTACTCACCCAGATTTTTTCCCTGTTTCTGGTTTCAGGTCGCTCCTAGCGAAATTTAGAGCGAAAAATCCCCTGACGACTAGCGCCACATATTGGTTTCGTTAACAAGGGATTTTTATAGGCGGCACACGGGATGCATGCCGCTTGAAATGAACTTCTACTTATTTAACTGGTTTTAGGTCCAGTACGTGAAGTAGACGCTCTGGGATACCTGCCCAAATGTTTGGACGGCCCTTAGGGTTTTCTTCGTTCCACCAACCAGTGAAGCGAGTTGTGTTGTATTGGTACATGTACGCGCCAGATAGCACAGGAATAGTTACTTGGTCCTGAGCAATGATCTTCTGAATGCCATGAGCGATCTCTAGCTGTTCTTGCTTATCTGCTGTCTTGTAGAAGCTGTTAAGAAGACCGTCTAGCTTATCGTTCTTGTAGAAGTGCATTGCAAAGCGAGGCATGCCGTCACCAGCTTGTAGCTTCGAGTTGTAGCCACTATCCCAGTACAAGTGTGGATCTGCACCGTGGAAGTAGTTGGTGTAAGCAACGTCGTAAGTACCTTCTAGCATTGCTTGGTTGTATACCGAGAAGTCCGGTGTACGAGCACGAGCTTTAATGCCCACTTCTGCTAGTTGCTCAACGGCTAGTTGTACTGTGTTGTTGAAGTCAGTCCAACCGTTTGGTGATTGAATTAGAAGCTCGAAAGACTTGCCAGATGGTGTATCCACAAAGCCATCTTTGTTTACATCTTTGAAGCCAGCTTTAGCTAGAAGCTTTTTCGCACCTTCCGCGTTGTATGTGTTGTAGCCTTTGTACTTGTTGTGCGTCTCTTCATCAGACCAAGCTTCGAATGCGTAGCCAAGGCCAGATGCGAAGTCGTTCACTGTACCGCCGCCGTAGAAAGCGATATCAATAATAGTTTGACGGTCTAGCGCCATAGAGAACGCACGACGGAAGTCAACGTTAGTTAGCGCTTCGTTTTTCGCAGCGTCTGGGTTTTTGAAGTTCACTACAAATGCTTGAGTACCCGCTGGTGGGTACCAGTAGTGGTGATTCGGACTTGCTGCAGCGTACGTACGGTCGATGTCTGGTACGAATGAAGACGTCCAGTCCATTTCGCCGTTAACGATTTTGCCCAAGAATTGGTCGTTGTTCGCGATTTGCGGCACACGCAGACAGTCTACATCTAGGTTGTCTGCATCCCAATAATTCGGATTCTCACACTGGATATATAGCTGCGGTGTGAAAGTGTCGATTTCGGTAAATGGACCACTGCCTACTGGATTTTCGTTTGTGAATGTTGCTGGATCTTTTACTTTGCTCCATACGTGCTTAGGTACGACGGGTACTTTCGCAATTTCGTAAGGAACGTTTGAGTTTGCTTCGCTTAGACGGAATTTAACTTGGTAGTCGTTAACTTTTTCTACGCCAGTCACCCAAGAGTTGATACCAGATTGGTCTAGCTCTGGCTTCTCTTTAACTAGGTTGAAAGAGTAAACAACATCATCAGCGGTAAACGCTTTGCCATCAGACCATTTTACGCCCTTACGGATATCGAAGGTTACGCTCATCAGGTCATCAGCCATGGTAAAGTTTTCTGCTAGACGAAATACAGGCGTGTTACCGTGCATTTCGTTAAAAACAACGAGCGGCTCGTAAATAAAGTCGGTTGTTGTGTGCAGGTTAGTTGCACCCAAGAAAGGGTTAAAGTTACGAACGAAAGTTGTAAACTCTTTAGGGTGGATAGTCAGTTCACTGCGTTCAGCCGCAGTAGCTACCGATGCAAAACCTGTAGTAGCCGTTGCAATAATTGCTGTTGCTAGTGCTGTTTTTTTAATATTGGCAAGCATAGCTGTTCCTTACTATTTGCTTTCATTTCACTAAATGGAATTGAATGTCATCAATTGATAAACACTCTCTAAGACCTACCTCTTGTACATGCCTTACTCATTACAACATTGAGTTTCGCCAAGAGTGGCCTGTAGGCCTTAGGCAGGAGTAAGAAAACACCTTATCCATAAAATAATCAAACTTGATTCCCGTTAAAAACGTTAAAATCTCTGAGCTCTCCGTTATAAACGTTATTTTGGCTAATTTTAACCAGTAGAGGGACAAAAAATAAACGTTGATACGCGTCGCAGTTTATATCCTTGTTAATAATGAGTGTTGGTGATTACTAACCTGGTGATCCATTTAAAATATACGTTTCTTGCTTGGTTTCTAGGTTCGGAGATCTCGCTCACATGCAGAAATAGTGTTAATTAATCAGCTAAAAATTAATCTGCCGTTCTGTTGTGATTAAGTTCGCAATCTCTATCAATAGTTCGTCAAAATCCGCTTGTTATCTGAAAAATGGCCTTTTTTATCGACAGTTTTCTTCCGTTTGTTGTCCTTTTTTTATTGTATGAATGAAGTTTTTTCGGTTGCTCGAACTTACCTAGTTAAGACAAGTTAAATGGATAAGGTCGTACGTTTTGAAGACCAACAATAGATAGCGTTGTCTAACCGAATGTTCGTTATTGGAAATATGTTAATGGGGTAGGAAGAGGCGGTCTCTTTTATCTCAAGGAAGGGAATACTCGAATAACAAAAAAGCCCAGCATGCACGCTGGGCTAGTTTTTTTGATAAATATTAGCTGGTCAATAGTCGCTGTAGTTTATCTCGTTGTGCTTCTATGTATGCTCTCTCGGGGCTCTGTTCTTTGCAGTGTTCGAGAATGAACTCTATCGAGCTTAGCACCGTTCTCCAACGTGGTGTTTTGGGTAATGTTTCTATACGCATGTATTTATCTAAGGTGCGTGTTTGTAAAGTACTTCGGTCTAGATAAACGCGCCACAAGCCACTTTGCTCTGCAAATGCGAATTTACTTTCACCCGTTACAGATTCCCAATACTCTAAAGCATGTGTCATTGCGTCGACTAGAACTTCCCGCATAAGTTCTTGCTTGTCCTTTTTATTACCGAGTGCTTTGTCTGCAAGGCGCGTAAATTCTCCGCCAAGCTCTTTTAGCTTTTGCAATTGGTCTTTGTCACCATCAAATGCATAACTTGAAAGCACTTCTACGGCGGTTTCTAGATTATGTATGCGAGCGGCACTGGCTCCACCGCCGACATTAAAGATGTACATGATATCTAACCCTGAACCTTCAGGGAGCTTAAGAATGTCTGCTTCGATGTTCTGACGAATATCTTCAATATAGATATCAATCTTGCCACAGTAATGAGGTTGTTTGACGGTTAGATATTTAGGGGCAATCAGCTCATCAGCAGATGAGCGCTTTAGCTGTTCTAAGCTGCGCTTGAATAGCTTACAAGCAGCTTCGTTAGCAAAGCGAATACGCTTGTCTTCACGTAGACAGATGATAGCTTCAGGAGCCGATTCTAGCTGTTCCAACAAACGACCTTGAGTCTCAAGTAAGCTTGCTTCAACGACTGCTCGCTGTCTAAGTTCAGACTCTAGCACTTTGTTTTCCATATGGCGCATTTCTGCTTTACTTGCCGTTAAATGCGCTTGGATACGTGCCGCCAACTCTTGTTTATTAAATGGTTTCGATAAATAGTCGTTGGCTCCTGCTTCAAAACCTCTTACACGATCTTCTGTTTGACTGAGTGCGGTGAGCATAATGATTGGCAACTCGGCATGATCATAGGTTTCACGTAGTTCACTACAAACTTGGTAGCCGCTCATGCCTGGCATCATGATATCCAATAACAGAAGTTCCGGCTTCTCTTGCTCGACGAGCGCTAACGTTTCTGGCCCATCGGAGACGGTACGCACACGATAGCCCTCTAAACGTAAAAAGCTTTCAAGCACGCGTAAGTTTACTGGTTCATCGTCAGCAACATACAGTAACGGGCCGTCTGGGTTCTCTGGAAGTGATAAGTCTTCGCTGTTCTCTACATTAACTTCAGGAATTTGGAAGTGCCCGTGCGCAGCTAGAGTCTGGGTTGCTTGGATTTCTTCTTCACTGGCGAGCGGTAAAGTGAAACTGAAGGTAGTTCCGACCATTGGTTGGCTACTGACGTATAACGAGCCTCCCATTAATTCGATCAATTGCCGGCTAATGGAGAGCCCAAGCCCTGCACCTTGACGATAACGGCTCGCGTCTTGCCCTGCTTGGATAAGTGGTTCAAAAATATGCTCAAGTTGTTCTGCGGGAATTCCTTGTCCAGTATCCACGACTTGTACGCGTACATGATCATCTACCACATTAGCGGAGATAACAATTTTACCTTCTGAGGTGTATTTAATCGCATTGCCAATCAGGTTATATAGCACTTGTTCAAGGCGTTGCGGGTCAGCTGATACTGCTTTTAAATCCGCTGGGACTTGGTTGATGATGCGGATGGTTTTACTTCCGAGTAAATGGCTAGAAAGCTCTAAAACCAATCGTGTTGCACTGCCCAAACTCACTGCTGATTTCTGGATATCCATGCTTCCATAACGCATTTTATGATAATCCAACAAGTCATCGACTAGATTAGCGAGACGCTGACCACTTTTAATGATGATATCAAGCTGATATTTCTGGCTAGCGGGGATCGCACCATTGGCGCCGGACGCTAAGGTTTCAGCAATCCCGACCATGCCGTGTAACGGTGTACGAAGTTCATGAGAAGTCGTGGCTAAGAATTCATCTTTTAATTTATCGGCCAATTGCAGTTCTTCATTCTGTTTTTGAATGATCTGTATGTTGCTTTCTAGTTCTTCATTTTGCTTCTTAATGGTTTGAATCTTCTCTCGAATAGAGCGTTGCATTCGTTCAAAGCTTAACGCAAGCCGACCAATTTCATCTTTACGAACCGTATTAAAAGACGTGTCATCAAGATCCCCTGCAGAGACCTTTTCGGCAACCCAAGTCAATTTCAGCAACGGAGAAGTGATAAAGTTTGATAAATAGTGAGAAGCGATCACCACAAGGATAATGGCGATCAACATAGCGATAACGAATAGTTTTTCGAGTTGATGGATACGAGCGAAAGCTTCGTTTTCTGGTAACTGTACGACGAGCGCCCAAATCACACCACGAGTTTCAATCGGTGCATAAGCCGCGATGATCTCTTCACCTAAACCGTTTGTGTAAGTGCCGACACCAAATGCACCAGAGAGTGCTTTATCGATCACTTCTAAACTGTTCTTAATGTCGTCTTGTTTCGTGTTAATTGTGCGAGGTTGGTGATCATTTCCAACCAGCAGGGTGTTAATGGATGACTCTCGATTAGCGTCTGCGGCTAACTTAGTGATGCCATTATTTGGCAAGCGGAACATGGCATAGCTGTGTAGATAACCTTGCTGAACAATTGGTGCACCTAGCCAAGCTACTGATTTACCCCCTTCCAGCTCGAAGTCAGACACAATCACAGGAGTGTAGTCTTCGTTTACTTTTCGACGTTCAGTCACATCATCGGCGAGACGCTTGAAAGTTTTGCCAAGTGCCGAGTCTTTGTAGGGGCCTGATAACAAGTTCGTTCCGTAGTTATCGTCTTTGTTGATCGAGTAGGTGACGTTACCATTGATGTCGACCAGCAAAATGTCATTAAAATCAGAGCGCTTGAGGAGCTCCAAGTAGGCCCAATGATAGCGTTTATGCAAAAGCCGGTAACGTTCACTTCCTACATAGTTGGATGACTCGGGTAACGTTGAGGTTTTGATTTGGTCTCCGCTGCCCTCGATGTAGCGCTGTTGGGCGTTTTTACGAGACTCTTCAATATCATTGCCTAAACGACTAAAAGCATTGACGAGACCGTAGAATCGGCCACCACTGGCGTAAGCCAACTCTGAGCGCACAAAGCCCATGACTTCGGTTTCTCGTGCCTCAAAGTAGTCGATGATTTGCTGCTGTTTTGTATCTCGAACAGACAGTAAGTGCGAGGTGCTTTGTTCTTGCAGATCTTTACTGTGGGACTGCAAGAAAAAGATCGCAGTAATGGTAAGAGGTGTGATACTGAGCACCAGAAATGCGGTCATCAGTGTACTCTGAAGGCGCTTAAATTTCTGTTTTTTGTAGAATTTAAACATGGATAAGATTACAACTCATAATGGGCAGTTCTAAAACATACTTCGCTGCCGAGGTTCTCGTTAAAAACGGATAAGATGTTCAACTAGATAGAATTAACAAAATTAACGAGTTTTTTTTCTTTGACAAGAAAGTTAGTTGTAAAGCGTGCAGGGTGACGCAGTTTTTCTTATGAGTGTTGAATTTATGAGAAAAAATCGCGCAGGTTTGTGCCTGCGCGGGGGAAGTTATGATTTTTTCGCGTAGTAGATAGAAAATTTATTGGTCTTATTTAGCGTCTCGCAATTATTAAACGCCCGCTCGATAATTGGTGGGTATTTTAAGAAGCTATTCGCGACAATCACCATTTCACCGTCTTTGGTTAGATATTGTGGTGCCTGGCCCAACAAGGTTTCCGCTGCGTTGTAATTTGTGTCTAAACCACTGTGGAATGGCGGGTTGCTGACGATAAAGCGGTAGTCTTTTGTGGTATCCGAGTATATATCTGATGCAAATACGCGTCCGGATAAACCATTCGCTTCTAATGTGGCTTGGCTAGAAGTGATCGCATAAGCATTAATGTCACACATCTCAATCGCGATCTCTGGATTCGCTTTCGCCATAAACGCACCGAGCACACCTGCACCACAACCAAAGTCGAGCACTTTGCCCGACAGCTTAGGTAAGGTTTCAAGCAGCAATCGGCTACCTAAGTCGAACTCGCCATGGCTGAATACGCCAGGTAGGCTCTTAACCGCTAGCGACTGCTCACCGAGTGTAACAGTGTAAGACTTAAACCAATCTGCTTGGTTGAAAGGTTTTGGTTCATTGAGGCAATTACCCCAGTAAAATGAGCAGCGACGAGCAGAGTCGTACTTGTTCACAGGGCCGTATTCTTGGAACATCTTCTCGATGCTCTTGATGCCGGAGCGGTTTTCACCAACGATGACGATTTCGGTGTTAATGCCCAGTTTCGCCATCAACATCGCCAGCAAGTATTCTGCTTCGGCTTTTGCTTTTGGCCAGTATAAAAGGACCATGTCTGCTTTTGTTTCAACATCAAACACAGAGCCAAAATGACTTTTCACTTTGTCAGAGGTTTGAATTTGGCGGTAGTAGCTATAGTTGGAAGTAAACACTTCAACAGACTCACAATGAGCTACTAACTCAAGAGGAAATAGGTCTTCAACTTCACCAGCGACTAAAACGTGTTTTCCGTTGAAGTATTCAAGTTGGCGCTGAGCTATTTGGCTAGGAGCGATATAAGCAGACATAAATTTGGTTCATCAGAAATAATTTGGGGCAGATTTTCGCACAATCTGCCCCAAGCTTGAAGTGATTAAGCGGTGACTAGCTGTTGTCTTGTTGGTTAAGGAAGTCTTTGAATTCTTCCTCGTAGATATTAAACAGTACCATGGTCACGGCAAAAATAAGTGGGCCGTAGATAAGACCAATCAAACCAAACAGATGCAGACCACCCAGTAATGAGAAGAAAATCATAAGGGTATTCATGCCGGCGCTGCCTTGCATTAGCAACGGGCGCAATAGGTTATCTATAGAGCCAACGACAACTACACTCCACACCGTCAAAAAGATAGCCCAAGTCATATCGCCTGTTAAGAACAAGTACGATGCTGCAGGAATCCAGATTAGCGCGGTTCCTACCACTGGAATGAATGATGCAAAGCCCATCATTGTTCCCCAAAACAACCCAGGGAAGCCAGCTAGCCACATACCGATGCCGCCAGCCAAACCTTGAGCAATCGCTGTCATGAATGAGCCCATCACGGCTGATTTAGAAACTTGCTCTATCTCTGTCAATATGCGGTCTTCTTGGCTACGTGAGAGTGGCAGGATATGACGAATCGCAGAGATGATTTTGTCGTGGTCACGAAGCAGAAAAAACAGCACAAACAGCATTAGGAAGAAGTTCATTAGGAAGTTGGTTGCGTCTCCTAAAATCTTTGCGCTGATAGCGACTAAGTTGGAGCCAAACGATGTGGCAAATTGACCAATTTTCTCAGCAATGGCTTTGGGCTCGATTTTATCAAAAGGTAAGTACTCATTAACAATCGATAAGCCTTTGATAACGAAAGGATGTTGGAATATATCTTGGATGCCACCATTGGTAACCCAATTATATGTATTTTGTGAGAAAACAGAGCCTTGCTGAACAATGGCGGCAAACACAAATAAAAGCGGGATAACAATAATAAACGTCAAGACGACACATGACAGCAGTGCCGCCATATTAGGGTGCTTGGGAATTTTCTGCTCAAACCATTCGTGTATCGGAAACATGAGCAAAGAAATGATAAAAGCCATCACAATGGAATTGATATATGGCTCAACCAATAAGTAGCAAGCAAAAGCAGCGGCGAGTAAAGCAACCATTAGTACTCGGTGACTCGACGTTATTTTTACATTATTTGGCATGGTATTAGTCCAACTTACAGGTGACGTTTACGGTTTATGCCTTCAATGATGGCGTGTAACCTTTATTACTTTGCACTCTTAACTCTTTCAAGCTTATGACAATGCCGAATTAGAGCAGGGCGATGTACCTTGCTATAATGACTACAAATCAGTCGGTTATCAATCAAGAGATGAGCTATGGGTTGTTGCAACGGTGATAAAAAGTGTCAAACTGAGAAAAAAGCTAAGCGAATACCGTGGTTTGGCATTGTCGTTGGGGTATTAGCGATATTGGTTATTTTGAATTGGCAATAAAAAAGGACCGTTACGGTCCTTTTCTAAATGCGTTATCGCCGTTTTTAGCGATTATTTCGCTTCTTCTGCAAGAACAGCAAAACAGCGGTCAGCTGCTTCTAGTGTGGCATCAATCTCTTTTGAACCATGAGCGAGTGAAGTAAAGCTCGCTTCAAACGCAGATGGCGCAAGGTAGACACCGTGTTTTAGCATTAAGTGGAAGAAACGCTTGAAGCGTTCTACATCGCACTTCGTTACGTCTTCGTAGCAAGTTACTTTTTCCTGGTCAGTGAAGAAGAAGCCGAACATACCGCCCACTTGGTTAACAACTAGCGGAATACCGTGTTTTTCTGCTAGAGACTTAAAGCCTTCAGCAAGTTGTTTCGTTTTAGAAGCTAGGCGCTTTTCGTTGCCTTCTTCTTTTAGAAGGTTCAAACATGCGTAGCCTGCTGCCATTGCGACAGGGTTACCGGAAAGGGTACCAGCTTGGTAAACTGGGCCTGTAGGTGCAACGTATTGCATCACTTCTTTACGGCCACCGAAAGCACCTACTGGCATACCGCCACCAATCACTTTACCCAGTGTCGTTAGGTCGGGTTTGATGTTGTAGTGTGCTTGCGCGCCGCCTAGAGCAACACGGAAGCCTGTCATTACTTCATCAAAAATTAGTAGCGCGCCTTCTTGATCACAGATTTCACGTAGCCCTTCGTGGAAGCCTTCCACTGGTGGAATACAGTTCATGTTGCCTGCTACTGGCTCAACGATGATACAAGCAATTTCGCCTTTGTTAGCAGCAAATAGCTCGCGTACAGAATCTAGGTCGTTGAATGTTGCTGTTAGCGTGTGCTTAGCAAAATCTGCAGGAACGCCAGGAGAGCTTGGTTGGCCTAGAGTTAGTGCTCCAGAACCTGCTTTTACTAGCAAGCTGTCAGCGTGGCCGTGGTAACAACCTTCAAATTTCATGATCTTGTCGCGACCGGTGAAGCCACGTGCAAGGCGAATCGCGCTCATCGTAGCTTCAGTACCAGAACTTACCATGCGGATTTGCTCCATTGATGGAACAAGCTCAGAAACTAATTCTGCCATCGCGATTTCAAGTTCTGTTGGCGCACCGAAGCTAAGACCGCGTTGCGCTGCATCAATTACTGCTTCGCGGATAACCGCGTGGTTGTGGCCAAGAATCATTGGACCCCAAGAGCCAACGTAATCAATATACGCTTTACCATCGGCATCAAAAATCAGTGGACCGTCTGCTCGTTCGATAAATAGCGGAGAGCCGCCAACGCCGTTGAATGCACGAACTGGTGAATTGACACCGCCAGGGATGGTTTGCTGAGCTTTTTGATACAGCTCTGATGATTTGGTCATGGGGTTATCCTCTTTTGATTGCTCGGACCAAGTGGAGCGCATTGTACCTAGCTATAATCAAGTTAGAAACGTTTTGCTTAATTTATGTGTTGTTTCGCAGTGTAATCTTATATATCCGCATCTGTTATAAAGAATCGGCGGCGAATACTTGAACGAGTTTGTCAGGTATTGGATAATCGTCTCAATTAGCACAAATTTGACGTCTTGCTTCAGGCTTGACGCATTACACGAGTGAGAGAGGTCTTCGTGAGCGAAGTAAACGTACCATTATCTTTTTCTGACGCAGCAGCATCTCGCGTTAAAGCATTGATTGCTGAAGAAGAAAACCCAGCATTGAAACTGCGCGTATACATTACTGGCGGCGGCTGCAGCGGCTTCCAATACGGCTTTACTTTTGATGAAAATGTAAACGAAGGCGATACGACAATCGTAAACAGTGGTGTAACACTGGTTGTAGACCCTATGAGTCTGCAATATCTCGTTGGCGGTATTGTTGACTACACAGAAGGGTTGGAAGGAGCGCGCTTCTTCGTAAATAATCCAAATGCAACGACAACATGTGGTTGTGGTGCATCGTTCAGTGTGTAATTAACACCTAACAGGCAGCTAATAGCTGCCTGTGCTTTATGTAGAAGGATGTCACGTAAAGCACACGCTTGCAGATATGCAGAGAAATAATAAAAAGGACTTTATATGTCTGGACTTTCTTTTGGACGCCGAATTGTCGAGCGCCCTTGGCTAGTATCTCTTATCCTCGTCTTACTTCTTGTTGCGTGGCTAACCATCGGCCAACTCAAAGCACAAGATGATCATCCTAACTCTTCAACATCCACGAACACGACACCACTTGCAAAGGTGATGTTTGATACTTTTCTTGCCGAACCTACCAGTAAAACCATTGAATTGTATGGACGAACAGCGCCCAATCGTCAAGCGCGTCTTGGCGCCGAAGTTGCCGGTAAAATAGTCAGTCTTAACATAAAGAAAGGCCAAGCGGTCAAACAGGGACAAGTGATCGCAAACATCGATAAGCGCGACCTTGGCATTCAACTTAAACGGGCCCAGGCGATGCTGTTGGTTAAAGAGAAAGAGTTTAATGCAGCTAAATCGCTAAAAAGTCGTGGACTGCAAGGTGAGGTTGCATTTGCGACAGCGCAAGCAGCGTTGGTAGATGCACGTGCGAATTTGAGTAACGTGCAAACGGCTTTAAGAAATACTGAGGTTAAAGCGCCATTTGATGGCATCGTAGATCACCACTTTGTTGAGTTAGGTGATTTTGTCGGGATTGGCGATCCTATTGCGACGGTCATTGATTTGGATACTTTAGTGATTGAAGCCGATGTCAGTGAACGGCATATACAATACCTTAAGGAAGGCCTAGAAGCCGACGTAAGAACCATTAACCAACAGCATCATCAAGGTCGTGTGCGCTACATTGGACGTGTTTCTTCTGCTTCTACTAATACATTTCCAATTGAAATCGAAATTGATAATCAAGACGCAAGAATTCCTGCCGGTATGAGCGCAGAAGTACAGCTGCCTTTGAGTGAAGTGTTGGCAGTAAAGATTACGGCTGCCATGTTAGCACTAGATGAAGAAGGTAACTTAGGTGTCAAGACACTGCGTAATGAGTATGTTGAGTTTGTTCCAATTCAACTCGTTAAGGCCGAGGATGATGGTGTGTGGCTCTCTGGGTTAGGAGAGCGTGCAGACATTATCGTGCTGGGACAAGGTTTTGTGCGAGATGGTGATCAAGTACTGGCCAATAAAGTTGATGACGTAGTTATTGAAGCGGCTAATGAGTAGTAAGGAGCACCTATGTACACTCTGATTGATGCTGCGTTATCTCGCGCTCGCACTATGCTGACATTGTTGGTGATGATATTAATTGCAGGTGTCATTACTTACGTCACAATCCCCAAGGAATCGAGCCCTGATATTACCATTCCTATTATCTACGTTTCTGTTGGGCATCAAGGCATTTCTCCTGTCGATGCCGAGCGTTTATTGGTTCGTCCAATAGAGCAAGAGCTGCGTTCAATTGAAGGCGTAAAAGAGATGACCTCTGTGGCATCAGAAGGTCATGCTTCGGTGACGCTGGAATTTAGTGTCGGAGTGGATCTTGATAAAGCGATGGCAGATGTGCGTGATGCGGTTGATCTTGCGAAGCCAAAGTTACCAGAGGACAGTGATGAGCCGACGGTAAACGAAGTCACGTTTGCATCTGAAGAGCCTGTTTTGACCGTTGTGCTCTATGGCACCGTACCAGAGCGAACCATTGTTCAGATTGCCAGAACGTTACGTGATCGTTTGGAAAGTTTCCGTCAGGTTCTTGAGGTTGAAATCGCAGGAGATCGCGAAGACATCGTGGAGATAGTTGTCGATCCGCTATTGATGGAAAGCTACGGTCTCGATCAAGCGGACATCTATAATTTAATTGCCTTGAATAACCGAGTTGTGGCTGCGGGGTTTGTCGATACTGGGTATGGACGCTTTTCGGTAAAAGTCCCATCGGTTTTTGATTCACTGAAAGATGTGCTTGAACTACCGATCAAGGTGAATGGCAAAGAGGTGATCACTTTTGGCGATGTGGCGACAGTACGACGTGCATTTCGCGATCCTGAAAGTTTTGCTCGTTTAGATGGCGAATCTGCCATCGTTTTGGACGTAAAAAAACGGGCAGGGGAAAACATCATTGAAACGGTTGAGCTGGTAAAAGAAGTACTGGCTCTGGGACAGAAGCGCGCCGAGTGGCCCGACAATTTGCAAGTTAAATATACTTGGGATCAATCCGACGATGTCAAATTGATGCTCAGTGATCTACAAAACAATATCTTATCCGCAATTATCCTCGTAGTTATCGTCATTATTGCCATATTGGGGGTTAGGACCGCGCTTCTCGTGGGGATTTCTATTCCAGGATCGTTCTTGACTGGGTTGTTGGTGTTATCGGTATTTGGGCTGACGGTCAATATCGTCGTACTGTTTGCTTTAATTATGGCGGTAGGCATGTTGGTGGATGGTGCCATTGTGGTGACAGAATTTGCAGATCGGCGCATGCAAGAAGGAACGCCACGTAAAGAAGCCTATCGAGATGCAGCAAAGCGAATGGCCTGGCCTATTACCGCATCCACAGCAACCACATTGGCTGCGTTTGCTCCGTTACTTTTCTGGCCAGACATCACTGGTGAGTTCATGAAGTACTTACCACTTACTTTAATTGCTACCTTGGCCGCTTCGCTGATGATGGCTTTATTGTTCGTTCCTGTCATCGGTGGGATCATTGGCAAGCCTCAAGTAGTCAATCAGAAAGCTCAGCGAGAAATGGTGGAGCTGCATAACGGCAACTTTGAAAAAGCGACTGGCATTACCAAGCTTTATTACCAGACTCTGTCGGTAGCGATTCGTCATCCATGGAAAGTCTTACTCAGCGCGATACTGCTAGCGGCAGGTGTCGGCTTCACTTACAACAAAGCTGGCTTGGGTGCAGAGTTTTTCCCTGAGGTGGACCCTGCCTTTTTTACCGTTAAAGTTCGTTCTTATGGTGACCTGTCTATTCACGAAAAAGATGTTGTTATGCGCGAAATCGAGAAGGTGATGCTCGGTCATGACGAGTTTGAAAGTGTCTACACGCGCACAGGATCGAGCGATAATGGGGACGAGATTGGCCAGATTCAAATAACGCCTGTGGATTGGCAGTATCGACGCAAAGTGAAAACCATTATTGAGGAACTAAAAGAGACGACAGACCGCTTTTATGGTGTTGAACTTGAGTATAAATTCCCGGACGCAGGGCCGCCTGTCGAGCATGATCTCGTGATTGAAGTGTCATCACGAAATTTGAGTGTTAGTGCGTTAGATGAAGCAGCCAAAAAAGTACGACATTGGGCTGATGGTAATCCTGCACTGACCAACTTGAGTGATACCACTAATAAGGAAGGGATTGATTGGCAAATTGATATCCAGCGAGATGACGCCTCTCGCTTTGCAGCGGATGCTACTTTAGTCGGGAATACCGTCCAGTTTGTTACGAACGGCTTGAAAATAGGCGATTATTTGCCCGATGATGCGGATGAAGAAGTCGATATTTTGGTGCGCTATCCGCAAGATAAGCGCGACATAGGTCGATTTGATCAGCTGAGAGTGAAAACGGCAGCTGGTCTAGTACCGATTACGAATTTTGCTCAAATCAAACCAGATCATAAGCAAGACACTATTCGTCGGGTCGACGGTCATCGAGTTATCAATATTAAAGCGGATATGGTGGAAGGTTACAATTTGGCGCTTGAGTTACCTAAGATTGCCGCTGGAATGGAACAGCTCGACTTACCAGAAGGCATTGAATATAAGATTCGGGGTCAAAATGAAGAGCAGGAAAACTCATCAGCATTCTTGCAAAATGCTTTTATTGTCGCGCTTGGTGTGATGGCTTTGATTTTAATTACGCAGTTTAATAGCTTTTATCAAGCTTTCTTAATCCTTAGTGCAGTGCTGTTTTCTACCGTTGGTGTCTTCGCTGGGTTACTTATTTTCCAAAAGCCATTTGGCATCATTATGTCGGGAATTGGAGTGATTGCGTTGGCTGGTATCGTGGTAAACAACAATATTGTTTTAATCGATACTTATAATCAGATGCGTAAACGTGGCTTAGAAAAATCTGAGGCTATTTTGCGTACGGGTGTGCAGCGTTTAAGACCCGTTTTACTTACGACGGTGACCACCATATTAGGCTTATTGCCAATGGTGTTAGAAATGAACATCGACTTAGTTAATCAGAAAGTGGAGTTTGGCGCACCAAGCACTCAATGGTGGTCTCAGCTTGCGACCGCTGTCGCGGGTGGTTTGGCGTTTGCGACTTTGCTAACGTTAGTTCTGACACCGTGTTTGCTTATGCTCGGGAGAGAGCATCACTCCGAACAGTAAGCTTTATCGTGATGATATCGACAAAACAAAAAGGGCAGCGAAGCTGCCCTTTTCAATACCTTGCCTTACTTCATTGCTAACAGTTTGCTGTAGCGTTCAAGCTTGTCCATGCTAACTTTCGCGTTTGCCATGAAAGTTTGTCTCGCTTTGCCTGTCAGGGATTTAGATTGTGGCAAATTCACCGTGCGCGGGTTTTTATGGACACCATTCACAAGGAACTCATAGTGCAGGTGAGGGCCAGTTACACGGCCAGTTCCGCCAAGCGTACCGATGGTTTGGCCTTGCTTAACGCGTTGACCAGCTCGTACAGTACGTTTGGTTAAGTGCAGGTACTTGGTAATGTAAGTATTACTATGTTTAATGAAAACGTAGTTACCATTAAATTTGTTGTAAGACGATTTTTGAACGACACCATCACCAGCCGCCCAAATCGGGGTGCCCACTGGTGCTGCATAGTCCGTGCCTCTATGAGGACGAACGCGTCCCGTCACTGGATGTAAGCGGCGTGGGTTGAAATTAGACGAAACTCGACGGAAATCCAACGGCGCGCGTAAGAATGCTTTTTTCATTGCACGCCCATTTTCGTCGTAATACTTGCCACTTTTCTGATCCAATATTGCGGTAAAGGTATCTCCTTGGTTTTTAAAGATCGCAGCAATGATTTTTCCACGGCCGATTACTTCACCTTCTACCACTTCCTCTTGGTAAAGCACTCGGAAGCTATCGTTTTTACGAATATCTAAAGCAAAGTCGATGTCCCAACCAAATATGCCAGCCAGTTCCATGATTTGGTTACCATTTAATCCAGAAGATATTCCTGCATTCCAAAAGTTTGATTTGATGGTGGCTTCTGCGTAGTTGTACTGGAAGTCGACTTCTTTCTTATCAACTTCAGAAACGTACTTGCCGTCTTTTAATGTGATACGAAAAGTCTCGAACGCGCTTAGTGTTCTTCTTAGCTGCACCAAGTCGTTATTTTCGTCAAAACCAAATTGCAATCGGTCACCAGGTCGAAGCCGAGTTAACTGTTTTTCCACTTCTTTGTCTGATGACACCAGTTCATGTAATAGACGAGCAGAAAGCCCTACGCGACTAAATAAGATGGCAGCACTCTCGCCATTTTTTACCTTGTATGTCTCCCAGCGCAGCACGGCGGGAACCGCAGGCGATGAACTATTTAGTGCACTGAGTTCGAGGGAAACTGGCACAGGATAATGTTGACCAACTTTTAATCGGCTCTGCTGCGGGTCTAGGTCTTGCGGATCAGGTAAAAAGAAGAGCGCGAAGATAATCAGCGCACTAAAAAAACCGATCAATACTTTGTGCAAGAGTGGAAGTCGGACAAAAATCGAATGCATGAGGTACTTGATTGCTAAATTAAACGGAAAAAGTGACAACTACCTAGTCTAACGTGTTTCAAAATGCATCGCTATTCAAGTAATATGTTCAGCTATTATATTTTTGCCAAATCTGTGGGAGTGAACAAGAATGGCGAGCATTGAAGCTGCACTAGCCGAGATTAAGCGCGGTGTTGAAGAGCTGATTCCAGAAGAAGAGCTAATCGCAAAACTAAAAGAAGACCGTCCTCTACGTATTAAATTGGGCGCTGATCCAACAGCACCTGACATTCACCTAGGCCATACGGTTATTTTCAATAAGCTTCGCTTGTTCCAAGAACTAGGTCATGAAGTGACGTTCCTAATCGGTGACTTCACTGCAATGGTTGGTGACCCAACAGGTAAAAACACAACTCGTCCACCGCTAAGTCGTGAAGACGTATTGCGTAACGCTGAAACGTACAAAGAGCAAGTGTTCAAAATTCTCGATCCTGCAAAGACTAAAATTCAGTTTAACTCTGAGTGGCTGTCTGAACTGGGCGCAGAAGGTATGATTCGCCTTGCGGCAAACCAAACCGTTGCTCGTATGCTAGAGCGTGACGACTTTAAAAAGCGTTACGCGGGTGGTCAGCCAATTGCTATTCATGAGTTCATGTACCCACTTCTACAAGGCTGGGACTCAGTAGCAATGGAAACGGATGTTGAATTAGGTGGTACAGACCAGAAGTTCAACCTTCTAATGGGTCGTGAACTGCAAAAGTCTCACGGTCAAAAACCTCAGGTTGTACTGATGATGCCGCTTCTAGTGGGCCTTGATGGCGAGAAGAAGATGTCTAAGTCAGCAAACAACTACATCGGTATCAGCGAAGCGCCAAGCGAAATGTTTGGTAAAATCATGTCTATTTCTGATGACCTAATGTGGAGCTACTACGAGCTGCTCTCTTTCCGTCCTCTGGAAGAGATTGCTCAATTCAAAGCTGATGTAGAAGCGGGCAAAAACCCTCGTGACATCAAAGTATTGCTAGCAAAAGAAATTATTGCTCGTTTCCACAGTGAAGCCGATGCCGATGCAGCAGAGCAAGAATTCGTAAACCGTTTTGCGAAGAACCAAATTCCTGATGAAATGCCAGAGTTTGACTTTGACGCAGGTCGCCCAGTGAGTAATCTGTTGAAAGAAGCAGGCTTATGTCCATCATCGTCAGATGCGATGCGCATGGTTAAGCAGGGCGCTGTGAAGATTGATGGTGAAAAAATTGCGGACAGCAAATTTGCTCCAGAAGCGGGTACTTACGTGTTCCAAGTCGGCAAACGTAAATTTGCTCGTATTACTATTCAGTAATTCATAATGACTGCAAATGAAAGCGTCTGAAGGGCGCTTTTTTTGTATGAAAATTTAGCAAAAACGGCAAAGTAAAACTTCCATACCTGATGAACTTTGCTACTATACTTGCGCTGCCAATAATGGCAGCGCTATCGGAGATTTACATGAACAATACCGACCATCCTCCCAGTCGTTGGGTGAGTAAGATTAAGGGAGCGAAATAACCCGCTTCGGTATTGGCGATCTCCGCCTTACCTAAGTGGTGAGGCATCTTTTCTAACTTTCTTCTCGTTATTTCCTTCATACATTCTGAATAGACAGTGCATTCGCATTGGTTTTCTCTGTGCATCTTAATTGTTGTCTGACTTTTAGCGTGCGAGAGTGGCTTTTTCATGCTTTGTCGATGGTCGTTACCAATGCCAATCGGGAGATTCGCCATGACGGTAATGAACAACACTTTTATTGAAACAACACCAAACTTTTCTGAAGTAGAAATTGGTGCAGCTCGCAATGCATTCTTGCAGTACGAGCAAGAGCAACAAGTCCATTTGCTTACGGTTATGCCGATTGATGAGGCTGTAGGTATTTTACAGCATTGCTCTGTCGGCTATGTGAATAGTCTTATTGCTCAACTTGAGCAAGCAGGTCATGACAAACGCGCACGTCATTATGCTCACCAACTGGGTCTGCATATGTCTGAAGTTGATACACCCGATGGTTATTTATCAACTAGTGTTTTAGGGCATGTAAAACAGCGTATTGGATGGATCATTGCGCTGGCTCTTTTAGGGATAGTGTCAGGCTTGATCATCGCTCAGTATGAGGACACCCTTAGTCAGCTTGTTTTACTTGCAGTGTACATGCCAGTGATTGCAGCTGCTGGTGGTAACACAGGAACACAAGCAGCAACTTTGGTGATTCGTGCTCTTGCTACTGGAGAGTTAAAAAAACGCCAATGGTTAGAAGTTTTGTGGAAAGAGAGCCGAGTCGCTCTATTTATTGCGCTAGCGATCGCTATCGTGATGATTGGACGCATTATGTTATTTAGTGCAGGACAATCAACAGGAGGCTTTGAACTGACCGATATCGCACTGGCAATAGCAGTTGCGCTGTTCATTCAAGTCACCATTTCTACAACATTGGGCGGGCTGTTGCCAATTATTGCACGAGCTTGCAAGTTGGACCCAGCCGTATTGGTGAGTCCAGTTCTTGCGTCTATCGTCGATATTTCAGGAATGTGGATTTACTTTAACGTGGTGAACTATTTCTTAGGTATTGCCTGACTAAAGTTCACAATGTCATTGTAAAAAAGCTGCTCAAAATGTGTAATCGGGGCGATGACAGGTGTGTTGTCGTCCCGTTTTTCTGGGAAGTAGTCTGAAACAAACTGAACAAAAATGGTGTTAGGTTGACCATTTTTATCCAAGCCATATCCAGCCATATTGTAAGTCCCGTAGATAGAGCCACTTTTCGCGATCAGCTGTCCTTTAATTGGAAGTTTTCGCATACTTTGTCGGTACTTTAATGTGCCGGATTCACCTGATTTCGGCATGATGGCAATCAATTTGAGTTCGTTTTCATGCTTCCAAATATAGCGCAGCATTTCAGCCATCTTGGTCGCGGAGATCCGGTTATTTCGCGAAAGTCCTGAGCCGTCTTCTAGGCGCGCATTACGAATATCAATACCAGTGTTGGCGAAAATGATCTGCTTGATCGCTTCTGTACCGTTAGTAAAACTGCCTGGCTGAACGAAAAATTTAGCACCAAGTGTTTTGGTTAATGTGTCGGCAATCAAGTTGTCAGAGTTTTTGAGCATATCTTCAAGAATGTCTGGTAAGGCCTTTGATTGATGCATTGCGATGAGCTTTCGCTGCTTTTCTGGCGCCGTACCGACCCTAATCTTTCCTGATACCCCAATGTTGAGCTCCTTGAGCAAAGTCGCCAACCTTTGACTGGTGTAACGCTCAGGGTCTTGAACCGCAAATTTCAGTGGCAATGGTTTGTCTCTTTCAACCAAGCACCCTGTTAGCTTGTAGTTGTTATCGGGATTTGCAACTAAACCTAAGTCACAATGACGACTTTTCTTAATGGTTTTAGAAACTGTTTCTACGGTACTTGTGACACGAATAGGTTGATGCTCTGGTACGTAGACCCGCGTTCCACCATCTTTTTGTGTATAGATAGAGGCTTGTACACAGTTGTTATTGAGTGTGATGGTCGATGCCGGAGCGCTGTAGCAAACTCCCAAGATATCCCACGGCCAGCCCACCGCACGGTTATAACCAGTGAATGCGCTGTTATCGAGCCATAGGTCACCGTTAATCCGTTTTAAGCCATTTTTCTTAGCTAGAGTGAGAAGTGATTTTAAGTCGTTGGTTTGGAGTGTTGGGTCGCCGACAAAGTAAATCACTGCATCTGAGTTCGATGTTTCCAGCTTGGTTCGAAACCGGAAGTTATCACCCAGTTCTAACTTCGCGGCTAATGCGGTGACGATTTTTAATGTACTCGCTGGTGGGAACAGTTGTTCGGTAGGATGAACACCGTCAAGCTCAGCATTTTCACTGAGTTTTTCCGCAACTAAACTGATGCGGGCGCCTTCAGGCAACACCTCTTGATGAGGGTACGCTTGTGAAAAAGCAGAAAGTAATGAAGAGAATATGAGCAAGGGCCAACGTAAACGCATAATGATACTTTCTAAGGTGAGTTATGTGATTGAGTATACGCAAGTCCTTTCAATATGCTAGGTAACTAAAGAAATGCTTCAAATGTCTTCATGAATGAGACACGAGAGAAAGGCGCGCTGCTTAAAATGAAGTATAAAAAATGCCCGCTTAAAGCGGGCATTCGATATTCTAGTCAAAGACCGGAATTAGAAGTCGTAACGTAGACCTAGAGCTAGCTCGTCTTCAGCATCGATCTTAGTTGCAACTGTTTTGCTAGTGTCAGTTGAACCAAACTTGTCACCTGCATCAATCAGGTTGAAGTTGTAAGAAATGTAACCACGGAAGTTAGGCTTGAAGTAGTAAGAAGCATCAACAGCAAAGTTGTTTGCAGAAGTTTCGTTGTTAGTTTCTGCATTGTTGTATGATGTTGTAAATACTGTTTGGCCTAGAGTGTAAGCACCCGCTAGCTCGTAACCAGTGTAATCAACTGTGTTACTGTTGTTTGAATCTTCCATTTTCTCGCCGTCAGTGAATACACCAGCGAAGTAAAGATCAGACATTGTGTAAGATGCAGCTAGCATGTACTCGTTAGCTTTGTCTTGATCTGCGTAACCAGCACCTAGCTCAAGACCAGTGTCAGCTAGAGCGTAGATTGCAGATAGAGAGTAACCGTCTTGTTTGTTGTCGTAGTACTCACCAGTGTTTTCGTTTTCCATACGATCAGCGAAGCGGTAGCTTGCTTTTACGCTTAGGTTTTCAAACTGGCCTTTGTAAGCCATCATGTTGTCTGTACGGTCTGATACAGCTAGTTTGTCTGCTGCAGAGTTACCGTGGTAAGCCATGATATCTGTGAAGTCAGTGATAACGCCTAGTGCACCTTCAGTTTTACCGTATGCGAACTCACCGTAAGCACCGCCAAGACCAGCGTAAGCAAGACGAGTTTCTAGATCGCTCTTGTCGTCGCCGTCTACAGTACCGTTTTGAGCAGTCTCAAATTCACCTTCCCAGAAACCAACACCGTATAGGTTGTCATTGATTTCTTGTTTACCAAGGAAGTTTAGACGGATGCGAGATTTGTCTTGAGCGTCGCCATCTTTCATAGATAGACGTGCTTCAGCACGGCCGCCCATTTCTAGAGAAGTACCGTCTTGGTTGTAAAGTTCAGCTGCGTTTACGCCAGTTGCCATAGCTGCTGCAGATACAGAAAGAGCAATTAGAGTCTTTTTCATCTTATTTGTCCTAGTTAGCTGTCCATAATCATTGTTGTATGGGGGAGAGGTGATCTCTCACAAGTTGTTGGTCCAAAATTGGCTAATTGAGCGATATAGTTCGCACTTGTAAGCCATTGATCTAACAACTCGCTGGACATGTTTTACTGCTAAAGTTTCCGTATGAGTTAGTAAAATGATATAAATCTCACTGATGAACACTGTTCAATTGTGCGTTGTTTTTATTTAAATTACTGTTTTTTATTGAAATTATTGGCAATGACATTGACCTGACATTGATTAGTTTTTATCTTTTTTGAGGTTTTTGGTGTAATGAACAGTGTTGTTTTTCAATAAATTGAGAAGGTGATTCGCCCTAGAACCGCTCTAAAAGTGAGTTATATCATTATGCCGAAAAGGCATAGTCTTGCTGCCTTTCGAATTAAGATGATTTCGTCCGGGAGTTTGTTTACACTAAACGAAATACATCTTTAAGCGCACTACCCAGTCCTATGACAGGGTGGGCTTTTTTTGTCCAAAGACCCATTTGGGCTTGAGGTTATAAAATGGAAAAAGTTCCAATGACACTACGTGGCGAGCAAAAGCTACGTGCAGAACTCGATCGTCTACTTAAACTACGTCCTCAGATCTCAGAGGCAATTGCTGAAGCTCGTGAGCTAGGTGATTTAAAAGAGAATGCTGAATATCACGCCGCTCGTGAAGAGCAGGGCATTTGTGAAGCACAAATCCGTGACATTGAATACAAACTGTCAGTTGCTCAAGTTATTGATGTAACGAAGATGGAGAACACGGGTAAAGTTATTTTTGGTTCAACCGTAACCTTGATTGATATCGACACCGAAGAAGAAAAAACGTACCAAATCGTTGGTGATGACGAAGCCGATATCAAAGCAGGTCGCATTTCAGTGAGCTCACCTATTGCTCGTGGCCTGATTGGTAAGATGGAAGGCGATGAAGTTGCTATTCAAACTCCGGGTGGCGCGAAAGACTTCGAAATTGACCGAGTAGAATATATCTAAGTCGTTTGGAGTAGCATTACTACTCTGATAAAACGCAAAAAGGTCGCCTCAGGCGACCTTTTTTCTTCAGCAACGTAAGTAGAGTTACTTACGAGGGATTTCGATTTTACGCTCTTCAGACTGGCGGTATAGCACAAGCACTTTACCAATAGTCTGAACTTTTTCAGCGCCCGTCTCACGTACGATAGCGTCGATGATTAGCTGTTTTGTTTCACGATCTTCCGAAGCAACTTTTACTTTGATAAGTTCGTGATGGTTAAGAGCGATTTCAATTTCTGCTAGCACGGCTTCTGTAAGTCCATTTGCGCCCATTAGCACAACAGGTTTTAAACTGTGAGCTAGGCCTTTAAGGTGCTGCTTTTGTTTGGTGCTTAGGTTCATTACGCGGCCAATTTTCTTTAAAATAAGGGTTGAAAAAAGCTATTTTAACGCCATCTATTGCTGAAGACTATAATTTATTGAGTAATAGGTAGCGCCTATTAAAACAATAGCTCCAATTTGTGCCTTGTTGGGATTAAAATGAGTAAACAAAAACATTCGGCTAGTTCTGGTCGTTGGTTGAAAGAACACTTTGATGATAAATACGCGAATGAAGCCCGAAAAAAAGGCTACCGCTCACGTGCTTATTTCAAGATCGATGAGATTCAAACGAAAGATAAATTGTTAAAGCCTGGAATGACAGTCGTCGACTTGGGGGCCGCGCCGGGCGGATGGTCTCAATATGCTGCTAAGATAGTAGGGGACAGTGGTCAGATCATTGCGTGTGACTTGCTTCCTATGGACCCGATTGCTGGCGTTAGCTTTTTACAAGGCGACTTTCGTGATGATGCGGTATTGGAAGCTTTGCTAGAAAGGATCCAACCTTCCATGGTAGACGTAGTAATGTCTGATATGGCGCCTAACATCGCGGGAAACAATTCTGTTGATCAACCTCGCGCTATGTATTTAGTTGAATTAGCTTTAGATATGTGTCGACAAGTTCTAGCGCCTAATGGTAGCTTTGTCGTAAAGGTTTTCCAAGGGGAAGGCTTCGATCAGTATGTGAAAGAAGTCCGAGACATGTTTAAAGCCGTAAAAATTAGAAAACCAGACTCATCGCGAGCTCGCTCTCGAGAGGTCTTCGTCGTAGCCACTGGTTACAAAGGTTAACCATTTTGCTCTCTTGAGAGCGTGTTAACACTATAGCTACAGTTAATGAACTGTAGTACCCTACCTTTAATTACAATTAGTTATCGAGAGGCTTACACCTTGAGTGACATGGCAAAAAATTTAATTCTGTGGCTTGTTATCGCCGTCGTATTGATGTCGGTATTCCAGAGCTTTGGCCCTGGAGAAAGCAATGGCAGAACCGTGGATTACACCACGTTTGTACAGGAAGTTGGCCAAGGCCAGATTCAAGAAGCAACTTTTAAAGACGGTGAAATTAGCTTTGTTCGTCGTGGCGGCGGTGCCAAAATGGTCACTTACATGCCAGTGTATGACCAAAAGCTTCTAGATGACCTAATTAACCAAAACGTGAAAGTACAAGGCACGCCTCCAGAAGAGCAAAGCTTGCTTGGTACTATCTTCATCTCTTGGTTCCCAATGATCTTACTAATTGGTGTATGGATTTTCTTCATGCGTCAAATGCAAGGCGGCGGTGGTAAAGGCGCCATGTCTTTTGGTAAGAGCAAAGCTCGAATGATGAGCGAAGAACAAATCAAGACAACTTTTGCTGACGTTGCTGGTTGTGACGAAGCAAAAGAAGACGTGAAAGAACTGGTGGACTACCTACGCGATCCAAGCCGCTTCCAAAAACTGGGCGGTAAGATTCCAACGGGTGTTCTAATGGTTGGTCCTCCTGGTACGGGTAAAACGCTTCTAGCGAAAGCCATTGCCGGTGAGGCGAAAGTACCATTCTTTACTATCTCTGGTTCTGATTTCGTAGAAATGTTCGTTGGTGTTGGTGCATCTCGTGTGCGTGACATGTTTGAACAAGCAAAGAAAGCTGCACCTTGTATCATCTTTATCGATGAGATCGATGCGGTAGGCCGTCAACGTGGCGCAGGTGTTGGTGGTGGTCATGATGAACGTGAACAAACACTAAACCAAATGCTCGTTGAGATGGATGGTTTCGAAGGTAACGAAGGTATTATCGTTATCGCTGCGACTAACCGTCCGGACGTGCTAGACCCTGCGCTACTGCGTCCTGGTCGTTTTGACCGTCAAGTGGTAGTTGGTCTTCCAGATGTACGTGGCCGTGAACAGATCCTAAAAGTTCACATGCGTAAGGTCCCTCTAGCGGGTGATGTAGAGCCTTCTCTCATCGCACGTGGTACTCCAGGCTTCTCTGGTGCTGACCTAGCAAACTTAGTTAACGAAGCAGCCCTGTTTGCTGCGCGCGGTAACAAGCGCAACGTTTCTATGGTTGAGTTTGAACTGGCGAAAGACAAAATCATGATGGGTGCTGAGCGCCGTTCAATGGTGATGTCTGAGGAAGTGAAAGAGTCAACAGCATACCACGAAGCGGGTCACGCGATTGTTGGTCGCTTGGTTCCTGAACACGATCCAGTGTACAAAGTGTCTATCATTCCACGTGGTCGTGCGTTGGGTGTAACAATGTACCTTCCAGAGCAGGACCGCGTGAGTATGTCTCGCCAACACTTAGAATCAATGATTTCTAGCTTGTACGGTGGTCGTTTAGCAGAAGAACTTATCTACGGTGCTGACAAAGTATCAACCGGTGCTTCTAATGATATCGAGCGCGCAACAGATATTGCTCGTAAGATGGTTACTCAATGGGGTTTCTCTGAAAAGCTTGGCCCTCTGCTGTATGCAGAAGATGAAGGCGAAGTGTTCTTAGGGCGTAGTGTAACTCAGACTAAACATGTGTCTGACGATACAGCGAAGTTGATTGATGACGAAGTTCGTCAGATCATTGACCGCAACTACGATCGTGCGAAGAAGATTCTTCAAGAGAACATGGATATCATGCATGCGATGAAAGATGCGCTGATGAAGTATGAAACCATTGATGCTCGCCAGATTGATGACTTAATGGAGCGCAAAGCTGAAATTCGTGAGCCTGCGGGCTGGAGTGATAACTCAGCAAGCAAACCAGAAGACAGCGACAAGCCTCAAGCAAAGCAAGAAGTTAAAGAAGAAGCAACGGAGACTGCGAAAGATGCAGAACAGCCTAGCTCTTCTGATACAACTTCTAACGAAGCGCCTGAAAAGAAAGACTCTGAATAAAGAGTATCGATAATATTAAACCCCGAGTTATCTCGGGGTTTTTGTGTTTATGATGATGATTACAGCAAATAACAAATCTTTGGACCTTTCGCGTCCACATGTCATGGCCATTCTAAATGTGACACCGGATTCCTTTTCGGATGGCGGTAAATACAACTCAATTGAACTTGCTCTTGCTCAAGTTGATAAAATGATAAAGGCTGGTGTAAGTATTGTTGATGTTGGTGGTGAATCGACAAGACCTGGTGCACCGGATGTGTCTTTGGAAGAAGAGCTTAGGCGTGTTGTCCCAGTAATCAAAGCCATTCGTGAAAAGTATGATGTGTGGATTTCCGTTGACACCAGTAAAGCGGAAGTGATGCGTCAAGCAATTGATGCTGGGGCTGATTTGATCAATGACATCCGTTCGCTGCAAGAGCCAGGTGCTCTGGAAGTCGCAGCAGAAGCAAACCTTCCAATTTGTCTGATGCATATGAAAGGTCAACCTAGGACCATGCAAGTTGACCCTCATTATGATGATTTAATGGGGGACGTGTCGGCTTTTCTAGAAGAACGTATCGCGGCGTGTGAAGCAGCAGGGATTGATAAATCTCAACTGATTCTCGATCCTGGGTTTGGCTTTGGCAAAACAATCGAACACAATTATCATATGCTTGCTCATCTTGAAAAGTTTCATGAATTCGGCCTGCCTATTTTGGCTGGCATGTCTCGTAAATCCATGATCTTCAAACTGTTAGACAAGCCAGCGGCAGAGTGTACGAACGCAAGTGTCGTTTGTGCTACGATTGCCGCGATGAAAGGCGCGCAGATCATTCGCGTGCATGACTTTGAAGAGACAATCGAAGCGATGAAAGTTGTTGAGATGACGAAAAACAATATTTAAAAATAATAAAGGAAAGTTTATGTCGAATGAAAGACGTTACTTTGGTACTGACGGTGTGCGCGGTAAAGTAGGACAATACCCAATCACTCCAGACTTCGTACTTAAGCTTGGCTGGGCTGCTGGTCGTGTACTAGCGAAACAAGGCACAAAGAAAGTTATCATAGGTAAAGATACACGCATTTCAGGTTATATGCTTGAATCTGCACTAGAGGCAGGCCTTGCAGCTGCGGGACTTAAAGCAACATTTACTGGTCCCATGCCAACTCCAGCTGTGGCATATTTAACTCAGACTTTCCGTGCCGAGGCTGGTATTGTGATTTCTGCATCACATAACCCATATTACGACAACGGCATTAAATTCTTTTCTTCTGAGGGTACTAAGCTACCTGACGATATTGAATTGGCGATTGAAGCAGAGTTAGATAAAGAAATTGAATGTGTGGAGTCTGCTGAGCTTGGTAAAGCAACCCGCCTAAATGATGCAGCTGGTCGTTACATCGAATTCTGTAAGAGTACTTTCCCATCTGAGTTGAGCCTTGCGAACTTTAAGATCGTAGTAGACTGTGCGCACGGTGCAACGTACCACATCGCTCCAAATGTTTTCAAAGAACTTGGGGCAGAAGTTATCGCTATGGGCGTAGAGCCTAACGGCATCAACATTAATGAAAAAGTGGGCGCAACAGACGTACGAGCTCTTCAACAGCGTGTTGTTGAAGAGCAAGCGCATCTTGGTCTCGCATTTGATGGTGATGGTGACCGCATCATTATGGTCGACCACCTAGGTAACAAAGTTGATGGTGACCAAATTGCTTATATCATCGCTCGTGATGCACTTCGTCGTGGTGAGCTAAAGGGTGGTGTTGTTGGTACACTAATGACTAACTTGGGTATGGAAAATGGTTTAAAGCAGCTAGGCATTCCGTTTGTACGTGCTGCTGTTGGTGACCGTTATGTCATGGAGCAACTGCTAGAAAAAGGTTGGAAAATTGGTGCTGAAAACTCAGGCCATGTGATCTTATTAGATAAAGTCACAACCGGCGATGCGATTGTTGCTGCACTTCAAGTACTTGCTTCTGTAATTGGCAGCGATATGTCTTTATATGAACTATCGCAAGGAATGACATTATATCCTCAGGTTTTAGAAAATGTCCGTTTCTCAGGAGAAAGTAACCCTCTTGAAGCTACAGCTGTATTAAACGCTGTCGCTGAAGTAGAGGCGACACTTGGTGATAAAGGGCGTGTACTGCTGCGTAAGTCTGGCACTGAGCCTTTGATCCGCGTTATGGTGGAAGGCGAAGATGGTGAACTAGTTCAACACTCAGCATTGAAAATCGCTGAGGCTGTTAAAGCAAGTTGTTAATCATTGCGTTAAAGCATGTCTTGAATGAAAAGGGCATCTTTTGCCCTTTTTTTGAGCGCTTAACGCATTGGCATTGATTTTTTACTAATTTTCCCTTGTCAGCGTTACTGGCTTTCGCTAGTATTGCTCCGCCTCCCGTTAGGAGGTCGCTAGCCTTGTTCATTATGATTTGTTCTTTTGAACGGCGCTGGCTCAACAATTTGGAACATAGGTGGAAAAAATGTTTTCAGTTCTACTTGTGATTTACCTGTTGGCAGCGCTTGGTGTGATTGGCCTTGTGTTGATTCAACAAGGTAAAGGCGCAGATATGGGAGCCTCGTTCGGTGCTGGTGCTTCAAACACAGTGTTTGGTGCTGGCGGCTCAGGTAATTTCTTAACCCGAACAACTGCTATTTTAGCAACCGTATTCTTTATCGTTAGCTTGTTACTTGGTCGTATGTCTACGCACCAGACTGAATCACAATGGGTAGACCCAACGTTAGGTCAACCAGTTGTTGAACAAGTTAAGGATGCAGCGAGTGAAGTTCCTGCCCCTGCGGGTGATGAAATTCCTCAATAAGCTGTAAGGTTTTGATGCCGAGATGGTGAAATTGGTAGACACGCTAGCATGAGGTGCTAGTGCCTTAGGTGTGAGGGTTCGAGTCCCTCTCTCGGCACCATGTATTTACAAACTTGTAAATCACTTGTTTGCGAGTATAATGCTCAGCAAGTCGGACGCGGGGTGGAGCAGCTTGGTAGCTCGTCGGGCTCATAACCCGAAGGTCGTCGGTTCAAATCCGGCCCCCGCAACCAATCTCTTTCTTTAAAAGGAAATCGTAGATTGGCAAGTTTGCGTAGTGCTAACCACACTACGAGTTAAGAAAAGCAATTGTTGGCTATTCTTAACGTATCAGGGTCCAGCAGCATAAAACCCCGACTATCGGGGTTTTTTGTTATCTGAGCTTTTTGAAATAGCTCAGATACTGCTTGGTTTTTTGATTGGGCTCTGAGCCCTTTTTTTGTTTCTGGAGTGGTTAAATGACTGGTTTAGAAAGACAACTTACTGAAATGCTTGACGCGCCAGTAGCGGCATCAGGTTATGAGTTAGTTGGATTAGAATTCATTCGTGCAGGCGCGCACTCAACGTTACGTATCTACATTGACCATGAAAATGGTATTAACGTAGACGACTGTGCAGAAGTTAGCCACCAAGTTAGTGCAGTTTTAGACGTTGAAGATCCAATTTCTGTTGCTTACAGCCTAGAAGTGTCTTCTCCAGGTTTAGAAAGACCACTTTTTAAAGCAGCACATTACGAGCAATTTATTGGTCACGAGGTCAGCATCGTATTGAAAATGGCTGTAGCAAACCGTCGTAAGTGGAAAGGTATTATCCACGGTGTTGATGGCGAAACAGTGACAATTACTGTAGACGGTCAGCAAGAAGAGTTTGCTCTAAGTAACATTTCCAAAGCTAACCTGATCCCTAAATTTTAGTTCCCTAAAAAAGTTTAAGCTTAGAGGCTAAATACAATGAGTAAAGAAATTTTAGCGGTAGCAGAAGCGGTATCGAACGAAAAAGCGGTACCTCGTGAGCGTATCTTTGAGGCTCTTGAGATTGCTCTAGCAACTTCTACAAAGAAAAAATACGAAATCGAAATCGACGTACGTGTTGCCATTGACCGTAAAACCGGTGAATTTGTAACTTACCGCCGTTGGTTAGTTGTTGATGACGTTGAGAACCCTACAAAAGAGATCTCACTAGAAGCAGCGCAATACGAAGATGACTCAATCGAGCTTGGCGACTACGTAGAAGACGAAATCGAATCAGTAACGTTTGACCGTATTACGACTCAAACTGCTAAGCAAGTTATCGTACAAAAAGTTCGTGAAGCTGAGCGCGCACAAATTGTTGAACAGTTCATCGACAATGAAGGTGATCTAATCACTGGTGTCGTGAAAAAAGTAAACCGTGACACAATCGTGCTTGATCTTGGTAATAACGCTGAAGCGGTAATCCTGCGTGATGACCAACTTCCTCGTGAAAACTTCCGTCCAGGCGACCGCGTACGTGGCCTTCTTTACAAAGTCGCGCCTGAAGCACGTGGTTTCCAATTGTTCATCACTCGTTCTAAGCCAGAAATGTTGGCAGAACTGTTCCGTGTTGAAGTGCCTGAAATCGCAGAAGATATTATCGAGCTTAAAGGCGCAGCACGTGATCCTGGTTCTCGCGCTAAGATCGCTGTCAAAACAAATGACAAACGTATCGACCCTGTAGGTGCGTGTGTTGGTATGCGTGGTGCACGTGTACAAGCTGTTTCTGGCGAACTTGGTGGGGAGCGTATCGATATCGTTCTTTGGGATGATAACCCAGCTCAATTCGTTATCAACGCAATGGCGCCAGCTGATGTTGCTTCTATCATCGTTGATGAGGATGCACACTCAATGGACATCGCAGTTGAAGCTGACAACCTAGCGCAAGCTATTGGTCGTAACGGTCAAAACGTGCGTCTAGCATCTCAACTAACCGGTTGGGAACTGAATGTTATGACAGTTGCTGATCTTCAGAAGAAACACGCTGAAGAATCACAAGCATCTATTGAAAACTTCATGAAGTACCTAGATATTGAAGAAGACTTCGCTCAACTTCTTGTTGAAGAAGGTTTCTCAACGCTAGAAGAAATCGCATACGTGCCAGTTAACGAGCTACTAGAAATCGATGGTTTGAATGAAGAACTAATCGAAGAGCTTCGTGGACGTGCAAAAGATGCACTAACGACGATCGCACTAGCACAAGAAGAGTCTTTTGAAGGTCTAGAACCAGCTGAGGACCTACTTGCACTTGAAGGTCTTGAGCGTGAGATGGCATTTAAATTGGCAGCGAAAGGTGTAGCGACACTGGAAGATCTTGCTGACCAAGGTATTGACGATTTAGAAGGTATCGAAGGCCTGACCGAAGAACGTGCAGGTGAGCTAATTATGGCCGCACGTAACATCTGTTGGTTCGGCGAAGAAGCATAATTTTCGGCAAGGAGGAAGCGGCATGACACAATTAACAGTTAAAGCACTGAGTGATGAGATTGGTACGCCAGTCGACCGCTTGATTGAACAACTTGCTGACGCTGGCATTAAAAAGGCGAGCTCTGACAATGTTACTGATGAAGAGAAGCAGAAGCTTCTCTCTCATTTAAAGAAAGAACACGGTGATAAATCAGGTGATTCAGAGCCGACTCGCCTTACGCTTCAGCGTAAAACTCGTAGTACACTTAGTGTGAACGCGGGTGGTGGTAAGAGTAAGAATGTTCAGGTTGAGGTGCGCAAAAAACGTACATACGTGAAGCGCAGCACAATTGAAGATGAAGCGAAACGTGAAGCTGAAGAAGCAGCACAACGTGAAGCAGAAGAAGCAGCAAAACGTGCAGCAGAAGAAGCTGCAAAACGTGAAGCTGAAGAAGCTGCGAAACGTGAAGCTGAAGAAGCTGCAAAACGTGAAGCGGAAGAAAAAGCGAAACGTGAAGCTGAAGAAAAAGCGAAGCGAGACGTAGATACGAATGCACAACGTAATGCTGAAGAAAAAGCAAAGCGTGATGCTGAAGAGAAAATTAAGCAAGAAGCAGCGCGAAAAGAGGCCGACGAGCTTAAACGTCGTCAGGAAGAAGAAGCTAAGCGTAAGGCTGAAGAGGAAAGTCAGCGCAAGCTTGAAGAAGCTCGCGAATTGGCTGAAAAGAATAAAGAGCGTTGGTCTGCTGCAGAAGAGAAAAAGGGTGATATGGAAGATACAGATTACCATGTAACGACTTCACAATACGCACGTGAAGCCGAAGATGAAGCAGATCGCAAAGTAGAAGGCGGTCGTCGTAAGAAGAAAAAAGCAGCTTCGGGTAAAGACGACCAAGCTCGCGGTGGCCGTAACAACCAACGTGGCGGTAGAGGTCGTAAGGGCAAACTTGCTAAGCCGACTTCAATGCAGCACGGGTTTGATAAGTCAGCAACGGTTGCTAAGCAAGACGTTGTAATTGGCGAAACGATCGTTCTATCAGAACTTGCTAACAAGATGTCGGTTAAAGCGACAGAAGTTATCAAAGTAATGATGAAGATGGGCGCTATGGCGACTATCAACCAAGTGATCGACCAAGAAACAGCACAACTTGTTGCTGAAGAAATGGGCCATAAAGTAGTTCTTCGTAAAGAGAACGAACTGGAAGAAGCGGTACTATCTGACCGTGACACTAACGCGGAAGCAGTTCCACGTGCTCCAGTTGTTACTATCATGGGTCACGTTGACCACGGTAAAACGTCAACACTTGACTACATCCGTCGCACACACGTTGCTTCTGGCGAAGCAGGTGGTATTACTCAGCACATTGGTGCGTACCACGTTGAAACAGACAACGGCATGATCACGTTCCTTGATACTCCTGGACACGCAGCGTTTACTGCAATGCGTGCTCGTGGTGCTCAAGCAACAGATATCGTTGTTCTTGTAGTTGCAGCAGACGATGGCGTAATGCCACAAACAGTAGAAGCGATTCAGCACGCGAAAGCGGCAGGCGTTCCTCTAATTGTTGCTGTGAACAAGATCGATAAAGAAGACGCGAACCCAGATAACGTTAAGAACGAGCTTGCTCAATACGACGTTATTCCTGAAGAGTGGGGCGGTGAGAACATGTTCGTTCACATCTCTGCTAAACAGGGTACAAACATCGATGGTCTTCTAGAAGCAATCCTTCTTCAGTCTGAAGTTCTTGAACTTACAGCTGTAGCTGAAGGCATGGCATCTGGTGTTGTTGTTGAATCTCGCCTAGATAAAGGTCGTGGTCCAGTTGCAACAGTACTTGTTCAATCAGGTACACTAAACAAAGGCGACATCGTTCTTTGTGGTCAAGAATACGGCCGTGTTCGTGCAATGCGTGATGAGCTAGGTAAAGAAATTACTTCGGCTGGCCCATCTATCCCTGTAGAGATCCTAGGTCTTTCAGGTGTACCATCTTCAGGTGATGAAGCAACAGTAGTTCGTGACGAGCGTAAAGCGCGTGAAGTAGCTAACTACCGTGCTGGTAAGTTCCGTGAAGTGAAACTTGCTCGTCAGCAGAAATCTAAACTAGAGAACATGTTCTCTAACATGACTGCTGGTGAAGTTGCTGAACTTAACGTTGTACTTAAAGCAGACGTTCAAGGTTCTGTAGAAGCAATCGCTGACTCACTAGTTAAGCTATCTACTGACGAAGTTAAAGTGAACATCGTTGGTTCTGGTGTTGGTGGTATTACGGAAACTGACGTAGTACTAGCGGAAGCTTCAAACGCAATCATCCTTGGCTTTAACGTTCGTGCAGATGCTTCTGCTCGCCGTGCTGTTGAAGCCGCAGCTGTTGACTTACGTTACTACTCAATCATTTACCAATTGATTGACGAAGTGAAACAAGCAATGGGCGGTATGCTTGCTCCAGAATTCAAGCAAGAGATCATTGGTCTTGCTGAAGTTCGTGACGTGTTTAAGTCACCGAAACTGGGCGCTATCGCTGGTTGTATGGTTACAGAAGGTGTGATCAAGCGTAACAACCCAATCCGTGTACTACGTGATAACGTTGTTATTTACGAAGGTGAACTAGAGTCACTACGTCGTTTCAAAGATGACGTTCAAGAAGTTAAGAATGGCTACGAATGTGGTATCGGCGTTAAGAACTACAATGATGTTCGCGTTGGTGACCAAATCGAAGTCTTCGAAATCGTTGAAATTAAACGTACTCTAGACTAATTGACTAAAATTACTAATATTGTCTTTGAAAGATAAGTAGTAATTGGTTGTTGAATACACCATGGGGGGCTGGCTTTGACCAACCCCCCATTCTTTCTATATAAGAGTAAAGATATGTCAAAAGAATTTAGCCGCACGCAGCGCGTTGCACAGCAGCTGCAAAAAGAACTAGCGATGATCCTTCAACGTGAAGTTCGTGACTCTCGCCTTGGCATGGTGACGATCTCAGACGTAGAAGTCTCTCGTGACCTAGCTTACGCAAAAGTATTTGTGACCTTCCTGTGTGTGGGTGAGCAAACACCAGAATCATGTCTAGCAGCGCTACGTGAGCACGAAGTGCACATTCGCATGATGTTAGGTAAGCGTATTCGTCTACGTTTAACGCCAGAAATCCGCTTCCACTATGACAATACGCTTGTTGAAGGTATGCGTATGTCTAACCTAGTGTCTGAAGTCGTTAGTTCAGACAAACAAAAGCAAAAAGATTCTGGTCGTGAGGACGAAGAATAATGGCTCGTCGTCGTAAAGGTCGTCCAATTAATGGCGTTATACTGTTGGACAAACCAACAGGTATCTCTTCCAATGATGCACTGCAAAAAGTAAAGCGAATCTACTTTGCCGAGAAAGCAGGCCACACTGGAGCCTTGGACCCATTAGCGACAGGCATGCTGCCAATTTGCTTGGGTGAAGCGACAAAATTTTCTCAGTTTCTTCTTGATTCTGATAAACGCTACCGCGTGATCGCAAAGCTGGGTGAACGTACCAATACGTCTGACTCGGATGGTGAAGTTGTAGAGACGCGTCCAGTCGATGTTACGTTAGACAAGCTAGAAGCGTGCATCGATCAGTTCCGTGGTGAATCTGATCAAGTGCCTTCCATGTTCTCTGCGTTGAAGTATCAAGGTAAACCCTTGTATGAATACGCTCGTAAAGGCATCGAAGTTCCGCGTGAATCTCGTAAGATCACGGTATATGAGATTGTTCTTCACCGTTTTGAAGGCGATGAAGTAGAGATGGAAGTGCACTGCTCTAAAGGTACCTATATTCGTACTATCGTTGATGATCTGGGCGAAATGTTAGGTTGTGGTGCGCACGTAACTATGCTTCGTCGTACTGGTGTTGCTAAATACCCTTACGAGAATATGGTAACACTTGAGCAACTAAATGAGTTGCTAGAGCAAGCTCACCGCGAGGAACGAGCGCCTCGAGAGCTACTGGACCCACTGCTTTTGCCAATGGATACCGCGGTAGAAGACTTACCAGAAGTCAACTTGGTGCCTGAACTGGCGAATATGGTCCAACATGGGCAGCCCGTTCAAGTATTTGGTGCTCCGACTGAGGGCTCACTTCGCCTTACTATGGGTGAAGAACGCTTGTTTATTGGCGTTGGCGAAATGAACGAAGATGGCAAAATCGCTCCTAAGCGATTGGTCGTGTTCCGAGATGACGTTGCATCCAAGTAAATGATTGAAAATACCGATCTGAGTGTCGGTATTTTTATATTGCACGAGATAGGAAATTTCCCTATAATCCGCGCTTCGCGTAGCGGCTGAATCAGAGATTGGCTGCTACAACTTTAAACCTACTCTTATTAGGAGAGAATTATGTCTCTGAATGCAGAAACTAAAGCAGCAATCGTTGCAGAATACGCACAAGGCGAAGGCGACACTGGTTCACCAGAAGTTCAAGTAGCTCTACTTACAGCTTCTATCAACCACCTACAAGGTCACTTCAAAGCGCACAAAGGCGATCACCACAGCCGTCGTGGTCTTCTACGCATGGTTTCTCGTCGTCGTAAGCTTCTAGATTACCTAAAAGGTAAAAACCTAGCTCGCTACCAAGACCTAATCAAACGTCTAGGCCTACGTCGCTAATCAGCGACTGCATAGCAGTTTGTCTAAAAAGGGGCTTTATGCCCCTTTTTTGTTGCCTAAATTTAGCCAAATTAGACTTATGCCGTTATAATACTGGCGGCTAAACCTTGTAAGAGGTTTTCTCAAAAGCTCATAGCATTACAGTCAACCACGTCGACCAAAAGGTCGCGACTATTCAAAAGGAATTTCCGAGTTTCTTTTTACTAGTCGCGATTCGTAATGCCTTGAGTGTCAATTAACACATCTAAGATTTCTTTAAGCACTAAAGGAAGATTAGAAACAAGGAATAACAATGTTCGAAAAACCAGTTGTTAAAACGTTCCAGTACGGTAACCACACAGTTACTTTAGAAACTGGCGTTATTGCACGTCAAGCTACAGCAGCAGTTATGGTCACAATGGATGATACGTCTGTATTCGTATCTGTTGTAGGTAAAAAAGAAGCCGTTGCAGGTCAAGACTTCTTCCCACTAACGGTTAACTACCAAGAGCGTACTTACGCTGCGGGTAAAATCCCAGGCGGCTTCTTCAAACGTGAAGGTCGTCCTTCTGAAGGCGAAACGCTAACAGCTCGTCTAATCGACCGTCCAATCCGTCCGCTATTCCCAGACGCGTTTAAAAACGAAGTTCAGGTTATCGCGACAGTAATGTCTGTAAACCCAGATGTTCAGCCAGATATCGTTACAATGATCGGTACTTCTGCTGCTCTTGCTATCTCTGGCATTCCATTCAACGGCCCTATCGGTGCGGCGCGTGTTGGTCATATCGATGGTCAGCTTGTACTTAACCCTAGCCAAACTGAACTAGAAACTTCTAAGCTTGACCTTGTTGTTGCAGGTACAGAGTCAGCAGTACTGATGGTTGAGTCAGAAGCGGACAACCTAACTGAAGAAGAAATGCTAGCGGCGGTTGTTTATGGTCATGACCAACAACAAGTTGCTATTCAAGCTATCAACGAATTCAAAGCAGAAGTTGCAACTCCTGCTTGGGATTGGGTTGCTCCTGAAGAGAACACAGCGCTTAAAAATAAGATTGCTGATCTAGCAGAAGCTAAACTTGTTGAGGCTTACCAAATTACTGAGAAAATGGCTCGTTACGACCGCATCCACGAGATCGCTGCGGAAGTAAATGAAGTTCTTCTTGCTGAAGATCCTGAAGCAGACACAAAAGAAATCCACACTATCTTCCATGATCTAGAGAAGACAGTAGTACGTAGCCGTATTATTGCAGGTAACCCTCGTATCGATGGCCGTGAAAAAGACATGGTTCGTGCACTAGATGTACGTACTGGTGTTCTTCCTCGTACTCACGGTAGCGCGCTATTCACTCGTGGTGAAACTCAGGCGATCGTTACGGCAACGCTAGGTACTCAGCGTGATGCTCAAATCATCGATGAGCTAACTGGTGAGCGTAAAGATCACTTCCTACTGCACTACAACTTCCCTCCATACTGTGTAGGTGAAACTGGTTTTGTAGGTTCTCCTAAGCGTCGTGAAATCGGCCACGGTAAACTGGCGAAGCGTGGTATTGCTGCAGTAATGCCTTCTGTTGATGAGTTCCCATACACAGTACGTGTTGTATCGGAAATCACTGAATCTAACGGTTCATCTTCAATGGCTTCAGTATGTGGTACTTCTCTTGCGCTTATGGACGCAGGTGTACCAATCAAAGCATCTGTTGCTGGTATCGCAATGGGTCTTGTTAAAGAAGGTGACGATTTCGTTGTACTTTCTGACATCCTTGGCGATGAAGACCACCTAGGTGACATGGACTTTAAAGTAGCAGGTACTAACACTGGTATCACTGCACTTCAAATGGACATCAAGATCGAAGGTATCACTAAAGAAATCATGCAAATTGCGCTTAACCAAGCTCAAGGCGCACGTAAGCACATCCTATCTGTAATGGATGAAGCAATCTCTGGTGCTCGTGAAGACATATCTGAATTTGCTCCGCGTATTCACACGATGAAGATCAGCGCTGAGAAGATCAAAGACGTTATCGGTAAAGGCGGTGCAGTTATCCGTGCTCTAACTGAAGAGACTGGTACAACTATCGAAATCGAAGACGACGGTACTATCAAGATTGCGGCAACTGAAGGCACTGCTGCGAAAGAAGCTATCCGCCGTATCGAAGAGATCACTGCTGAAGTTGAAGTGGGCCGTATCTACACAGGTAAAGTTGCACGTCTAGCAGACTTCGGTGCATTCGTAACGGTTCTTCCAGGCAAAGATGGTCTTGTACACATTTCTCAAATCGCAGAAAAACGCGTAGAGAAAGTGTCTGACTACCTAGCTGAAGGTCAAGAAGTTCAAGTTAAAGTTCTTGAAATCGACCGCCAAGGCCGTGTACGTCTAAGCATGAAAGAAGCGGTAGAAAAGCCAGCTGAAGAAGCTGCTGCTGAAGCACCAGCTGCTAAAGACGAGTAAGACAAAATGAGACTTTCAGCCTTTTATTAGATTAAGGGCCTGAAAGCATGTTATAAAAGGGGAGCATTTTCGCTCCCCTTTTTTGGTTTGTTTCGATGTATTAACCTCAAACGAGGTTATCGCCTATATTGCATTAAGAGAAACAAATCTTGAGCGGTCCAAACAGGAGTATCAATTAGTGAAATGGTTTCAAACCGCAATTTTATGTGTTGCTATCGCGCTGACCGGTTGTGCAAATACTTCTCAACAATCAGCACAAAAGTGGTTATATCCACCGATGGCGGTGCCACTTCAGCCTAGTGTTCAACAAGAAGTACAAATCGCGCGTCTCTCGCAGTTGCTACAACGTCCCGACCTTAGTGATGAAGTGCGCGCTAAAATGCATTATGAGCGCGGTAGCTACTACGACAGCGTTGGTTTGCGTGATCTTGCCCGTTTGGACTTTAACCAGTCTTTGCAGTTGAATCCTGCTCAGCCGGACATCTTCAATCTTTTGGGAGTATACTTTACCCAAGTAGGAGAGTTTGATGCGGCATATGAAGCGTTTGACTCGACCATAGAGTTGGCTCCTGATAATACCTATGCTGAGCGCAACCGTGCGATTGCACTGTATTATGGTGGCCGAATCGATCTCGCTTTAGAAGATATGACCAAGCATTATCAAGAAATGCCAACGGATCCTTTTCGTTCATTATGGCTGTACATCATCGAAGCTGAGCAAAATCCAGAGCAAGCAAAAGCCAATCTTCAACAGCGTTATTTACGAGGTCGTAGTGAAGAGTGGGGATGGGTTCTTGTTGCCATCATGCTGCGAGACGTCTCGGACGAAGACGCGCTTAAAGCAATTATGGATGGAACGAGAGAGAACTATCGCCTAGCTGAACGATTGACGGAAACGTATTTCTACCTTGGAAAGCGTAATCAGCTTGAAGGTGATATCGCAAGTGCCATCTCACTTTATAAGCTCGCGATTTCGTTCAACGTTTACGATTATGTTGAGCATCGCTATTCTTTCTTGGAGTTGGCGCAAATTTACGATCAATTACAGCAAGATAGATTGGCCCAGTTAAAGGCTGCCAAGAAGCTGGAAATTGAATGATTTAGAGCCGCTCGATGAGAGCGGCTTTTTTTATGATTGAACTTGATGAGTGACTCATTTAAAATAGTTAGTCTTGCTAACTAAGTGGTGGTGGCTTTTATGGCATTAGAAGAAAGCTTGATTGATTTAGAGCGTTTTTGCGCCAAAGCTTGGCGTGTCTATGCCAAAGAAGATCCATTATCACATCTAAGCTTTAATGAGTTCGATTATTTACGTGTGATTCAGGTTTACCCTGAGGGTGTGCGAATAACCGATCTTGCAGAAGAGCTGCAAGTGACTAAGCCTTCCGCATCGACAATGGTTGTGCGTTTGGAAAAAAAGGGTTTGGTGAAACGCATCGCATGTAATGAGGATGCTCGTGCTAAGCGTGTGTTGCTTACGGAAGAAGTCGCAGAAAAAATGTCTTTGGAGCAGGTAGTGTACAAAGATATCTCTGACCAAATGATGCAACAATTAAATCAGCAAGAAGCTGAACAGTTACAAGCTTTATTGGATAAAGCATTGAGTAATAAGTCATTTTAAACTAAAGCAAAGGCCTCAGCTGTATGGTTTAGTTTTTGTTGTTTCATCTTTCTTTTATTTAATTTAACCATTTAGTTAGTCTTGCTAATTAAATGGTTAGCTTTGCTAACTACTGGTGACAGTCATGCAAAACTCAATTTATAGACAGTTTTGGAAATATACGATTCCAACCGTCGCAGCAATGCTCGTAAACGGTTTGTATCAAATAGTTGATGGCATTTTTATTGGCCGTTATGTTGGCGCTGACGGATTAGCTGGGATCAATGTTGCGTGGCCTATTATCGGTTCGATCCTCGGTATAGGAATGATGATTGGGGTGGGGACTGGCGCGCTGACTTCGATCAAGCAAGGAGAGAACGATCATGAAGGCGCTAAGCGAATCCTAACGAGCGGATTGACGTTGTTAGCGGCATTGATGCCGATCGTTGCTACAATATTGTTCTTGTTTTCGGATGAATTTATTCGCTGGCAAGGTGCGGAAGGGCGAGTGTTTGAACTTGCGCTGCAATATTTGCATATTCTGATTGTCGCGTGCGTATTCACGTTGGGTTCTATCGCAGTTCCGTTTTTATTACGCAATGACGACAGCCCGAACTTAGCAACGATTTTGATGGTCATCGGTGCCGTTATTAACATTGTATTAGACTACGTATTTATTGCTTGGTTGGAGTGGGAGTTAACCGGAGCCGCTATTGCCACTGCACTTGCACAATTAGTGGTCACTGTGCTCGGTATTGGTTACTTCTTTACTTCAAAAGCAACATTACGCCTTCGTATCCGCGACTTCAAAGTTCAGGTTGATGCTGCACCAAAGATTATCATGATAGGTACATCAAGTTTCTTTATGTACGCCTACGGCTCTGTGATGGTGGCACTGCACAACGCGTTATTTGCTCAATACGGAAGTGCAATGTTGATCGGAGCGTACGCCATTTTGGGGTACATCGTGACGGTTTACTATCTGATAGCCGAAGGAATTGCGAATGGTATGCAGCCTTTAGTGAGCTTCAACCACGGTGCACGTAATCAGGAGAACATCAGAAAGTTATTAAAGGTCGCGATGGGGACATCTGTGCTTGGTGGGGTGGCGTTCGTTGTTTTGATGAACCTTTTCCCGTACGAACTGGTTGCGGTGTTTAATAATGCTGACCAACAGTTGATTGATAGCACCGTGATCGGGATTCGTTTACACATGTTTGCGTTGTTCTTAGATGGTTTTTTAGTTGTGGCGGCCGCGTACTATCAATCAGTAAACAAAGGCAGCAAAGCTATGTTTGTAACACTAGGCAACATGCTGGTCCAGTTGCCATTCTTGTTCATTATGCCGAAACTTTTCGGCGTGACAGGTATTTGGTTAGCTTTCCCATTGTCTAACATTGCATTGAGTTTGGTCGTGATCAGTATGTTGTGGCGAGATGTGAAAAAGCTGCTTAATGAGAGTTCTGTCGAACCAAGGGTGCAAGCCTGCTAACAAAAGCTAACAGATAAAAGCGAGGCTAGGCCTCGCTTTTATCTTTAAGGATTAAATGGTTTTTACTTCTAAGCCCGCTAGTTGATGCCAATAGCCATTGCATTGGCGGCTTTCGAGCTTTTCAGGATTATCGCCGTATTCGTTTGAGCGAAAACGCTCTAACTCTGAAAAAATGTCCATACCAAGAGGGCTTAACCGGACCACATCAACCAGCCCTTTCATACTTGGTAAGTCATTGATGAGGTTGTAGCAATACCCTGACTGTGTTTGAATGCCGTTAAGGTTAAAGACTTCTTGCCCTTCTTGGCTGCTGACCTGGATACCCGTAGGGTATTTGATACAGCAGGTTTCGCAATCGTCTTTCGCTCGGTTTTCAGCTCGGGCTGTGAAACAGCGAGCGGAATACGCTAAAGGCAAATAACCGTGGCTAAATACCTCAACTTCAAACTTGTTACGAATACCAAGCTCGTCACACTGAACTAAAGTATCGTTTAACCATTCGCGAGAGAGCTCGACAGGCATGCACCAACGCATCATACCTTGCTTCAAAAATAAGTTGAGCGTGTGTGCGTTATAAGTATTGATTGCAGGACCAACGACGAAAGGCACTTTATGCTCTGATGCCAATTGAACAGCAGATACGTCATTTGCTTCAATCGCGAAGTCACCGTTGTCGATGTACTTCTTCATTATGTTTACTTCACTCGGAGCTTCTAGTAGTGCCATTGTTGATAGCACCACTTGCTTGCCAGATGCAGACAGCTCTTTTGCTATTTCAAGCCAATGCGAAGGCTTCATTTCTCGACGTTTTGAGCATACGGTTTCCCCAAGATAGATGATGTCCGCGGAGCTTGATTTCGCTTGTTCATAAAACGCTTCGATGTCTTGTTTTGGCCAGAAGTACAACAGCGGGCCAAGCGCGTATTTCATTGAATTATCCATCTTAACCTCTACTGCCATTTGCGGTGATAAGCACCAAGTGTGGTCTGCGTACCTTCAGACACGTTTGCCAATGCGGCATCCCAAGCCGCTTCGACTTGGTAAGCTTCTGGGTTTGCTTGGTAACGGTCAATCGCGGCTCGCCATGTTCGAGTGACTTGTTCTACGTAAGCAGGGCTACGTTGGCGACCTTCAATTTTTACAGAAGCCACATTTGCAGCAAATAGTTCTGGCAGCATAGAGAGGGTGTTCAAACTGGTTGGTTCTTCCAGTGCGTGGTAGCGTTTTTTCTCGCCTTCGATTTCAGCTTCGAAACGACCTTTACACAAGGTAGGGTAGCCCGCATTTTCACCGGTGCTGTAGCGATCGATCAAAATGTCGTTAAGGCGGGATTCCAGACCATTTTCTGTTTCTTGCCAGCGAACGTACTTAGCTGGAGAGCATGCTCCCACAGTGTTTGGAGACTCGCCTGTCATGTATGACGATAGGTAGCAGCGACCTTCAGACATGATGCAAAGGCTACCAAAAGCAAAGACTTCTAACTCGACATCGCTAGTGATGTTGCGTGAGAGCTGTTTGACCTGATGAATCGATAAAACGCGGGGTAGCACTACCCGTTTTACGTTGAAGTTTTGTTTGTAAAAATCAATGGCTGCGACGTTGGTCGCTGATGCTTGCACTGAAAGGTGTAGTTCCAGATCGGGATATTTGCGAGCCGCGTACTCCAGCACTGCAATGTCTGCAACAATCAGCGCGTCTACACCCAGTGCCGCTGCATTGTCTACTGCGTTCGTCCAGCGCTCGAAGCCATTGGGATGAGCGAAGGTATTCAACGCGACATGAATTTTTTTATTGCGGTCATGAACGTATTGCACCGCTTTTTCTAACTTTTTGCCGTTAAAGTTGAGGCCAGCAAAGTGACGGGCGTTGGTATCATCTTTGAAACCAATGTAGACGGCATCGGCACCGCAATCAATCGCAGTTTTTAACGCAGGCAGGTTACCCGCGGGACACAAGAGTTCCATATGCTCACAATCATTGAGAATAAAAAGGTGTCCGCATTTTATGAAGAATTATGAATAGCGAAATTGACCTAAGTTAGGTTTAGCTCAATAAAGTCGATATTTACCCCTTGCGAGTAAGGGTATCGGGTCGGGGTTAGTTCTTGTGACGACGATTCTGTACAAACAGCTCTTCAATTTCATGTTTCGGCTGCGGGCGATAAAAATGGAATCCTTGAATCGCATTACATTGAAGGTTAGAGAGCAAAGTAGCTTGCTGGTGGGTTTCCACCCCCTCGGCAACGACAGTTAAGTCGAGCGACTTACCCAGATTAATGATGTTTTCAATCACAGTGACTTGTTTCGGTAGTGTGTCGATATCATTAATAAAAGCGCGGTCGATTTTTAGCTCGTCAATAGGGAAACGCGCTAAGTAGGAAAGAGAAGAGTAGCCGGTACCAAAGTCATCGATAGAGAGAGCGAAGCCAAGCTTTTTAATCGCATTCAACATCTGCAGTGTATGTTCGCTATCACTCATTACGGCACTTTCGGTTAGCTCGAAGGTAATGCAGCTTGGATCAAGCTCGGTAGTGCGAAGCAGCTTTTCCATAAAGTCGATCAGCTGTGGGTTGCCAAATTGCTCGGGAGAGAGGTTGATGGCGACACGGCCTGGCAGTATGCCTTGTTGCTTCCAACGTTTTACCGTATTGAAAACATCACGCATCACGACACGTCCAAGGTGTTCGATTAACCCAGCGCGCTCGGCGACAGGAATGAATGAGCCAGGACTAATGTACCCTTCGACTGGATGCTTCCAACGAACGAGCGCTTCTGCGCCGTTGATACTGAAGTCTCGCGCGTTAACCTTAGGTTGATACCACACTTCCAAACCGTTCTGCTGCAATGCTTTTTGCAGTTCGATTTCAAGCCACAAACGCATACGCGCTTCTTTGTTCATTTGATCGTTAAATTTGATCAGACGATTTCTACCACGATCTTTGGCTTCATACATCGCAGTATCGGCATTTTGTAGTAGGATTCGTGCATCTTGTCCGTCTTCAGGGTATCGAACGCTACCAATTGAACAGGCAAGGCGTTTGCTGAAGTGGTGCAAGTCGAAAGGTTGGTTGATCAACGAGATAATGCGATCGGATAAAATTTCAGCCATGCGGGTATTTTCTGGCTCCGGCAGAATGACGCCAAACTCATCGCCACCCAAATGACCAATAATCGCTTGGTTTGGTAGTAACCGTTTAAGACGGGCCGATACCTCTTGAATCACTTTATCGCCAATATGGTGACCAAGTGAGTCATTAATGTTTTTGAAGTTATCGATATCCAAATAGAACACCAGAAGCGGTGTTTGCTTTTTGATCAGCTGTTCCAAACGTTTGGTGAAGCCAAAGCGGTTGTAGAGTTTGGTGAGCGAGTCAATGTGTATGTCTTCATTCGATGCAGAAGACAGGTTTTTGGGCGCATCATCAGCATCTTGGATTAGGATAATTTGAGATTCGCTACCTAATATCGCCGTGGAATCCGCGTGTAGCTGAACTTTCCGTTCAAAGCCGCATCTTGCACTGGTTAAGCAGACAAAAGGTTTGTCAGAAATTAATGTACTCAATCGATGACTAAATACCTTTTTACTGTTTTCATCGATGAATAAACGACTTAGCTCTTCGCCCAACAATTCATGAGGAGAGTTAAGTCCGAGAAGGCGCGCTGATGCGGGATTCGCAGAGATGACAATATCATCTTCGATAAGCAGTAAGCCGTCTGGTAGCAGTTGTGTTAACTTCGCAAACTTACTTTCGGACTCTTCTAAGGAGCGAACGAGTATCTGCTTTTCTGAAGTATCGACAGCGTGAAAAACAACAAAGCGAATGTCGTTACCTTCAAAAACTGGCGAAAGACTAAAGTGAAGACTGGTTTCAAGGTCGGTTTCATCGAGCGTGATTTCGGCTTCGACATGTGCCCCTTTGAACGCGCGCTGATAGTATGGTGCAAGCTTCTTATAAAACTGTTCACCCAGCACTTGGCAATCGTTTAAGCCGACGATTTCCTCATGACTTAAACCTGCGATATCGCAGTAACGGTCACTTACCATTCGATAATTGTGTTTTTTATCAAGAATGGCAAAGAAGAAAGGGCTATTTGAGGTTAGCGTGGCAAACCAATGTTTTAATTGCTGGGAAGGCATTAGGGTATTACCGATCTCCAATGAGCCAGATTATTCGTCCGTGTATAAAAAGCGACACCCTGATAAGCCTGCGGCGGTCTACCACCAAGCTAAAGTGTTACTTGCCATTAAAGGGCTCGCGGTTTTAGCTGTGCAGTCGACAATCACATGGATACGCTCAGATAACTATAACTTTGAAAATACGGTTGTAAAAGTGTTTATCCACCTGTTCGCATCAATAATACACGTAAGTTCAAAAAAAGAAGCGTTAGTGAGCAATAAACCACCAATCTAAAATAAGCACTTTATTGATACATAACAGTAATCTCATCGCCACGATTGCTTAATATAAGCAACCTAATGACAAAGTAACGGATAATGAACGTGTTAAACAAGATTCGCAGTCAACTAGTAAAGAACGCAGCTCATATTTTGCGTTCTCCAGTCCAGTTATTACCACAGCCAATTCAGCAAAAAGCGTTGCTGGAAGGGCTAAAAATGGTGTTTAAAGAAGCCTTGGAAGATGGTGACTTTGAGTTCCTTGAAGACAAGTGGTTAAAAGTTGCGATTAAAGACTTGAACTTAGCATGGTACATCAGCTATCAAGACGAAAAATTGGTGGTAGCTGAAAAACCAGTTCAGGAAGATGTGAGTTTTAGTGGTAATCTAAACGACCTAGTACTGATTGCTGGTCGTAAAGAAGACCCTGACACACTGTTCTTCCAACGTCGCCTTTCAATTGAAGGTGATACTGAGCTTGGCTTAGAAGTGAAAAACTTAATGGACAGTGTCGACTTAGAGCAGTTACCGAAAGCAATGCAAGTCGCTTTGAATCAATTGGCTGATTTTGTTCAGAAAGGAGTTCAAGCGCCTGCACAACCAACCGGAGTAGCGAATGCTTATTCGAACTGAAGCCCCTGCGGACATTCTTACCATTGACCGCTTATTGAAACACGCCTTCCCAACGGAAGCTGAAGCTGAGCTTGTGATGCGTTTGCGCGAAAACAGCAAATTCACACTTTCCTTAGTCGCGTGTACAGATGAGGGAGAGGTGATAGGCCATGCTTTATTTAGCCCTGTGACCTTAAATGGTGAAGATTTGTCATGGCAAGGGCTAGCGCCATTGGCTGTTCATGAAGATTACCGTCGCCAAGGCATCGCTGCAGAGTTGATCAAAGAAGGTTTTGATTCACTGCGTGATTTTGGCTATCCAGTGTGTGTGGTGTTGGGCGATCCTGATTATTACGCGCGCCAGGGTTTTCAATCATGCGACGAGATGGGCTTTGAATGTGCTTGGGATGTCCCTAAAGGTGCATTTCGAGTCGCAGAGTTGGTCGAAGGTCAATGTGCTGGACGCTCCGGACGCATAGACTATGCGCCAGAGTTCTCTGAACTGTAAATGAAAGAAGCCCACGACTAAGTGGGCTTCTTTCTTATTCACTGAAAACTGAGATAGGGAGGTTAGGATGACTGGTTACTTTTCTTTTTGCCCCAGACCTCTATTTTCGCTTTTTTACTTACCCCTAGCAGGCTAAGTTTTGTGCTTCCCCAGCTACTGTAAGTCATTTCAATCCGTTTTAGCTTGGCTTCTTTTGTACCTGGAAGGCTCCAGGCACGAGTCGACAATCCGCTTGTTAGTACGCCCATAGAGGAAAGCTTTTTCTCACTACCATCTGTCATGACGACTTTTAAACCATTAATGTCTACCGTTCCTTGCACACATTTTAGTTTTATTTTACTGAAGCTTCGGTTTCGGAATAAGCTATTTGGTGTCACGGTATCTGTTTCTGTATGAAAGTTAACGGCTTTCGTTGCAATCAGCTCCCACTCGTCGCTGTTATTAGCAAAAACACTCATGCTGGTGGCGGCTACCAGTGTGCAAAGCAGTAGCGTATTTAAGAATTTCATAATGTACCTCATATGTCATACCCAATGTGTGGCCGTTGGCAAAACGCTATGTTCAGGAATATCCAAATCATCTCATTGTGTTCAGGTGTTCCTTGAAGTCCTTTAGGTATAATCGCGATAATTTGATAGGATTGCCCTCGTTCAAATAGGTGACGGAAAATGTCAATTAACGAGAAACAGTATTTACGTGAAATGGGGATCAGCACATGGGAGCTGGTACACCCTGAAAGACTGGAAGGCTATCAATCGCCATTATTGGATTTGCAAAGTTCATGTAAACTCCTATTGGTATCGCCAATATGTCCAGAAAACGAGACGGCATTGATGTTTGAGCGCGTATTAAAAAGCATTAAGCTCACGCTTGATGATGCGCTGCACCTAGAGCCTGAGCGCTTATCCATGCTGGGTGAACATCAGCTAGAGTGGGTGTGGTTTGCAGGCTGTGAGGCTGATAAAAGCATCAAGGCAAAGCACCTGATCTCGCCACTATTACAAGATATTGATGGTAATAACGAACAGCGCCGCGCATTGTGGCAACAAATCTGTTCGTACTCTTAACGGAGCTAATGCGTGACAATTGAAATTACGCCGATGCGTGCAGAGCACCTCGACCAAGTTTGGCAAATCGAGCAGCAAGCACATTCTCACCCTTGGGCCGAATCTTTGGTTCGTGACTTATCCAGTCGCGGTGCTTGCCACCATGTGATGCTGGAAGGCTCTCAAGTGGTTGGTTACTTCTATGGACAGAATATTGTTGGAGAAGTGACACTATTAAATATTGCAGTAGCGCCTTCTCAGCAGGGCAGAGGGCTAGGGCAAAAATTGCTGGACGCGTTTATTGAACACTGTGAACAAGCCAAAGCAGAGAGTGCTTGGTTAGAAGTGCGTGAAAGTAATCACCCAGCTATCCATATTTATGAGCAAGCAGGTTTTAATGAAGTGGACCGTCGTTACAACTATTACCCAGCTAAATCGGGAAATGGTAAGGAAGACGCCATTATCATGAGTTACTTATTTTTGAGTTAGTTTTAGGCCGTTACTAATTACCTCATCAACACTTATGCTTTAAATGCGTATCCGGATTCGAGGCTTTTGAATATGTAATAACAATTTTTTGAATTTTTACATCTCTTTGTGTGGCGCTGGCTTTCCCTTGTTAGTTGCAGGTAAAGGCTGGTGAGCCGAGTAAATTCAGTTCATGTCTTTCCAGTTTGCTAGCACAGCGATAATAAGCGAGAATACCGCACAATATCGAATAGTAGATATGCTTGCCTATTTTGTGAGCATGAAAGTAATTTAGAAGATTAACTAATGTCAAATCCCCTTTTTTTAGGCGAAGTGTCTAAGCGCAGAACGTTCGCTATTATTTCTCACCCGGATGCGGGTAAAACCACCATTACTGAAAAAGTCCTTTTATTCGGAAACGCGATCCAAAAAGCAGGTACGGTTAAAGGTCGTGGTAACGCACAGCACGCAAAATCAGACTGGATGGAAATGGAAAAAGAACGTGGTATCTCGGTAACCACTTCTGTAATGCAGTTCCCTTACAATGACTGTCTGGTAAACCTACTTGATACGCCTGGACACGAAGACTTCTCGGAAGATACATACCGTACGTTAACGGCAGTAGACTCGTGTTTGATGGTTATCGATGCGGCGAAAGGTGTCGAGGATCGTACACGTAAGCTGATGGAAGTAACGCGTCTGCGTGACACGCCAATCGTAACCTTCATGAACAAACTTGACCGTGACGTTCGTGATCCAATGGAAGTATTGGACGAGGTAGAAAACGAGTTGGGCATGATGTGTGCGCCAATTACATGGCCAATCGGCTGTGGTAAAGAATTTAAAGGTGTGTACCACATTCACCGTGATGAAACGATTTTATACGAATCAGGTCACGGTCATGAGATTCAAGAAGTTCGAATCATCAAAGGTCTCGATAACCCAGAGCTTGATGAAAAAGTTGGTGCAGGCCTTGCGGAAAGTGTTCGAGAAGAGCTTGAGCTTGTTATGGGTGCTTGCCCTGAGTTTGATTTGGAAATGTTCCTAACAGGTGACCTGACGCCAGTTTACTTCGGTACTGCATTAGGTAACTTTGGTGTGGATCATATGCTAGACGGTCTAACTGAATGGGCTCCAGCGCCGAAAACTCGTCAAGCGGTTGAACGTGAAGTTGAAGCGACTGAAGAGAAGTTCTCTGGTTTCGTATTTAAGATCCAAGCGAACATGGACCCAAAACACCGCGACCGTATCGCATTCATGCGTATTGTATCTGGCACTTACACGCAAGGTATGAAGATGAACCACGTTCGTCTTGGCAAGCAAGTGAGTATCTCTGATGCAGTAACCTTTATGGCTGGTGACCGTGCACGTGCAGAACACGCTTACGCCGGTGACATCATTGGTCTACATAACCACGGCACTATTCAGATTGGTGATACCTTTACTCAAGGTGAATCACTGAAGTTCTCTGGTATTCCGAACTTCGCTCCGGAATTATTCCGTCGTATTCGCCTGAAAGATCCACTAAAGCAGAAGCAGCTTCTCAAAGGTTTGGTTCAGCTATCAGAAGAAGGTGCGGTACAGGTATTCCGTCCTCTACAGAACAACGATCTGATCGTTGGTGCCGTTGGTGTACTTCAGTTTGATGTTGTTGTGGCTCGTTTGAAGTCTGAGTATAACGTTGAAGCGATTTATGAAGGCATTAACGTTGCAACTGCGCGTTGGGTTGAGTGTGGTGATGCGAAGAAACTGGATGAGTTCCAACGCAAGAATCAAGCGAACTTAGCATTGGATGGTGGTGATAACCTAACGTATATCGCTCCAACAATGGTTAACTTAAACTTAGCGAAAGAGCGTTTCCCTGACGTTGATTTCCGTGCGACGCGTGAGCACTAATTTGGCGCGGTTAGGGTAAGCCGTAACGCAAACTAGATTTTAAAACGCCCTTGGCTATAAACTTAGCCAAGGGCGTTTTTATATAAGGATAAGATATGAATTGGTTTAAACGTGGGCTAAAGCGTTACGACAACTGGTGTAAAGAGATGGGGCTAACTCCCGATCAGAAACGCAGTTGTGTCCCATATCGAAAAGACCCTGCCCATCAAACTGAAGAGAAGAGTGAAGCCCAACGATCTCCTGATTTTCTGCCCGCAGATACAGATAAAAAGCGTCAAGATGAAGCTCTTTGATACGCACTGCCACTTTGATTTTGATGTGTTTCAAGATGACTTTGCGCATCAACTTGAGCTTGCTCAAACGCAAGGCGTCGCAAGAATTTTGATTCCTTCCGTCGGTCCGCAAAACTGGGCTCGTATTCAAACTTTGGCAGAGCAACATGCCAATTTGTATTATGCGCTCGGCTTTCATCCGTATTTTCTTGAAGATAACGTTGAGCAGCACCTTACAGAGCTAGAAGGCTATCTAAATCAAAAAGGACCACAGTGCGTAGCAATAGGAGAGTGTGGTTTAGATTTTGCCATTGATGTTTATCCACAGTTGCAAGAAAAGACACTTGAAGTTCAATTTGAGCTGGCTAGACGCTTCGAACTCCCAGTTATTTTACATAGCCGAAAAGCGCACAATCGCCTCATTCAAATGGTGAAAGCGGCGAATCTCCCTAGAGGTGGTGTGCTACACGCTTTTTCTGGGAGTTATCAGCAAGCCATGGAGTGGGTCAAATTAGGTTTTTTTATCGGTGTAGGAGGAACGATTACCTACCCAAGAGCCAAGAAAACACGCGACGCAATTCAAAAATTACCACTCGAAAACCTAGTAATCGAAACAGACGCACCAGATATGCCTATACTTGGATATCAAGGGGAGTCAAATCACCCAGCCAAACTCATTCACGTCTTTAATGAGCTCGTAGAGTTGCATAACGGCCGAAAGCAATCGATTGCCTCTCAACTGTGGAAAAATAGCAATTTTGCTTTCTCGATATGTGAATAAAATCTAAAGATGTAGTTTGAAATCGAAAACGTTTTCCTGCTTATTGTGAATTAACTCACAAAGCTGGTTGAATCAATCATGAATCTTATAGGAAAGTGTGAGGCTGGCATTACTTTAATTGATTCTGCATGAGTATAATTGCCCCCGCTTTATAGCTCCATTTTGTAACACGCCAATAAATAACTTATAAGGAAGTCATAAACTATGAGCCTGTTTATGAGCCTAATCGGTATGGTAGTGCTTCTTGCGATTGCAGTAGCATTTTCTAACAACCGAAAAGCTATCAACTTTAGAACTGTGGGTGGCGCATTCGCTATCCAATTCGCATTAGGTGCATTTGTTCTGTATGTACCTTGGGGCCGTGATCTACTAAACGGTTTCTCTTCAGGTGTTTCTAACGTTATCAACTACGGTAACGATGGTTCATCATTCCTATTCGGTGGTCTTGTTTCTGACAAGATGTTCGAAGTATTCGGCGGCGGCGGTTTCATCTTCGCATTCCGTGTTCTTCCTACACTGATCTTCTTCTCTGCACTGATTTCAGTTCTTTACTACATTGGCGTTATGCAATGGGTTATCAAGATTCTTGGTGGCGCACTACAAAAAGCGCTAGGCACTTCTCGTGCGGAATCAATGTCAGCTGCAGCTAACATTTTCGTAGGTCAAACTGAGGCACCTCTAGTTGTTCGCCCATTCGTTCCAAAAATGACTCAATCAGAGCTATTCGCGGTAATGTGTGGTGGTCTAGCTTCTGTTGCTGGTGGTGTACTAGCAGGTTACGCATCTATGGGTGTTCCACTAGAGTACCTAGTTGCGGCATCATTCATGGCAGCACCAGGTGGTCTACTGTTCGCTAAAATCCTTCACCCTGAGACTGACCAGCCTCACGAAAGTATCGAAGAAGCGATGGACGGCGGTGACGACAAACCAGTTAACGTAATCGACGCAGCTGCGGGCGGTGCGGCTTCTGGTCTACAACTTGCGCTTAACGTAGGTGCAATGCTAATCGCATTCGTTGGTCTAATCGCGCTAATCAACGGTATGCTAGGTGGCATCGGTGGTTGGTTCGGCATGCCAGAACTAACACTAGAGCTAATCCTAGGTTACGCGTTTTCTCCACTAGCATTCCTAATCGGTGTTCCATGGGCAGAAGCTGTAACAGCTGGTTCATTCATCGGTCAGAAAATCGTAGTGAACGAATTCGTTGCTTACTTGAACTTCACACCATACCTAGGTGAAAACGCTCAAGTAATCGCGGCAACTGGTGAAGTAATGTCTGAGAAGACAACAGCTATCATCTCATTCGCACTATGTGGTTTCGCGAACCTTTCTTCTATCGCGATTCTACTTGGTGGTCTAGGTAGCCTTGCACCAAACCGTCGTAGTGACATCGCTCGCATGGGTGTTAAAGCAGTTCTTGCAGGTACGTTGTCTAACCTTATGGCCGCGACAATTGCAGGCTTCTGCTTAAGCCTTGCAGCACTATAATTAGAATCGGTTCTTAATATATAGACGCCGTTTTACATCATGCCCTGTAGCAAGAGATTGCTGCGGGGCATTTTTCGTTTTTCGGGCTCCAAAATTTCATCGGGTGTTTGCCTTAGTCGAGGTATTACGCAGTCAATGGAATAGGGGCTAGGAAATTTTGAGATACAAACCGTTTGCGCTCTATTTGGTGCTACAGTTTTGCGGTGAAACTCTATAATGTATTAATCACAGGATAGTGGTTAAGCTTGATTCTTAATCACGTAATGAATATTACATAATCGATGGGCAAATGAATTGCCCTGCAATATCAGATCTAATAGGCGTTTTGCTTTGTGATGTGATATTAAAGACACCGCAATCATAGATTGTTGTGCCATAGGCCAAACTGGTACTGTGCGGTGACAAGGATAGCAATTGGCATATGATAAATTTTCGCTGTATATGCCGAGTCTTCAGGGAACCAAGTCCGTTCATTAATAGACTGTTTAGCCATTTACTCACATTGTCTCGACTTGTTGATTATAGTTAAAGACGTGATGTAAGGCTGAGTAGTGAATTTTTTGAATATTGATCGGAGATAGAAATGAGCGATTTAAAAGCAGCAGCGCTACGTGCACTTAAACTTATGGACCTAACTACGTTGAATGACGATGACACTGATGCAAAAGTGATCTCACTATGTCATGACGCGAAAACAGCAGTAGGCAACACAGCTGCAATTTGTATTTACCCTCGCTTTATTCCTATTGCTAAGAAGACACTTCGTGAGCAAGGTACGCCAGAGGTTCGTATTGCAACAGTAACGAACTTCCCACATGGTAACGACGACATTGAAATCGCAGTTGCTGAAACAAAAGCGGCGGTTGCTTACGGTGCAGACGAAGTTGACGTAGTTTTTCCTTACCGCGCGCTAATGGCGGGTGATGAGAAAGTAGGCTTCGAACTAGTTAAGCAATGTAAAGAAGCTTGTGGTGACATTCTTCTTAAAGTGATCATCGAAACAGGTGAACTAAAAGAAGAAGCACTAATCAAGAAAGCATCTCAAATCTGTATTGAAGCAGGTGCTGACTTCATTAAAACTTCAACTGGTAAAGTGCCAGTAAACGCAACACCAGAATACGCTCGCATGATGCTTGAAGTTATTCGCGACATGGGTGTTGCAGAAACTGTTGGTTTCAAACCAGCAGGTGGTGTGCGCACTGCTGAAGACGCAGCAGCATACCTAGCAATGGCTGACGAAATCCTAGGTGACAACTGGGTTGATGCTCGTCACTACCGTTTTGGTGCGTCTAGCCTGCTAACCAACCTACTAAATACATTAGAAGTATCGGACGACGTCGCAGATCCAACAGCGTACTAATTCCAATAATACGTCTGAACGGTAGCACCTAAACGGGTGCTACCAAACCTCTTCTATCCTACTACAACCATGGCTCAAAAGAGCTTGGGAGGCACTAATGTATTTACCACAAGAAATCATTCGTAAAAAACGTGACGGCGAAGTCCTAACCGCCGACGAAATCAACTTCTTTATTCAAGGCGTAGCGAACAACACGGTATCTGAAGGTCAGATTGCGGCGTTTGCTATGACGATTTTCTTTAATGAAATGACCATGGATGAGCGCATTGCCTTAACGTGTGCAATGCGTGATTCGGGCATGGTTATCGACTGGAGCCACATGAACTTCGGTGGTCCAATTGTCGATAAACACTCAACCGGTGGTGTGGGTGACGTAACTTCTTTAATGCTTGGCCCAATGGTGGCAGCGTGTGGCGGTTTCGTACCTATGATCTCTGGCCGCGGTCTTGGTCATACAGGCGGTACGCTGGATAAACTTGAATCTATCCCTGGTTACAACATTACGCCGAGCAACGATGTTTTTGGTCAAGTAACCAAAGACGCTGGTGTGGCGATCATCGGTCAAACTGGTGACCTTGCTCCTGCGGATAAGCGTGTTTACGCGACTCGTGATATTACCGCAACGGTAGACAATATCTCCCTGATTACGGCGTCGATCCTTTCTAAGAAACTGGCGGCGGGTCTGGAATCGCTAGTGATGGACGTAAAAGTGGGTTCAGGTGCATTTATGCCAACTTACGAAGCGTCTGAAGAGCTAGCAAAATCAATCGTTGCTGTAGCAAACGGTGCTGGCACTAAGACTACGGCAATTCTTACGGACATGAACCAAGTATTGGCGTCTTCAGCGGGTAACGCAGTGGAAGTTCGTGAAGCGGTTCGTTTCTTAACGGGTGAATACCGTAACCCTCGTCTACTTGAAGTGACCATGGCTTCATGTGCTGAAATGTTAGTACTTGGCAAGCTTGCTGAGAACACAGAAGACGCACGCGCAAAACTGATGGAAGTGCTGGATAACGGCAAAGCGGCTGAGTGCTTCGGCAAGATGGTTGCTGGCTTAGGCGGTCCTGCGGACTTCGTAGAAAACTACGACAACTACTTAGAAAAAGCAGAAATCATCAAGCCAGTTTACGCAACAGAAACGGGCATTGTCTCTGCAATGGATACACGTGCTATCGGCATGGCTGTGGTTGCTATGGGTGGTGGTCGTCGAGTTGCTACTGATGAAATCGACTACGCAGTTGGTTTCGACGAGTTCATCCGCCTAGGTGAGGTCGCAGACAGTGATAAACCTCTTGCGGTTATCCACGCTCGCACTGAAGAGCAATGGGAAGAAGCGGCAAAAGCACTGCGCAGTGCAATCAAAGTAGGTGGTGAATACACACCAACTCCAGAGGTTTACCGCCAAATTCGTGCAGAAGATATCCAATAGAACAAGTAATTACACAAGGCCTACTCAACCATAATAAAAAGCCGAGTGGGCCTAAGGAACGAGCAATGAAAAGAGCATTTATTTTAGTACTAGACTCATTCGGTATCGGTGCAACTGCCGATGCTAAAGAATTTGGTGATGTAGGTTCAGACACACTAGGTCACATCGCTGACCAATGTGAAAAAGGCTTAGCAGATAACGACAATCGCCAAGGTGCACTTCGCCTTCCAAATCTATCGAAACTTGGTTTGGCAATGGCGCATAAAGAATCGACAGGTCGCTTCGCACCTGGACTAGACGCAGACGCTGAAATCATTGGTGCATACGGTCATGCAGCAGAGCTTTCTTCAGGTAAAGACACGCCGTCTGGTCACTGGGAAATCGCAGGTGTTCCTGTTCTGTTTGACTGGGGTTACTTCACTGACAAAGCAAACAGCTTCCCGAAAGAATTGACTGACCGCATTCTTGAGCGTGCGGGGCTTGACGGTTTCCTAGGTAACTGTCACGCGTCTGGTACTCAAGTTCTTGACGATCTTGGTGAAGAGCACATGAAGACTGGCAAACCAATCTTCTACACGTCTGCTGACTCTGTATTCCAAATCGCATGTCACGAAGAGACTTTCGGTCTAGACCGTCTACTAGAGCTTTGCCAAATCGCACGTGAAGAGCTAGAAGATTACAACATTGGTCGTGTTATCGCGCGCCCATTCGTTGGTGCTGGTAAAGGTCAATTTGAGCGTACAGGTAATCGTCGTGATCTTTCTGTAGAGCCACCATCAGCAACGGTTCTTCAGAAGCTCGTTGATGAGAAGCAAGGCAACGTGGTTTCTATTGGTAAGATTGCTGATATCTACGCAAACTGCGGCATCACTAAGAAAGTGAAAGCGACAGGTATCCCTGCATTGTTCGAAGCAACGCTAGAGCAAATCAAAGAAGCGGGCGACAACACGATCGTATTCACTAACTTTGTAGACTTCGACTCAGCTTACGGTCACCGTCGTGACGTAGCGGGTTACGCAGCGGCACTTGAGTACTTCGATGGTCGTATCAACGAAGTGCTAGAGATTATGGAAGAAGACGATGTGCTTATCCTAACGGCAGACCACGGCTGTGACCCAACATGGCCAGGCACTGACCATACTCGTGAGCACATCCCAGTATTGGTTTATGGTCAAAAAGTACCAGCTGGTTCTCTTGGCCGCCGCGAAACATTCGCAGATATCGGTCAAACATTGGCAAGTTACTTCGGTACTTCTCCAATGGATTACGGTAAGAACTTCCTATAATTAGTTAGGTTTTTGAAAACTAGGAGCTTGATTGCTCCTAGTTTTATGTTTGCAGTATGTAAATGCTGCTTGTCGGAAATGAGAATACTCTGGCTTATATCGCCTTAAGCGCGGAGCGCTAGAGAAAGGTTAAGGAAAAGAAAATGGCAACTCCACATATCAATGCTGAAATGGGTGCATTTGCAGACGTCGTACTGATGCCTGGTGATCCACTACGTGCAAAATACATCGCAGAGACTTTCCTTGAAGATGTCGTTCAAGTGTGTGACGTTCGTAATATGTTTGGTTACACAGGCACATACAAAGGCCGTAAGATCTCGGTAATGGGCCACGGTATGGGTATCCCATCATGCTCGATTTACGCGACTGAACTAATCAAAGACTTCGGCGTGAAGAAAATCATCCGTGTTGGCAGCTGTGGCGCAGTGAATGAAGACATCAAAGTGCGTGATGTTGTGATCGGCATGGGTGCATGTACTGACTCTAAAGTGAACCGTATCCGCTTTAAAGGTCATGACTTCGCGGCAATCGCAGACTACAACATGGTTCGTGCGGCAGAAGACGCTGCAAAAGCTCGCGGTATTGACGTTAAAGTTGGTAACCTATTCTCAGCAGAGCTTTTCTACACGCCAGATCCAGAAATGTTCGATGTAATGGACAAGTACGGCATTGTTGGTGTTGAAATGGAAGCGGCTGGTATTTACGGTGTTGCGGCAGAATACGGTGCAAAAGCTCTGACAATCTGTACGGTTTCTGATCATATCAAGACTGGCGAACAGACTACATCTGACGAGCGTCAAACGACATTCAACGACATGATGCTAATCGCACTAGATTCAGTATTGCTTGGTGACGAAGAGTAAGCGACGAAGAGTCATTCTATTTTTCGCTCTCAAGAGCTAAAAAAACAGCCCGCACATTGCGGGCTGTTTTTATATGAGTTGTTAGCGCTACCTAGTTACTTGGTTAGCAGCAGGTTTGGCGCTTTTTTACGACGTATCGGTTGTCGACGTAAAATCAAGATGAACAACATACCACAGACAAAGCTCATTAAGACCATCATGTACATATAACGATCGCTCTTGCGATAGTGGTGGTCTGAAATTGCCGTCACCCGGCCCGTCTCAAAGGTCACGCGAACAAAACCGATAAGCGCACCATCTGCAAAAACTGGTTCAACCAACTGCTGGCGACCAATGGAAGCTGTTGCCAAAGGCGTATCCAGGCCAAGAACTTCGCGTACCGATAATGCCTCTTCACTAGACGCTAAACGTACGCCCTGTGCATCGTAGATTGTTGCATCAAACACTAAACGGTCTTGTGCTAGCTGGTTTGTTAGCTGAAGTAATCGTTCTTGATCTTTAGTTAAAATCATCTCACTGGCAGAAAGAGACGCCTGTGAAATCAAAACTTTGGTGAGTGTTTCAAGCTGTTGTGCTTGAATTTTCTCATTACCCTTACTGATCACAACACTGTTTTTTATTGTGATAAACAACATCACACACAGTAGGATTAGTGCCAGAATTCTTAGGGCATTCCTTACTGAGAACAAAGATTCACTCATGCTCTTTACTCATCCATTTAAAATAAAACAAAGACTTGCCTTTTTAGTTTGTTGAGGTAACGTTTTAGCAAAGTCATAAGGGATTATATACATGGACGCGTCAAAAAGCTTGCCTATCAGAAAACATACGACACTTTTAAAACGATTACCCGAGACTCGATTTGCCTCCCAATTAGATAAAGCAAAAGCAAACTGGATCGTATTTGCTGAGTACCTTTCGCCAAGTCACTTCGAAGACATTGATTTCTTCACCGGCTTTTACAACCCGATACTAGAAACGTGGAAAGTTGGCCAATATGAAGTAGCCTTGATGGCCGGAGAGTTGACTCCTCAACATGAAACGATCTTACAAAGTCTCAACCTAGATTACGCCTCGCTTAATGAAGTGCCCGATCTATCAACCCAAGGGTTGATTGTATTTGATATGGATTCAACGGCGATCCAGATAGAGTGTATTGATGAAATCGCGAAACTGGCAGGAGTAGGGGATGAGGTAGCTGAAGTCACTGAACGTGCCATGCAAGGTGAGCTGGATTTTGAGCAAAGTTTACGTCAGCGAGTTGGTAAGCTCAAAGGTGCCGATGAATCAATTCTTGAACAAGTTCGTTCCCAGTTACCATTCATGCCGGACTTTGAAGCGCTAATTGCGACGTTGAAAGCCTTGGGCTGGAAAACAGCGATTGCCTCCGGTGGTTTTACTTACTTCTCTGATTACATCAAAGATAAAGTCGACTTAGACTTTGCTCGCTCCAATCAATTAGAAATTATTGACGGCAAACTCACGGGTAAAGTACTTGGCGATGTGGTAACGGCGCAGATGAAGTCTGACATTCTAGTGGAACTGGCGGATGAATATGAAATTGAGCAGCACAACACGGTTGCTGTCGGTGATGGCGCTAATGATCTTGTGATGATGTCGGTGGCAGGATTAGGGATTGCGTATCACGCAAAACCAAAAGTGGAAGCTCAAGCGCAATCAGCGATTCGCTTTGCAGGGTTGGGCGGTGTGCTCTGTATTTTATCTGGCGCATTGGTGAAGCAGCAAAAGGTCAGCTGGAAAGCTAAACCTTAACCATCCATTCAAAAACACCGCCAGAAAGGCGGTGTTTTTTTTCAATTTGGTATGACTTTGAATTTACTCGGTTAACTCCAATCTAATTACTACCTCTTCAGTAATGTCTTCAAATTCACTGTAACCAACGAGCGCCGTCAACTCTTTTTCTAACTTGCTTGCTTGATGTACACCAAATTGGGTTAAGTCACTTAAATCTTGTTGCAGTAATGATGTCATCGGATCGAAAATTGGCGCAGTAGAAAGGCGAATCACGTAAAAGTCACCCATCATTCGCGCTTTCTTTATAAATTGAATCCGCTCTTTTACGCTGTTGAACTCTTGATGAAGCTTTGACTCAATGCCTGTAATTTTATCGCCTACTTTTGCGGCGCTTATGTAGATATCCTGATGTCTGGCTTGAGCACCTTCTACACGTTTTATTGGCTCTGCGATTAATGTGCTTGTCCGGCCTTTAAAGATAGGTTCAAGTGACAACAGTTGGTCATGCCCAAGACGGGCAAAAAGTTCAATGTGTTTAGGTAGCGGCAAGTTCACCCCGATAACGGGGGTTTTTATTGAAGATGACGTACTCTTACTGATAAAAATGGGCGTGCTCAGCGTACGCGAGAGCAACATGCAGTGCAGCCTTTCAAGTAGAGCATTACTTGGTAGCGTCTCTTTTTGCGGGATTAGCTTGTCTTGATTGTGCTCGATAATGCTGTTGAAAAAAGCGATTACCTTCATGGTTTGGCTGCTTTCATCAATAACTAACTGCACGCTACAACCATCTGGGCTTACACGAATTACTCGGTATGGTACCGACATTAACGGCAATTTTTTATCGTAGAGTTGTAATTCTCGAAAGTTGATTCTTACCTCTTGCCCAGAACGTAACATCGTGGGCTCACTTAGCCTAATTCCGAGTCCTCGTTTGGAAAGGTCAACAGTACAGCCGCCTGTTTTAGTTTGTCCTGAGTACAACTCTAAAGGTGTTTTAAAACGATAACGAGGCTCTTTACGACGAGACTTTGCATCAAAATAAATGCCCTTTGGATTGCCAATAACTCTTCTCGGATGGCGAAACGCGTTTAACGTATTAGCGGGTAAGCGCGGCTTTTCAGTTAGCAGGTAATCCTGCCCTGACTTTTCGTCAGCAATTTCTTGCAAAATACCAATATGAGTCAGTGATTGAGACGTTTCTGCCAACTCTGGAGAGAATGCTGCTAGGTCTTCCTGTTCTTGCTCTGATAGTTCAAAGATTGAAATTCTAAAGGCGCGCCAACTCTCTCGTTTGCCACCTAAATGCCAAAATAGCTGGCGCTGTTCGCGAGTTGCTTCAGGGCGAAACATCGAATAGAAATAGGTTCGATTCTCGTGCTCGTGAGTAAATGAATAAAGGACATTGGTTGTTCCTTTAACACCAGGCTTAATGAGTGACGCGATGCGTTGCTCGTTGAATAAGGAACCAAACATTTGCTGGTTTCTCTCATCGTGCCAGTATTGCCAAAGCTTTTGATTGTTTGGCGTTAACATTGCTAATTTTAGGTCACTACCATCAAAGAATAGAGGCAAGCTGCTGGTGTGCTTTAGTGCGATGTGCTCATAACCGCGAGTTCGAGCTCGAATAATCTTGTCTTGATTGTCGTGACGAGCCCTTTTAGCAGCACTGTTGAGCGCTTCATCTATCACTCTGGTGACGACATTGGTGTCAGTTAAGCGTATGGTTCTGAGGTATCGAACTGAGTCATTTTCGTAACAGTCATCAACCGCGAGTATGCGGTATGCAAGCGGTTTCTCTATACCTGCAACGTTAGATTTGCTGGCAAATTCAGTAAACGTGACCTGAATAATTTCCCCAAGGTTATATTTAAATGCGCTAGGGACTTTGAACTTTGCGCCAGAGCTAGATAAATCAATGCTTAATCCATGAAGAAGCTGTCCTTTAGAACGGCAAATTTCAACTTGAGATTGGACTTTCAAGCGTTTTTCTTGGCGCTTTAAATCGTAGCCTAGGTGAACGGGTTCTGCTAAGAACGGGCTTTTAGGATCCGTTAACGATTGCGTTTTTTGCTGAGTAAGGCGCTTGCTCATTACGCGAAAGTTATTTCGCGTGTTGACCAATGCTTCCCACATTCCTTCCGTGTAGCAGCCAAACTTTTTGATGTTTTTATGGTAAGCGTTGAAAGCAACATCATCCAACCAATGTGGAATACCATCCAAAATATACTCGCGACATTCGCCTTGAACGCGACCTCGCAAATCAATGCTTTTTTTGCATGGAGCCATTAAGCGGTTAAGTTCCATTTTAACCAAAATTTTGGCCGAAGGCGGCTCTTCCTCGGTCAGTTGGCCAAGGACAAAGTCAAAGTCATTCGTACCGTAAACGGGAATGAGTCGTTCTGCGAGCGAGAGAATTTCAGATTGCTGCATTATTTCTGTTAGAGTATGTCGTTACTTTAAATTGTATCGGCTAAGCGAAGTAATACTTAAGTATATCAATAGTTCATTTCAGTTCAGGTCTGACTTGGCTGTGCTTAGTCACATTTGTAGAAAAAATTGAGGCATCATGGCGAAAGCAAAACGAGCGTATGTTTGTAATGATTGTGGCGCGGACTTTCCCCGTTGGCAGGGGCAGTGTAACGCATGTGGTGCATGGAATACGATAACAGAAGTACGTATCGCTGCATCGCCAACCGTTGCTCGCAATGAACGCTTAAGCGGCTACGCTGGTTCCGCAACAGAAGCTACGGTTCAAACGCTATCCGAAATTGATCTGCAAGAAGTACCTCGCTTCACCAGTGGGTTTAAAGAGCTTGACCGCGTGTTGGGTGGTGGTGTTGTACCAGGTGCCGCAATTTTGATTGGTGGTAACCCTGGCGCTGGTAAATCAACCCTTCTGTTGCAAACCATGTGTAGTTTATCTGCGCAAATGCCAACGCTTTACGTAACCGGTGAAGAGTCATTACAGCAGGTGGCAATGCGTGCTTCCCGATTGGGCTTGCCGAAAGATCATTTAAAAATGCTATCGGAAACGAACGTCGACAAAATTTGCCAAATCGCCGAAAAAGAGCAGCCTCGTATAATGGTGATAGACTCGATTCAGGTGATGCACGTTTCTGATGTTCAATCGTCGCCTGGCAGTGTTGCTCAGGTACGTGAATCTGCGACGGCTCTGACACGATACGCAAAACAGAATAATGTTGCGGTATTTATTGTTGGTCACGTAACAAAAGATGGTACCCTTGCGGGCCCTAAAGTTCTTGAACACATTATCGACTGTTCGGTACTACTCGATGGTGGAACGGATAGCCGATTCCGCACTTTGCGTAGTCATAAAAACCGTTTTGGCGCTGTGAATGAGCTTGGTGTCTTTGCAATGACAGGCCAGGGATTGAAAGAAGTGAGTAACCCATCTGCGATCTTCCTTTCTCGTGGTGAAGAAGAAACATCAGGCTCTTCCGTCATGGTGGTTTGGGAAGGTACGCGCCCTCTGCTAGTAGAGATTCAAGCGCTGGTGGATTACTCGCAGTTAGCCAACCCTCGTCGTGTTGCGGTCGGCTTGGAGCAGAACCGCCTATCACTTTTGCTTGCTGTGTTGCATAAGCATGGTGGCTTACAAATGGCAGACCAAGATGTCTTTGTTAATGTGGTTGGCGGTGTTAAGGTGACGGAGACAAGCGCTGATCTTGCTTTAGTTATGGCGCTTTTATCGAGTTTTCGTGACCGTCCACTCCCTAAAGATGTGGTGATTTTTGGTGAGGTAGGGCTTGCGGGCGAAATCCGTCCAGTGCCAAGTGGGCAAGAGCGTTTGAATGAAGCGTTCAAACATGGTTTCAAGAAAGCCATCGTGCCAGCAGCCAACATGCCGAAAGGTGGCATCCCTGGCATGCAAATTCACGGCGTTAAGAAATTGTCGGAAGCTATAGAGGCTTTTGACGAGCTGTAATGCTCATAAGAATGGTATTTGTGCAATCACAAACTGTTCTATTCGTCCTCAATAAAATGCGAATAAAGTACATAAATTGCTGTGTTTGACTATGCTTTGGGGACGGAAATTTCACGTTAAAATTTTTTTTCTTCCATCCGCACGCAAGGGTATCAGTATTGACAGAATGTGATATACTCTGCGCGCACTTTATACCTTATTAACAGAGTAAGACAATGACTGATTTATCAAAATACAGAAACATTGGTATTTTTGCTCACGTAGACGCGGGTAAAACTACCTCTACAGAGCGTATCCTAAAGCTAACTGGTAAGATCCATAAGATCGGTGACACTCACGACGGTTCAACTACTACTGACTTCATGGAGCAGGAAGCTGAGCGTGGTATCACAATCCAGTCTGCAGCAACAACTTGTTTCTGGAACGATCACCGTCTAAACATCATCGATACTCCTGGACACGTTGACTTCACTATCGAAGTTTACCGTTCTCTAAAAGTACTTGACGGTGGTATCGGTGTATTCTGTGGTTCTGGTGGTGTTGAGCCTCAGTCAGAAACTAACTGGCGTTACGCTGACGAATCACACGTATCACGTCTGATCTTCGTTAACAAACTAGACCGTATGGGCGCAGATTTCTACAAAGTTGTAGATCAAGTACAGAACGTACTAGGTGCTACACCTCTAGTTATGACTCTACCTATCGGTATCGAAGAAGATTTCGTAGGTGTTGTAGACGTACTAAGCCAACAAGCTTACGTATGGGATGAGTCTGGCCAACCAGAGAACTACGAAGTTCAAGATATTCCAGCAGACATGGTAGAGAAAGCTGCTGAATACCGTGAAATGCTAATCGAAACTGCTCTAGAGCAAGACGAAGATCTAATGATGGCTTACCTAGAAGAAGGCGAAGAGCCATCTCTAGAAGACATCAAACGTTGTATCCGTAAAGGTACTCGTGATCTAGCATTCTTCCCAACTTACTGTGGTTCAGCGTACAAGAACAAAGGTATCCAACTTATTCTTGACGCGGTAATTGATTACCTACCATCTCCAACAGAAGTTGATCCACAGCCTCTAACTGATTCAGAGACTGGTGAGCCAACTGGTGAAGTTGCGACTGTATCTGCAGACGAGCCACTACGTGCTCTTGCATTTAAGATTATGGATGACCGCTTCGGTGCTCTAACCTTTATCCGCATCTACTCTGGTAAGATGAAGAAAGGTGACACAATCCTTAACTCTGCAACTGGTAAAACAGAGCGTATCGGCCGTATGGTTGAGATGCACGCGGACGAGCGTAACGAGATCGATTCAGCACAAGCTGGTGACATCATCGCTGTAGTTGGTATGAAGAACGTTCAAACTGGTCACACTCTATGTGATCCTAAGCACGAATGTACTCTTGAGCCAATGATCTTCCCAGATCCAGTAATCTCTATCGCAGTTAAGCCTAAAGATAAAGGCGGTTCTGAGAAGATGGGTATCGCGATCGGTAAAATGGTTGCAGAAGATCCATCATTCCAAGTTGAGACTGATGAAGATTCAGGCGAAACTATCCTGAAAGGTATGGGTGAACTTCACCTAGACATCAAGGTAGATATCCTTAAGCGTACTTACGGCGTTGAGCTAGAAGTTGGTGCTCCACAGGTTGCTTACCGTGAAACTATCACTCAAGCAATCGAAGATAGCTACACGCACAAGAAACAGTCTGGTGGTTCTGGTCAGTTCGGTAAGATCGACTACCGCATCAAACCAGGTGAGCCAAACTCTGGCTTCACGTTCAAATCTACAGTTGTTGGTGGTAACGTACCTAAAGAATTCTGGCCTGCAGTTGAGAAAGGCTTTGCGTCAATGATGGAGCACGGTGTTCTAGCTGGCTTCCCTACTCTAGACGTTGAAGTTGAACTATTCGACGGTGGTTTCCACGCAGTTGACTCTTCAGCTATCGCTTACGAAATCGCAGCGAAAGGTGCATTCCGTCAGTCTATGCCTAAAGCTGGCGCGCAACTTCTTGAGCCAATCATGAAAGTTGACGTGTTCACTCCAGAAGATCACGTTGGTGACGTAATCGGTGACCTTAACCGTCGTCGTGGTATGATCAAAGACCAACAAGCAGCGTCTACTGGCGTACGTATCAAGGGTGATGTACCTCTATCAGAAATGTTTGGTTACATCGGTACTCTACGTACTATGACTTCTGGTCGTGGTCAGTTCTCTATGGAGTTCTCACACTACGCACCATGTCCAACAAACGTTGCAGAGCAAGTAATTGCTGACGTTAAAGAGCGTAACGCTAAGAAGTAATTCTTAAGTTAACTCTATAACTTGAAAGCCCCGCTTAGTGCGGGGCTTTTTGTATTTAGCAGTCTTATACGCAGAGCGTGTTTGTTTTGATGATTGTTATGATGCCGTTCTAGTACTGTTGCCTTTTAGGTCAATGGTCCTAAAGTCTGGTACCACTGACTTTTCAAATATTTCTATTTCTTCCTTCAACCATTGCGCAAACAATTGAGCTTTAGGTCTTTTTAAGTAGCCTTTTGGCGCGCATAAGTAATACGCAAAATTGGGCTTGATGGCGATATCTCCAATTCGGACCAATTTGCCAGAACGAAAATATTGATGAGCTAAACTGTGTTTTACCAATGCGACGCCTTGAAGTGATAGTGCAGCCTCAAGCACGAGATGTGATCCACTGTATTTTAAGGTAGGCTTTGCTGCGCAGTGACCCAAGGTTGCTAACCACATATTCCAATCAAGATCAGGCCAAACATCTTCAATCAGCTCAGCTTTGCTTAAATCCTCGATGTTATAGATCCCGTGCTCTTTCTGATACACCGGATGACAAGCAGGATAAAAAGCTTCGTCCATCAGCCATTGTGATTCTAAATTGGGATATTTTCCTAAACCGTAACGAACACATAAATCTATCTGGCTATCTTGAAAAGACACCAAATCATTGGTTGGTTCTAATAGCAAGGCGATATCAGGGTGACGCTGGCGAAAAGCCGTAATCTTCGGGACCAACCAATGATGAGCGAAAGAGGGGAGTGTTGATATCGAAAGGTGGTTCGGGTTTGGATCTTGATTGACTAATCTAACCCCTTGCTGCAAATGAGCAAACCCTCTTTCTGCCTGAGTAAACAGTAGCTCTCCCTCAGGTGTGAGCACGATTTTTCTGTGCTGACGAACAAATAGGTCCGTGCCTAAGAACTCTTCTAAATGACGAATTTGCTGACTAATGGCCGCTGGCGTAACAAACAGTTCTTTTGCTGCCGTTTTAAAGCTTCCTTCCTTTGCTGCAACGAAAAAGTAATACAAGCCCTGTAAGGGAGGCATTCGATCTTTCACATTAGTTTTCCTTAACTCTATGGCAGATTCTATCGTTTGAGGATATCAGCGTAGTCGCTGATTATTAAGTGGTCAACATTGTATAGGAATCTCTGAAATGGAAAACATGACACACACTTGTGAGCGTACTATACCTACTGCCCATCAGAGCGGGTTACAGTTAATTTATTCTAAACTGGCGGCTTGGAGAAGGAACTATAAGACACGTCGTCACTTGAGAGAGTTACCAAAGCACCTTTGGGACGATATTGGATTAGGTGAAAGGGAGATTAGTTGTGAAGTGAGTAAGCCATTCTGGAGAGAGTAGTCTATGAGTTTGATTCAAGCTCAAAGTTAAGCTGCACTCCCCAATGGTGTTGAGGAGTGCAAGCAAAATTACAAGTCTTCTTCCCACACGACCAATTCATCTTTTGGCCAATTGTGGCCTATCTCATGATACTTTTGTTCGAGCACATGACGTTTAATTTTAAGTGTTGGCGTCAGTACGCCATTTTCTATACTCCAAGGTTCTTTAATCATTAACACGCCTTTGATTTGCTCATGAGAGGCGAGTTCTTGATTCATCCTGGCAATAACTTTACGTGTGGTACGTGCGTATCGCTCTCGATCAAAGTTAGGGAAGTCATGTGGCACAACCAAAAGAATCGGAGCGGGTAGCCCTAAACCGATGAGACACATCATCTCTACGCGACTGTACTCGAAAAGCTTTTTCTCGATAGGAACCGGAGAGACAAATTTACCTTTGGCGGTTTTGAAGTTATCTTTTTTACGGCCTTGAATCGTTAGATAACCATCTGAATCGATAGCGCCGATATCGCCTGTGTGTAGCCAGCCCTCTGAATCAAAAGACTCTTGGGTGGCAATGTCATTTTTGTAGTAGCCAGAAAATAGCCCTTTGCCACGCACCATGATTTCATCATCAGCTGCGATTTTTAACTCAATGCCTGGCCCTGCATTACCGACACTACCAATTTTGTCAGCTCTAAATGGGTAGTTGAGCGTGCTGTAGGCAAATGATTCCGTCATCCCCCAAGCCTCTGTGATATCAAGGCCCACTGAGTGGTACCATTCCAACAGCGCTGGCGATACAGGTGCGGAGCCACAGCCTAATACTCGAGCCTGATCTAAACCTAGACCATCTGCTAGCTTTTTCTTGATCAAAGAATTGACGAATGGGATTTTCAACAGAATATTGAGCTTCTTCTGTGGAAGTTTGTCTTGAATACGTTGCTGGAATAGCGTCCATAATCGTGGGACGGAGATAAACAGAGTTGGTCGGTGCATCTTCACATCTTCGATAAAAGTGTCCAGTGACTCTGGAAATGCTGTTGGCACGCCACCCATAATCGATGAACCGAAGATATAAACACGCTCTGTAATATGAGCGAGCGGTAAATAAGAGAACAATCGGTCGTTTTCTTGGATACCAATATGATTGATCAGTTGCTGAACAGACCAACTGAATGCGCCGTAAGTTAGCATCGCGCCTTTCGGTAACCCTGATGTGCCTGAGGTATACACCAACGACATTAGCTTGTCATCGTAATGCTGCGGACGCTCTTCACTTGGCACTGCATCAGCAATGAGCGCTTGGTATTCGTGCTTACACTTTGGTGCCGTGTCATAAGGTAGAGCGATGCTAATGAGTTCAGGCATAGCATCAATGACTTGCTGAGTTGCTTTGGGATCATCGAGTTTTCCGCCAATGATCGCTTTACTTTCACTATGAGTCACACAGTATTCGATGGTGTCTGCACCGGCGGTAGGAAAGATTGGCACACTGACATAGTCACCAAGCATCATAGCAAGATCGCAAATAAACCATTCTGCACAGTTTTTAGATACTAACGCGACTTTGTCGCCAGGCTTTACACCAAGCGTGCGTAGTGCGCTGACAAGTTTTAAGGCTTGATCTGCAACATCAGAGAATGTGTACTCAACAAACTGTCGGTTAATAATTTGTTTTAGGTAGACCTCATTTGGACGCTCTTGAGCCCATTTGAGGATCATTTCATTTGGTGGTGGGAGAGCGCAACCAGCAGCGCTATTTAGATTCGGCTGATTCATTTTAAGTGACTCCATGTCTTCTCATTGTATTTATAATTGTTAACGCATTGTTAACTTTAGCATGTTAAATCGCGACACGGGAATGCATTTTGATGAAATATGTGGGGAAGATAGCGTTAGTTATGGTTGAAGTCGGAGCGACTCGATCTAAAAAGCAATGTGATTGATGCTACGCAAAAGAGAACAGGCTTTTCAGCTGTTATGTCATACCGACTTCATACTAAGAGCACAGGTAAGCAATTTATTTTATTAATAATATTGCGAAAACATAGAATCTATCCTAATTATTTATTAACTAGTGGCTTAGTGTTGAAGATAAGTATAAATGTCTCCTAATTTCTTCAAAGCGCCAAACTTAAAGGTATGTCGTGGTTTTGAAGTAGCTATACTAATCTTACTTTGGAAAGTTAGGAGCTTCACCTCAAGCTATTGCCTGAGATTACTTGGGTACGATCATCAGCAAAAGGAAAGATGTGATGTTACGGAAGACTTTACTGGGTACCTATCTTTGTAGTTTATTCATTGCGGGGAATGCATATGGTGCTGAAGGAGATGATATTCCTCAGCGCGCCCAAACGGTTGGTGATGTTATTGAGCGCCCAGGCGTTCTCACACCTAAAGGTAAATGGTCATTTGATTCGTCTTTGAGCTATACACAAAACTCTTCAAACAAAGTATCTGTTGTTGGATATACAGTCTTACCAACTCTGATTGTTGGGCGAATTGAAGTGAGTGATTCGGATAGGACTACAGTAACCGTTGGATTAACTGCTCGGTACGGTTTAACAAACGCCACAGAGTTAGAAGTTAGAGTGCCGTATGTGTATCGTAATGACCAAGTTTCTACGCGCCCCATTCAAGATGGTTCAAACAGTGAAGTAGTAAACACAACGGTGGATGGCGGAGGGCTTGGTGATGTAGAGTTCGCATTGAGGCACCAGTTTAACTTTGAGTCTGCGCCATACTGGGTAGGTGGCCTTAGAGTAAAGTCGGATACAGGACGATCGCCTTATGATGTTTCTATTGAAGATGGAAGCAACTCATTTAGTGATGTCCCTACAGGTTCGGGTTTTTGGAGTTTTGAGCCTAATCTATCTCTTATTCACCCTGTTGATCCTGCGGTCTTGTTCGCTAGTCTAAGTTATATTTATAACTTAGAGGATACTGTTACAGTTGGCGACACAAAAGCTGATGTTGAACTTGGAGACACTATTTCTCTTTCAGGGGGAATGGGGTTTGCGGTGAATCCTGATCTTTCATTCTCTTTAGGACTTAGCCATAAAACTATTTTAAAAAGCAAAGTAAATGGCAGATCGGCAGATGATGCTAAGTTGCTTCAATTAGATGCATTAACTTTTGGTATAAACTATGCCTTTAGTGAACGCTCATCTATCAATGTTAGTGCTCAAGCTGGTCTTACAGAAGATACTCCCGACTTTCAATTAACAGTACGAGTACCTTTTAATTTGTAAAATGGATATTAGGCCCTTGAGTCTTGGGCCTAATTTATCGTTAGCGCCTAGTGTTCGCATTATAAATTGATTGGATTATATTGGATAAAGTAGGTATATATTCTTAAAATGATGGTGGCCAATTGATATATCGAACTTTCTTTTGGTATGTAATCATAGATATCAGTCGTTTCTAATATCAAAGAAGCTTAACGTGACAATTTTTCAGATAAAAATGGAAATGCTCATTGAAGGTGGTTCAATAAGGCGTCTTCTAATTGTTGGTTTGCTTTGATTTCCCGTATTACCCCATTTACTTGAGCATCAATGTCTACGAGCGTGCTAAGTCCAATAATACTGTTATCTTTCGTGTTTTGAATAATATTGATAATACTTGAATTTATAAAGTCTGAACTTATTATATTAGGATTTTGAGACGAAGGCATTTTGGGTGAATCTATAGAATCATCTCCAATAATATTGCCTTCACCAAATTGTATGATGTTAACAATACCCTGGTTGAAAACATCTCCACTTTGATTTTCACTATTTGCGCTAATGTTTTTTAAATTACCATTTTCAATTACTAAGTTGGCAATGTTTGTGTTCAAAATATCATCGCCATTTATAGTCGTAGTAATGCTTAATCCAATATTAATAATATACTCGTCCGTAATTTGGAAACCACCTCGATATTCTTCTAAAGATGAATTTGAAAGAGGAGTAAGTTCTTGCAGGCCAACATCTTTAGCATTCACATTAAAATGAGGTATTAGCATACAAAGCACTAACAAAAATTTATTGTAGTTCATAATGTAGGCCTTTCAGGTTGTTAAGTTCTTAAAGTTATTTAAAACAATGTTATATTAATTTTCACCGGAAACTGGGAGAGTAATGCTAAATACCCCTAAGGAATCTCTAGACACTCCTGTTTTTAATGGTGATCTTTGATATACGGTGAAATTATCATTGGTTATAAAGCTAGACCGTCCCATTTCCGCTTCGTTACGGACCAGTAACACAATTCCTTGGTAATATTTTTCAAACTCATCCAGTTTCATTATCATGGTTCCTCTAGAAGGGTCTCCTAGAATAACTGAGTGATTGTTTATACCTCTGATGACAACAAAATGCATATACCCGTCGAAATTAACGAGAGTAATCCCAGGGACGCCGACTTCTTTAATTTTCTCCAGTCCTACTTGAAAGCCGTCAGAACGTAACCCTATGGAATCCAAGTAAAACTTCATATCCAACAAAGAAAAACCTTTCTCTTTGATTTTTTCTTTATCACCTTTTTCAAACATGCTTTTGAAGATATCTTGTTCAGATGACTCTGTTGCATAATGAAAAGTGAGAAGAGAAGCCAGGGCGGCAGAGCCACAGCTGAAGTCATACTGTTGGCGAAAAACATCACCGAACACTATTTCTTTGTAGCTTTTAACAGGAACAGAGTAATGTGCTCGGTAAGGTAGCAGTTCTAATGAAATGGCTGATGCTGAATAAACGAGCATCAGCCAAATTACGTTATTTAATACTTTCATATTGTTTACTTGAGTGTCAGGTTAACGACGGTAGAGTTCTGGATTAAAACGTTGTTTCCGCTGTTCTGAATTACGTTGGATATACCCGAACTGTCTGCGAACGCTCCACTTGATAGTATATTGTTACCACTCACGGTGTTTGACGCGACATTATCTGACGAAATACCATTGATATCTGATTCTGCATAAACCAAGTCGAGTTCAACATTTTGTCCACCTCTTGATTCATTCATGATATCCAAGCTAACTTCTCCGCCAGATAATGCAATGTCATCAGCGAGTGCAGTGCAGGCAACTATCATACTCAAAGTACAGATTGCCAAACGCATCGCTTTCTCCTACTAGTCGGTTACTCACCCCCAGTAAACACACTTGCATTAGTTGTAACAGATTGTTGTACAAGTGAATTTGAACCAGCATTCTGACCAACGGTAGTAATACCAGCTGCACCACCAAGACCACCAAGGGTGTTCATGTTTTCAACTCGAACTCGAGTATCATCCGCGTTAGTTGCATAAATAACTGATGCACCTGTAACACCACCCATTAGGCTTGAGCTCGCAACAACCATATCGGTATCCATATGGACTTGATTGAAGCTATCAACATTTGTTGAGCTCGAGTCACTTTGATAGTTACTATTGTCGTTAAAGCTGTTCGAGTTTGTTGTGCTTGAATCAGCGTAGCTACGGTTATCACTCTGGTTGCGGTTGTCGCTTTGATTACGATTATCGCTGTTATCGTTAAAGCTACTGTTGATACTAGAGTCACTGTTGTCGTTGTTGCTACGTCTTACAGTAGTACTAGAGTCGCTGTTGTCGTTGTGGCTTCTATTTGTGTTAGTACTTGAATCACTACTATCACTATTTAGGCTCACATCAAGATCAGCACTGGTACTGTTGTCGTTAGCGTTAGACGTACTATTGTCGTTGTGGCTTTGAGCTGTGTTAGTGCTCGAGTTTGAGTTGTCGCTGTTGTTATTAAAGCTGTCATCAACACCAAGAGTTGCACTGTTGTCAGTGTCGCTGTTGTCGTTGAAGCTATGACCAATACCTAGTGACGCACTATTATCGCTGTTGTCGTTGAAGCTATCACCAACACCGAGAGATGCGCTATTGTCACTGTTATCATTGAAGCTGCCAGATAAACCGATATCGGTGTTAGCGCTGTCAGTCCATTGCATGTTGTCGTCTCCATCATCGATCTCATTCGCGATTAGAGAGCCACTAAATAAAATTGCTGACATTGCTAAAGCAAGCCCTGTTTTGTTTAGAGTCATAACGATTACTCCATTTCCTGTTATTCCTGATTAAAAATGACTGCACTTAACTTCTTGCTGCTTCCTTCAAATGTTGTGGGAAGCGATGAAATTATAAGAAAGGATCAGTGAAAGCTGTTCTCATTATTGAGAATGATTCAGGCTGGAAGGGAGTATTTAGGTGCGTCTCTTTAAGGTGTTAAAGAAAAAAATAACATAATCATAATGTTATTTTTTGTATTTACTTTAAGTACTCATCAAGTATGAAATGAAGCCAATATAAAGAAGTAATTCGTTCTATTGCACTGAGCGGAGCAGTCATCCATTTTTTATAAATGGTATTTTATCCAATTATTATCTTTATTATTTAATATTATAAATCATATCCTTATGCTAACACAGGTTGAAAAGTATGGATAAAAACACAACAGGTTCATACTTTTTAAGTCTTTTTCGGTGCTGAAAAGCAATGCGATATCATTCTGAAGTGCTATATTTTCTACTTAAAATGAAGATAAATTCTCTTTGCTATCCCCAATTAATTTTCTAACGGGGGTTGGTGAAACAGGTAAGTTAATGTGGTGGGACTATGGAAAAGAAGCACTTGATACTGCTAGCTGAGAGTAATTTACAAAGTAACTTAATAAAAAAACAACTATCTTCCATTCATGATGTCGATGTAAAGATAATGCAACCAGATGAAGTGGTGTTCAGAAGTCACTCACTCAGTATCGATTTGATGTTTATTGATTACGATTTTATGCGTCAGCTTGAAGTTCAAGGAAAGTTACCAGATTTTGATCTATTTGGGTGGTCCTTTATGCTTCACAACGTCCCTTGTGAAAAAGTACAAACGGACTTACTGCATTGGAAGTTGTTAAAAGGAATTTTGCTCCGAAGTGCATCAGTGACACATATATGTGATGGCGCGGAATACGTACTGAAAGGAGGGTTGTGGCTACCAAGAATGTACCTAGAGAAGTTAGTCCTCAATTATCGGCATGCAAATTTGTCCGAAGAACAGCAGCATGATGAGTTAACATGCAGAGAAAAACAGATTCTAGAGCTACTTGTGTACGGCATTTCAAATCAACAAATTGCTTCAAGACTTTTTTTATCTGAAAGTACAGTGAAAAGCCATATATACAAGTTGTACAAAAAACTCGATGTCCATTCTCGTCATGATGCGGTTAAGTTGGTAAGAATGAACAATGGCTTAACCGAGAGAAGTTAAGTCATAATTTTGGATGCTCTTTTTATCGGGGTCTGTTCCGTTTTCGCTATCTAATCTAAGCAAGGGCACTCGTATTTGAGTGCCCGTGGTTTATCTGGATTCAATAGTTGGTGTATCAGCAGGCTAAATCATGCCCGTGACAAGGCCTGCTGCCACAAAAAACACGATCATCCATAGCACCGATAGGTTGATCTTTTTGTGTAGATAAAAACCTGCAACCACTAACGCCATGTCGATGGGAGCAACAACTGCGCTGCTAAATACTGGCTGGTAAAGTGCCGCGAGTAGCAACCCTACTACCGAGGCATTGACACCGTTGATGGCGCCGGAGACCAGCGGTTTGCCTGCCAGTGCTTGCCAGTTTTTAAGAACGCCAAGCAGTAAAAGAAACCCTGGGAGGAATACGCCAAGCGTTGCGATCAGAGCGCCTAAAATTGGCGTATCCGAAAGCTCGTAACCGATAAAAGTCGCAAAGGTGAACATTGGCCCTGGTACAGCTTGTGCAGCGGCGTAGCCTGTTAAAAATGCATCTTGGCTGAGCTGGTCGCCAACAATGTTTTGCAGAAGCGGCAGAACCACATGACCGCCACCAAACACTAAGCTACCAGCTTGGAAAAAATCACTAAACAGCCCAAGCAAAGGTAACGTATGAGCCACTAACGGTAAGCCGAGTAAAAGCACCGCAAATAGAGCCAATGGCGCGATAGACGGTTTAAACGACTCGGCTGATGGCGCGGAGTCTTTCTTTAGATATCGCATTCCGACAAAACCTGCTGCGATCAACACGAACATTTGCGTCATGATGCTTGGTGCCACTAGCAACGCAATCGCAGTCGCGACGCACACACCCGCGGTCAGTTTACTTTGGCAGAAGTTTTTGTACATGCCCCAAGTCGCATCCGCCACGACGACGACTGCGAGCAGTTTTAGGCCGTGAACGATGTTTTGGAACACTGCGGTGTCGGTGATTTGGCTGCTCACCATCGCCAGCGCCAACATGATGGCCACTGAAGGAAGCGTGAATCCGACAAATGCTGCGCATGCGCCACCTAAACCGCCACGTTTATAGCCTAAAGCAAAGCCAACTTGGCTTGAGCCCGGTCCCGGCAAAAACTGACTGAGCGCGACAATTTGCGCGTACTCACTGTCATCAAGCCATTTCAGTTTCTCAACAAATGTTTGGCGAAAATAACCAATATGAGCCGCAGGGCCGCCGAAGCTGAACCAACCCAGCCAGAAAAAAGTTTTGAATATGGTGAACATGTCGAGCCTGTTTATCTAAAAAGCATTGTTGCTAATTTATCGAATGCTCTAAAATGACTCAAATTGATGATTTTAATTTCATCTATGAATGAAATGGGATGAGGATGTTGGAGTGAAAGAGGACATTCAGTGGCGCAACATTGACTTGAACTTATTGGTGACGTTTTCCTACTTGTATCGCTATCGAAGCGTTAGCGTCGCGGCAGAGAAAAGTTACGTTAGCCAGTCGGCGATGAGTCATAGTTTGTCTCGTTTAAGGTTGTTGTTTGACGACCCGCTTTTTGAGCGAAAAGGGCACAAGATGGAGCCCACCGAGCACGCTCACCACATCGCGCCAACTGTGCATCACTTATTGGATTCTATCGCCAAAGACTTGCTCACTAAGTCTGCCTTCCAACCTGAAAATTACGCGGGTGTATGTCGCATCGGGTTAACGGATTATGCCGAGTTTATCTTTGCTCCTCGGCTTTATGACGAAATACGCCAGCGCGCCCCAGAGGCGCAGATCAGTTTTATTAACGTCAATCGTAGCAACTACGTGGCATTAACTGAGCATGAAAAGCTCGATGTCATTATTGGCAGCATGCCGGTGTTGGATGACAACTTTGAGAGCTTGTACTTGTACACCGAAAAGCACGTGTGCATGTGTGATAAACAGGTATTGCAAGGGGAAACACAGCTGTCTCTGGAAGCGTTCGCGAACATAGAGCAAGCTCTGGTAAGTCCCGATGGGAGCTTAAAGACACAAGTAGACCAAAAGCTCGCAGAACATGGCTTGAGCCGCAAAGTCACCGTGGCGTCGCGCAACTTTCTCACTATTCGGCATCTGTTGAAAAAGCGCGATCTCATTGCCATCGTGCCAGAAAAAATGGCGTTGGCGGAGGGCTTTTCGGACGATCTCACTACTGTTAAGCCGCCGATCGCCGTTGCGGATTTTGATATTGCCATGCTGTGGCATTCCAGCCGAAACAATGAAGACAAAGGCATTTGGCTACGCGAGTTGGTTTTTTCGACCATCACCTCTAAATGATAAACATTTGGGGCACTCATGGTGCTTAGAGTTATTTGTTGTTGGACTTCTTACTACCCGCTGAGTTATCGGCGTTACACCGAAACAGTACTGATTGTGCAAAATGAATGTCTTGGGTTAGGGGGGGGATGTTCCAGATTTAATTCATAAAAGAGATTAATGGAAAAGGTATCATTGAGTTGTACCACGTAGTTTAAGCTCTGTTTGAACGTATACATGAAGAGGGAGTAAGCGTCCATCTCGGTATTTTTCCACCAGTAAGTTCACTCCCTGAATTCCCATCAACTCAGAGTGAATACGAATTGTAGACAACGGCGGAAAGGTAAAGCGAGCAGTAGGAATATCATTCATACTAATCAACGTAATATCCTCTGGTATCTTTAAGCCAAATTCATGGATTGCACGTACTATGCCAATCGCGATGGAGTCTGAATCAATGAATACTGCTTTCGGGAAGTCACCTTTGGCTAGCATCTCTTTCGCTAAGTTATAACCGGACAAACTAGAGCAGGCACAATAGTGTATATCTTGTTCTGCGACCACGCCTTTTAGATAGCCATAGTCCAAAAACACATTTTTACGAGTGTCAGCTGCGTCGGGCTTGTTTTGACCGCTAATATAACCGATGCGGCGGTGGCCTCGTTGTACAAAGAAATCAACCACTTGCCTACTGATTCGAATAAGGTCGACATCAACGCAATCATAAGGGCAGGTTGGATCTGAAAAGTTTATGTAGCAGATGCTATCGGCTAGACGTTTAGGTAATTTATCTACTACCTTTTGGTCGACATTTCCGACTAAAAGGACACCTGTTATCTTTTTCGTTTCAACATCAATTTCACTGTTATAGCAATTGGTTAGCGTAATACCTAATTTGTCGCATTGCGTTTCAATCCCATGACGAATTGATAAGTAGTAAGGGTCATTCACCTCTGTTTCTTGTTTGTAGTTATATAAGGCTAAAAAGTGATGTTTTTGCTTAACTTCTTTGATGCCTTTCTTCGAGCTACTGGTGCGGTACTCCAGTTTTTCTGCAATTTCCAAAATGCGGTATTTGGTTTCTTCTTTAACGCTCAACGTTGGGTCGTTGTTCAAAACCCGCGATACGGTTGCAAGTGAGACGCCTGCTTCAATGGCGATATCTTTTAGCTTTGCCATGTAAATTTCCCGTTGGCACTGCCCAAGTGTGAGCTCAATAATCTGACTATTTTAAACAGCTACTTAGATATGCACAAACCTTTAGTAAGACAGTCCTAAACACTTTAAATCATCATATCAAGCCAACTTGTTTTCATGAAATAGACTCTATTGAGTAATAAATAAAGCCGTAAACGTAAGGATTATATTGCTGTAAAAATACTGAAAAACGCGACTGGTTTGGAAACTTGCTACTTGTGGTAACTCTAGTACTTAATAGGAGTCGAGCTGTTTAGAGTTTAATCAAGCAAACGTTTTATTGTTCATGTTTATGTTTTGTGTCTCATTTTATAAACAAATCAATAGGAAAGTATTCAACTCTATTTATAATCTCCGCGCTTTTAAAAGCTGTCTAACAGTATGAAAAATTGGGAAATTATAATGAAAAAAGTATTGCCATTATTGGCTTTAGGTGCAGTGGTTGCTTCAGCGTCAGTTCAAGCAAAAGGTAACTGGTATGTTGGTGCTGATTTGGTAAATTCAGATCTTAAAGTTAAAAGCTTGTCAAAAGATTTTTCTGCGACAGGTCTTAGCCTTGCTGTAGGTAAAGAGCTGCAATATTCAGAAAACTTCAAACTAGCTTTTGAAGGTGAGTACATATACTTTGGCGACTTTGAAGAAACATTTTCTTACATGGGGTGGCCGGTTAAATTTAGTGTTGATGCTTCTGCGTTCAATTTCAATGCGAAGCCTAAATACCAGTTTGCAGGTACAGGCTTCTATGTTGGTGCGATTGCTGGCCTTGGTGTAATGAGTGTTTCTTATGAAGTGAAATCATCTAGCACTGTTACCGATGATGGTCGTGATGTAGGCTTTAACTACGGTGTTGAGGCTGGTTATGAGTTTGCTTCAGGTTTGGTTGTATCTGGTGGCTACCGTGCTTCTTCGGTAAGTATTGATGCCGAAAACGGTGGCAGCGAAGATTTTGATTTTGACAGCCTGTACGTTGGTGTTGATTACAAGTTTTAAGCTCGCGTAAGCAAAACATAGATACTAAAAAGGAGCCGTTAGGCTCCTTTTTTGATCAGATTATCAATCAACTCATAATGGTGATCTTGTACGCCTGCAAGGTTGCCATATTTGGGTTGATGGCGGTCATTTTCTTTCGCGTGTTGCCAGCCAATGGTGTGACGCACAAAATGCTCTGCAAACGCGTGGGAAACTTCCAAGCAACCTGCCAGCACGGTATCAACATAACTTTGCATGATTGGGCTCTTTGCGCATGGTGGTAGTGGCTCGTCTTTTACGTAAACCCAAATGTCATGTTCTTGGTTAAAACTCGCATCTGTTTCGATTTGATCTGGCTGAAGTTGAATACGATGATAACCTCGCTCACGGCGGTCGAATTCTGCGAGCGCTTCTTTATTCACTTCGAGTAAAACGCCATTAACCTGTCCATCGCCTTGGTTCACCACTAATGGAGAGAGGCTGTAGCTGTCGTCAATCTTCCCCCAGTAGCGCACCAGTCCATGAGCAATGACGGGAATGGCTTCTCCCGTTTGTCCGGTTAACTTACGTGACGCAGAATTAATCAAACTGCCATAGCCAAATATGTACATCTTCGTTGCATCCCTTAACTGATGGTTGTGTCTCTCACCGTTTATACCTAACCCGCCTCTGAAGCACAACTTTACCTCTTAAGTATAATCTTAATTATAAACATGTATTTTTTATGCATGTTTGTGGTAGCATTAATATTGTAGTTGAGTCAACCAGCATCAAGAGACGCTTGAGGGCAAGATAATGCTGAATATCACCGATAAAAAAGTGGAAGAAAAAATCCCCGCATGGCTGCGATTAGGCTTTCGGCCGTTTTTTCTGTTTGGGTCGATTTACGCCATTGTTGCGATCGCGTTGTGGGTGTGGATGTTCCAGAGCGGACAGCCAAACGCATTAGCTGTACCGGCATTATGGTGGCACGTACATGAAATGTTGTTCGGTTTTTCGATGGCAATCGTAGTTGGCTTTGTACTGACCGCGGTACAAAACTGGACTGGCATTAATGGTACCAAGCATTACATGCTTCTGGCTTTATTTGGCTTGTGGTTAGTGCCCCGCATATTGCTTTGGACACAAGCACCGTTATGGTTAACCAGCAGTATCGAAGCGGTATTTTTACTGTTTGTCGCCTATGAGGTGGGCATTCGTGTGTATCGAGCCAAAGGTTGGCGTAATTTGTTTTTCGTTCCACTGTTTCTTTTGGCCATCTTTGCGAACTTTGCAAGCTACGCAACGATAAAAGGTATGCCGCCCTTTAGCTCTTCAGCGGTGTGGCAAGCAATGCTGTGGTGGTTTACCTTGCTGTTGTCAGTGATGGGCGGACGTGTGATTCCATTTTTTACTGCGCGTCGATTTAATTTCGAAAAAGCGCAACCATTGGCTTGGTTAGAGTGGTTCGCGAACTTGCCATTGGTAATGCTATTTGTGCTGAGCTTTTTCCCTGTGACGTTTGCAGAACTAGGTAGTCCTTTGATGCTATTTGCAGGTGTTGCTCAGTTGGTGCGTTTTGTTCGCTGGAAACCTTGGTTAACCCTGAGCGAGCCTTTAGTGTGGTCGCTGCATGCTGCGTATTTGTGTTTACCACTAAGCTTAATTTTGCGAGGCGTCTGGGGAGATGCATTTGCCAGCCATAACCTCATTCACCTGTTTGCGATAGGTGCGTTAGGCGGTTTGATTTTAGCGATGATTACACGGGTGACGATGGGACATACTGGTCGCATGATCTACAAAGGGCCAAACATGAGCCTTGCGTTTGCAGCGATTACCGCGGCAGCTTTGGTTCGCAGTTTCGCCGTGATCTTTGATCCAGCGAACATGATACTGTGGATTGATATCAGCGGCGGATTATGGATTGTTGCGTTTGGGCTATTTGTGTGGCGCTTTGGTGTGATGCTTGTGACCCCTCGTGTGGATGGTCACCCCGGATAAGATTCTAATGTGAGTAGAGAAAAGAGGAGCCGCGTGCTCCTCTTTTGGTTTTTGTTCTTTATAGGTTTAGTGTTTATTCGTCTTCGTCGTCCGCTTTATTCGTGAGCCCCAAGCGTTTAAATAGCCACCACTCTAGACCAAAAATGACAATTAAGGCGATGCAGAACCAGGTGAATGCCATGGTGGATTCCACACCTGGCATTCCACCAACATTGATGCCGAGTAAACCTGTTAAGAAGCTGGTTGGTAGAAAAATCGTTGCTACCAAAGTAAACAGGTAACTGTTTTTATTGGTTTTCTCATCACGATGATGTTTGATCTCTTCTTGGAAAAGCGCCACTTCTCCAAGATAAAACTCAAGTGTTTCATTTATGCGCGTAATATTATTGTGTGCGAAGCGATATTGATGAGGTCTCAAAGCAATCAATTCTGATTCTGACTCCACAAGATCACGGATAGCGTACTGCTGAGGGCGAATAAAACGCTTGATAGAAATCAGTGCTTTTTGAGTCGCCATATGTTTGTACGTCGATTCATCATTCACGTCGAACTGGTTTAGTGTTTCTTCAATTGTATCAAGGTAAATGTCTATTTTACTGTTTAATCCTTCAATGATCTGATGAAGTAAACTGGCAAGACTTTTTGGGCCTTTGTGTTCCGCTAATGCTTGGCGAATCTCCATGATCGCGCGTGATGGAATTTTACGAGTTGAAATGAGTGCGCCTTGAAAGTAGAGAATTCGAATACTAAGCATATCTTCTGGTGATGCATTGCCGTTCATATTGACGCCTCGTAAAATCAACATGAAGTTCTCGTCATCTAAAGGATGGAAAGATGGTCGGCTTTCGTCGGCTAATAGATGATCAACCGTTGCACGAGGCACTTGGTTCTGCTCCAGCCAACCACGAATATCAGGATGCAGCCGTTCGCAATGGTACCAATGCTTAGCTTGAATTTGCTCTGCCGTGGTGGATTGTTGAGTTGCTTCTGGGGTTGAGAAGTCCCAATGTTCAATCATAAAACCCATTTTCTTTTCCTTGTTTGAGCCGATACCAAAATAACCTCAAGATACTTCTTTCGCGAGAATTGCATTGCCATACAGAGGCAATACTCTGAGTACGGTACTCTGAAGTCATTGATGCATTATTTTTCAAATGAGTATGATTGTATTTAACGCCAAATGTCTATGAATAGTTGTTCTTATTTGCAATCGAGTGGAGCGCACCAAGGTGTTGTGCTTAAACAACAAAACAAAAAGCCTGCAACTAAGCAGGCTTTATTGTGGGGGAGGGAGGGAGGGGAGCTGTTAGCCAACTTGAGAAAGATTAACCACTTTCTGTTGTAGCTTTTTCTTTAAATAGTCCGTTAAGGCCTGTTTTTCTTCCTCGTTCATGTAAAGACCAAGCTTAGTACGGCGCCATAAAATGTCTTCATCGGTCATTGCCATTTCATGGTTCATTAAGTAATCGATCTCACGTTGGTAAACACCACCTGCTTGTGCCGAGAACGTTTGTCCTAAGTCAGCTTCACTTGTTGTGCCTTCCATTAAGTTCCAGGTTTGGGTACCAAACTGTGTGACATAACGAAGAATCAATGCTTCTGGCGCCCAGGTGTATTTAGCGTGAATTTGTTTAGCTAATTGTTCACGACTACAGCTGAAGTTACCACCAGGAAGGGTTTGGTTGGCCGTCCAGTCTTTACCCATTTCAGGTAGGAACGGAGCAAGTTTCTTCATTGCTGCTTCACCTAACTTACGGTAGGTCGTTAACTTACCACCAAAAACAGAAAGCAGAGGTGCATGGTCGTATTCCGCATCGAGCTCTAGCGTGTAGTCTCGTGTGATTGCTTGCGGAGAGTCAGATTCATCGTCACATAAAGGACGAACACCGCTGTATGTCCAAACTACATCTTCGCGAGTCAACTGGTGGACAAAGTGTTGGTTTACGATATCAATGAGGTAATCGACTTCGTCATCTGAGATCGATACTTCGCGTGGGTCACCTTTGTATTCCACATCTGTTGTACCAATGATTGAGAACTTATCTAAGTAAGGAATCATAAATACGATGCGATTGTCTTTGTTTTGAAGGATGTAGGCTTGCGGTTCGTTGTGGATACGAGGAACAACGATGTGCGAGCCTTTGATTAAGCGAATGTTACGAGGAGAGGCTTGCTCTAATCCATCATCAAAGAACTGTTTTACCCAAGGCCCTGCAGCATTGACTAACGCTTTCGCTTTACGTTCGAAACGTTGGTCTGTCATCACATCGTGAATAGTAACGTGCCAGATACCACCTTCACGGTGTGCTTTTTCCACGCGGCAGTAGTTACGTACTTCAGCATGGTTTTCGCGAGCCGCAAGAACGTTCAGTAATACTAAACGTGCATCATCAACCCAACAGTCAGAGTATTCGAAACCCGTTTTCATCTCTGGTTTTAGCAAGCCAGATTTCGCAAGGTTGACGGTTTTACTGCCTTGCAGCGTCGTACGTTTACCCAAGTTATCGTAAAGGAAAAGGCCACAACGAATCATCCAAGCTGGGCGTAGGAATGGGCGATGCGGTAAACGGAAACGCATTGGTAATGCGACGTGTGGTGCTTTACGAAGAATAACCTCACGCTCTGCGAGCGCTTCCGAAACTAAACGAAACTCGTAGTGTTCAAGGTAGCGTAAACCGCCGTGTATCAGTTTAGAACTTGCTGAAGAAGTCGCAGATGCGAAGTCATTTGCTTCATATAAGCCAACACTCAAACCTCGGCCAGCTGCGTCTGCTGCAATACCAGCTCCGTTAATGCCGCCACCGATTACGATCAAGTCTAAGGTAGTGGATGAGCTAGTAGTGGAAGCATTATTTTGTATACTCATAAATTTGACCTCTTGGTGAGCGAACGAGCATTTTAGAACATAATGTAATCCTAGCTCAGGTTTCGTTTGTGATCATCTATTATTTTCGTTTGTGAGCGTTTTGTGTGATTTAGACACAAAAAAACCTCTGTCTAATTAAGACAGAGGTCATTTGAGGGGAAATTATACGATTGACGTTACTCGTTTTCGGAGTTTGATTCGTTAGCTTCAACCACTTCAAGTGGGATAGAAGCTTCCTTCAAAATTGACAAGATTTCTTCTGGTGGCTGCTTATTGGTAAAGATCATGTTGAGCTGTGCAATATTGCCTAGTTTCACCATAGCATTGCGCCCGAACTTGGTGTGGTCTACGGCCAGAAATACACTACGGCTATTGTCAATGATCGCTTGTTTGACCCGGACTTCGTGGTAATCAAAGTCTAATAGCGAGCCATCGAAGTCGATACCGCTAATGCCGAGAATACCAAAGTCGAGACGGAACTGTTTAACGAAATCGAGGGTAGCCTCGCCAACAATACCGCCGTCTCTGCTGCGGACTTCTCCACCCGCCAAAATGACTTTGATTTCAGGGTTAGGGAAAAGAATGGTCGCAACATTGATGTTGTTGGTGACAACACGCAACTGTTTATGGTTTTTATTGAGCGCTCGCGCAACTGCTTCTGGTGTAGTGCCAATATCGATGAATAGTGTGGCACCATCTGGAATGTGTTTGACTACCTCGTCTGCAATGACATCTTTTTCATTGAAGTTGAGCGCTTTACGCGTGTTGTAAGATGTGTTTTCAGAACTGAGAGGAATAGTGGCTCCACCGTGATAACGACGAATTTTGTTGTCATCGGCGAGTTCATTGAGATCGCGTCGGATGGTTTGTGGGCTGACATTGAATCTTTCTACCAACTCATCCGTGCTGACATAGCCTTGTTTTTTCACCAGCTCAACAATCTGCTGGTGTCGAGGTATTTGCTTCACTTACCACTCCCTTGTGCATTGGTAACGGCCAATGCTTCAAATTCGAAGCTCTATTGTGCTCGAATTTGCTCGTTGTGAGAAGTAAGCGAGTTCAGGAATCGGGGATAAAGCGCAAAAAGAGCGCACAAATGGCGCTCTTTTTTTCTTATGGAGATGAGATTAATCTTCTTCGTCGTGAAGTTCAGACCAGGTTTGTGCACATTTCACTGCACGTTTCCAGCCCTTGTAACGACGATTGCGTTTTTCTTCATCATCGTGTGGCTCAAAGGTGCGATCAAGTACCGCTTTATTCTGCAACTCATCAATGCTATCCCAGTAACCAACGGCAAGGCCGGCAAGGTAGGCTGCACCAAGAGCGGTAACCTCAGTTACTTGAGGGCGGTGTACTTCTGTGTTCAATACATCGGATTGGAATTGCATGAGGAAGTTGTTCGCTACTGCACCACCATCGACGCGAAGGTTCGCAAGCTTAATGCCTGAGTCAGCTTGCATCGCATCCAGTACGTCACGAGTTTGATAAGCGATGCCTTCTAATGTTGCACGGATGATATGGTTTGAATTCACGCCGCGAGTAAGGCCGACAATCGTGCCACGTGCGTAGGCATCCCAGTATGGTGCGCCTAAACCAGTAAATGCAGGCACGACATAAACGCCGTTTGATGTATCCACTTTTGTCGCGAAGTATTCAGAGTCTTCTGCACCGTTTAGGATTTTTAATTCATCACGTAGCCATTGGATAGAAGCTCCACCCATGAATACGGCACCTTCAAGTGCATAAGCTGGTTCGCCTGCAGGACCACAAGCCAAAGTTGTTAGAAGACCATGTGTCGAAGTGACTTTTTCTTGGCCCGTATTCATTAGCAAGAAACAACCCGTACCGTAAGTGTTTTTCGCTTGACCCGCTTCAACACACATTTGGCCGTAAAGCGCCGCTTGTTGGTCACCTGCGATTCCAGAAATAGGAATACGAGTACCGCCTTTACCACCGATGTTGGTTTTACCGTAAATTTCCGATGAGCGCTTCACTTCTGGCATCATAGATGCTGGGATGCCAAGCTCATCTAACATTTTTTGATCCCAACATAGATCGTTGATGTTAAACAGCATGGTACGTGATGCGTTGGTGTAGTCGGTTACGTGAACGCGACCTTGAGTCATCTTCCAAACTAACCAAGTATCGACAGTACCAAACAACAGCTTGCCTGCTTCTGCGTCTTCTCGTGCGCCTTCAACATTGTCCAGAATCCATTTAACTTTGGTACCGGAGAAGTAAGGGTCAAGCACCAAACCAGTGTTGTCACGTACATAGTTTTCGAGACCGCGTGCTTTTAAATCTTCACAGATATCAGCAGTACGGCGACATTGCCATACTATCGCATTGTAAACGGGTTTACCTGTTTCTTTATTCCAGACGATGGTCGTTTCACGCTGGTTAGTAATACCGATAGCCGCTAATTGGTCGCTACGGATGCCAGACTTAGCTAGAGCTTCTACTAAGGTAGAGCTTTGTGTTGCCCAGATCTCCATTGGATCATGTTCAACCCAACCAGCTTCTGGATAAATCTGAGTAAATTCGCGTTGCGCGACGCTTACGATGTTCGCATCGTGATCAAGAATCACTGCGCGAGAGCTTGTTGTACCTTGGTCTAGGGCAACAATGTATTTTTGCTCAGTCATGGTAAGAATCCTTTTGTTTCGTTATTTATATTTTAGTAAATGTTCGAGTTACGTCAGTTTTAAGCTCTAGCTTCTTCTGTTTCTTCTTCCGTCTCACATTGGTTTGGAATCGTGCAACCGTGACCTTGTTGTGGAAGGTAAGCGGCAATCGCTTTTGGATACAACCAACCACCAAAACACGCACCTGCAATCGGAGCAAGTAAAGGCACGATAAAGTAAGGAATGTCTTTAGCACCTGTCAGAGCGTAATCCCAGCCTGCGAAGTAAGCGAACAGCTTCGGTCCAAAGTCACGAGCAGGGTTCATCGCAAAGCCTGTTAGTGGGCCAAGTGAACCACCGATGACGGCAATCAAAATACCGATCAATAGAGGGTTCATTGCGCCACGTGCCGCGCCGTTATTTTCATCGCCCAGAGCCAGAATCGCAAACATCAGCACAGCAGTGATAACGAATTCCACAGCAAAAGCACCAAAGAAAGAGAGGGAGGCATGCGGATAGGTTGAGAAGATACCAGCAGTTGCTAGTGCATCTTGGCTGCTGCGAACGAAGTTATGAGCGATTTCGTAGTCGGTGAAAAGGTTGCTGTATAAGCTGTATACCAATGCAGCAGAACAGAATGCCCCAAGCATTTGAGCGATAATGTATGGCACCACTTTCGCCTTATCAAAACCATGGAACATAGCAAGTGCGATGGTAACGGCAGGGTTGATGTGTGCACCAGAGACGCCAGCCGTACAGTAAATAGCGATGGCGACACCGAAGCCCCATACAATACTGATTTCCCATTGTCCAAATGATGCTCCTGTTAGAACTAAGGCTGCAACACAGCCTACGCCGAAGAAAATAAGTAGTCCTGTACCGATAAACTCGGCCAAACATTCTCCAAGCAGAGAGGGGTGTTTGTTCGTTGTCATGTTAAAAGTCCTTTGATCATTTTTGCCTGTCTAGCACGATACTATTGTGCATATATAAACGTTTGCGAAAACAAACGAGCGTTAAAAATGAGCGTTTGAGCATAAATTTGTTAATCAAAGTCTTCGTTTTTGTTAAATGGCGCATCTTTTAACCGGAAAAGAACACAACGAAAATAATTTATTTGTCACGAGGCCAGTGTTGAGAGCGCTCAAATTACCGATGTGAAAAAGAATGCACAACTGGTAAGAGGAGTTTTGTGAAGCTGCTACGTGCTTGGAGACTTATTGCACAGAACTTGTGTAGCAATTAACCCTAAAGGAGTAGCGGAATGTCAAATGTATCAAGGGATAGCAGTGATATAAAAAATACGCTGTCATGTTTGGACTTTTAGAAAAAATCGTCATCCCATTGGTACCAATAGGATGAGTTGATAAGAGAATAAACGCTGTTAATGTCTTGTGTTTGTGAATCATTGCTTCGGCTTGTATTCAAATAAAAATTGTTTTTTTTATTTCGTTTGATGCTAAACGTGATCGTTTTTCAGCTTTTTAGTTATTAGTTGGTTCGGAGCGAGTAGGGCAGGCGTAAATCGCCCTTTTTACGGTTAGTTTATGTTCTAATTCGAGCCTTTGTTTCAAAGGTTTCGAATTGGAATGCTCAAGTGAGAGGTTTGAATATCAGTTTCATATTAACGAATCTTGAGTAAAGTTGAACGATGATCTAATTAATGCTCATATAATTTACTGTATTTACTTATATTTAATCCATGTGCAACATTTGTCACAGAAATAAAATCCTAACTCCATACAATTCATGAACTTTCGAACGAAGATTTATTTTGTTTCGTTCGCTCCTTTTGTGTTTTTACCATCGCATACAAAATAATGAGGTTCCTATGTTTGGAATATTCAAACCTAAGGCGCACATTGATCGTCTGTCCCCTGGCAGCATCGATAGCACCTACTCTCGCCTCCGTTGGCAACTCTTTATCGGTATCTTTGTTGGCTACGCCGGTTACTATCTAGTTCGTAAAAACTTCAGTTTGGCGATGCCTTATCTTATCGAGCAAGGCTTTAGCCGCGGAGACTTAGGTGTCGCCTTGGCAGCTGTTTCCATTGCATATGGTCTCTCTAAGTTTCTAATGGGCAGCGTTTCAGACCGCTCCAACCCTCGCTATTTCCTTAGTGGCGGCCTATTGATGTCTGCATTAGTGATGTTTTGCTTTGGCTTTATGCCATGGGCGACTGGTAGCGTCACTGCGATGTTCATTTTGCTTTTCTTGAACGGTTGGTTCCAAGGGATGGGGTGGCCTGCTTGTGGCCGAACCATGGTGCACTGGTGGTCACGTAAAGAGCGTGGTGAGATCGTTTCGGTTTGGAACGTGGCGCACAACGTGGGTGGCGGTTTGATTGGTCCACTATTTATTCTTGGCCTATGGGCATTTAACGATGATTGGCGCACTGCATTTTATGTTCCTGCATTTTTCGCCACGTTGGTTGCTGTGTTTGTTTGGATGACGGTTCGCGATACCCCTCAGTCTTGTGGTCTGCCTCCTATTGAAGAATACAAAGACGATTACCCAGATGACTATGACAAGTCCCATGAACAAGAAATGACAGCGAAGGAAATCTTCTTCAAATACGTCTTCAACAACAAACTTCTTTGGTCGATTGCAATTGCAAACGCATTTGTTTACCTAATTCGTTACGGCGTACTGGACTGGGCACCTGTTTACCTAAAAGAAGCGAAGGATTTCTCGGTAGATAAATCGTCATGGGCTTATTTCTTATACGAATGGGCTGGCATTCCCGGAACACTATTGTGTGGCTGGATCTCTGACAAATTGTTCAAAGGTCGTCGTGCACCTGCTGGTATCTTATTTATGGTGCTAGTGACAGTTGCAGTGATGGTTTATTGGTTTAACCCTGCGGGCAACCCAACAGTAGATATGATGGCGCTTATTGCAATTGGTTTCCTAATCTATGGTCCGGTTATGCTGATCGGTTTGTACGCACTTGAACTCGCTCCGAAGAAAGCCGCAGGTACTGCCGCTGGTCTTACTGGTTTGTTTGGATACCTGGGTGGGGCAGTTGCCGCAAACGCGATTTTGGGCTACACCGTAGACCACTTTGGCTGGGATGGTGGCTTTATCATCTTAGTGGGTTCTTGTATTACTTCTATCGTGTGTTTGATGTACGCCTTCTTAGGTGAGCGTGCGCACCACGAGCAAAAAGAGCGCGAGAAGGAAGCGCTAGCGTAATATTTGTTTAAAGAGGCAGTGGAATACTGCCTCTTCGCTTTATCAAGGAAATAACAATGAAAACAAAGTCAGTATGTCTTACTTTTTTAGCACTTAGCCTCTCTGCTGGTGCGATTGCGAAGCCGCTTGTCATTGCGCACCGTGGCGCATCGGGCTACTTGCCTGAGCACACGCTAGAAGCCAAAGCACTTGCTTACGCAATGAAACCTGACTACATAGAGCAAGATGTGGTAATGACGAAAGATGACCAGTTGGTCGTGTTGCATGACCATTATCTCGATCGCGTAACGGATGTTGCGGAGCGTTTTCCTGATCGTGCACGTAAAGATGGTCGTTATTATGCGATTGATTTCACTCTGGCGGAAATCAAATCCTTGCGAGTAACTGAAGGCTTTAATATCGATGACAAAGGCAACAAAGTAGCGGGCTATCCAACCCGATTCCCTATGTGGAAATCTGATTTCACCGTGCCGACGTTTGCTGAAGAGATTGAGCTGATCCAAGGCTTAAACAAAACGCTGGGTTATGACATCGGTATTTACCCAGAAATTAAAGCGCCTTGGTTCCATCGTCATGAAGGTAAGGACATTTCTAAAGCAGTACTTAAAGTCTTGAAGCAGTACGGTTACGGCTCTCAAGACGACAAAGTCTACCTTCAGTGTTTTGACGCGAATGAACTTCAACGCATCAACAGTGAACTCATGCCTGCAATGGACATGGACTTAAAGCTCGTTCAGCTTATGGCTTACACGGACTGGAACGAAACTATGGTGTACAAAGGCGACAAGGCAACACCATACAGTTATGACTGGATGTTCGAAGCCGACGGAATGAAGAAAGTAGCGAGTTACGCGGAAGGAATTGGACCTTGGAAGCCGATGCTGGTGGATGATAAGTCAACCAAAGACAATATCATCATCAAGCCGTTGATGAAGGCTGCAAAAGACGCTGGCTTGCAAGTGCATCCATACACGTTCCGCGCCGATCCAGGACGCATTCCAGCGTACACTGACAGCTTTGAAGGCATGATGGATGTGTACTACAACCAAGTAAAAGTGGATGGTTTGTTTACTGATTTCCCAGATAAAGCGGTCAGCTTTTTAAATCAGTAATCACGCATTTTTCTTTAAGCTAAAAAATCCCCCAACAGTTTCCTGCTGGGGGATTTTTCTTAACTATTTATTAGTTGTTTTTATGCAGTTCGCTGTTCAGTTCAACCGCGCTCTTGTTAGCAAGACATTCGATTTGACCTGTTACAGAGTTACGACGGAACAGTAGGTCAGAAACTCCAGCAAGATCGCGTGCTTTCACCACTTCGACTTCTTGACCGTCAGAATCTAGCATGCGTACTTTAGAACCAGCAGTTACGTACAGACCTGATTCGATAGTACAACGGTCACCCATTGGGAAACCAAGACCTGCGTTCGCGCCTAGTAGCGAGTTTTCACCGATAGAAACCACAACTTTACCGCCGCCAGATAGCGTACCCATGATAGATGCGCCGCCGCCGATGTCAGAGCCGTTACCAACCACTACGCCAGCAGAGATACGACCTTCAACCATGCTTACGCCTGTTGTACCCGCGTTGAAGTTGATGAAGCCTTCGTGCATTACTGTTGTGCCTTCGCCAACGTGTGCGCCAAGACGTACGCGAGAAGTATCAGCGATACGAACGCCAGTTGGTACCACGTAGTCCACCATTTTAGGGAACTTGTCTACGCAATCTACGCTTAGTGCACGACCCGCTAGGCGAGCTTCGATTTGACGCTCTGCTAGTTCAGGTAGATCGATTGGACCTTCGTTAGTCCATGCGATGTTGTGCAGTAGACCGAAGATGCCGTCTAGTACCGTGCCGTGTGGTTGAACTAGGCGGTTAGAGATAAGTTGAAGCTTTAGGAAGCCTTCAGCAACGCTTTGTGGTTGTTCGTCAGTTGCAAGGATAACCAGTACAAGTGGTTGTGCTGATTCTGCTGCTTTTGCTGCGAAAGATGCGTTTGCCGCATCGCCGTTTGCTTCAAATGCTGCTGCCAGTTCTGCGCTTTGTGCTGCAGAGATCTCGATAGCTTGGTTGCCTTGCTCGTAACCTGCTACTGCTGCTAGTGCGTTAACAAGCGCTTCGCTTGGGTTAAGAACTGGGTTTGGGAAAAACGCTTCGATGATTTTGCCGTCGCGGTTTTTAGTTGCCGTACCAAAGGCTAGAGAGAAGAAAGCCATAGTTGATCTCCATGTGTTGAGTCTTGTGTCTCGTCTGTTCACTGACAAGAAATAATTAAGTTGTCAGTCATCATAAAGAGAGTGTTGGGGAGTTTAAAGAGGGGAAATGGAGAAAGTCCGTAGATGGATACCTTTTGTCTTTTTAGAGATATGTTTGTCTGATGAGAAATGTGGCTACGAGGTGGTCTATTGGGGGAGTTTTGCTGAAACGATAGAAGGCAGTTTCTTGTCTCGGCTCTAGAAAGAAAGGGCGTTTTCCTATTCTGGCGAGTTCTTTCGAGATACAGAGGTATGTTTTTAATTGTTTAGAACAAGGTGTCGTATAAGTTCAAATAAATTTGGCGCAAGCTTGAGGCGGCTCGGTTTTGAGATAAATAATTCTTTATATTCATATTGATTCATATTAAGGTTGATCTACGTTTTTAAGCATTTTCAATGAGATCAGTATGGGTAAAAAAGTCGTTACGGTTACAACGTCTGAGCTGGAAAGAGATTTGTTTAATGTGACTGGTGATAAGTTATTCGCTTCCAAGCAAGCTTCGCAATTTCAAATATTTTATGCAGGTTCAGTGATAGATTCTATTAAGTATAAGAGAGGGGTGATATCCAAAGATGATCTTTTACTTAATCAACATATAAGGTGGGAGCATAATAAGGCCCATAGTTATCGCTTGGCCAAAAACATCCTTAAAAAAACAGGGCAATGTCGTCCTAAGAATGTAGCTGCTCATCATATTGTATCATGGAAAGACATTAGAGCTGCAAAGTCCAGAATGAGGCTATCAGCATTTCGAATCGATATAGATAGTGCGGAAAATGGTGTATTTTTACCAAGATGGAATAAACATGTGCCCCATTCGCAAATGGTTGAAGCTTATTCTCACTCCTGTATCCATACTTCATTTTACTATTTGAACGTTGAACATTTACTTGAAAATACGATTGCTCAGGATGCAGATAGAGAAGATATCGTTGAGGTTTTAGAGGATATTGGAGACGACTTGAAAATGGGCATGTTTCCAATAACCAGAAAAATAAGGGCGAATGAAATTGCAGTTTAAAAAACAAACTTTTACTAAGGTATTTGGTATTCAGCCAGATGTGGATAAATATTTATATCTAGAGCACACGAGCCTATTGGGTTTAGACGACGTGAATAATGAAGTTTTACCAATATTCGATGGAGCTTCAAAAATATCAACTTGGCAACCATTGACACTTGATTGGCTCCGGCATGATGATTCCGATGACTTAATAAAACCAATGATTGCTGCCTGGGGTAGCTGTACGTACGTAGTTCGCCATGATATTGCTAGCTTGTTCAAAGATACGCTCGGAGATTGTTGTGAATTCCTACCTGTAAATGTGGATAACTCCATTTGGTATGCACTTAATGTGACTTCTAAATTGGATGCATTACATACTGAACTGTGCGAGATAAACTACAAGCCAAATGGCAGAGTTCATAGAACTAGACCATATAAGCGTTTTGTTATTGATCGTGCTAAAGTTTCAACCCCGAGGCTCTTCAAATTAAGTGGTTCTCCAATAAGCATCTATACTTCAAATACCGACAATAGCTTTTTAAATCTAGTGACTAAAAACGAGTTTACCGGGGTTAGTTTTTATGAAGTAGAGAGTGTTTAACTTCAGGAATAAAAAAACGCCGCATAATGCGACGTTTTTTCTAAACAAATGAGAGGCTTATGCAGCGTCTTCTTGGTCGCTATCTTCTTCAACAGCTTCAAGCTTCTTTGCTTTTTTTGGTGCAGGTTTACGTTTTGCACCAAGAGCGTAAAGCACTTCTTCTTTGTTTTGCGCAAGGAACATTGCAAGATCTTCTTGCTTACCTTCGTCTTCTAGAAGTTCACTTTTACCCAGCAGTGAGAATAACTCGTCTGCCATATCCAGCATTTTGTCGTATGCGTCAGCTTCCGCTTTAGAGGTAAAAGTCATTTTCTCTTCTCCATTGCGTTCTACCACGTACTTGACGATTACAGCCATGGTTGGTCCCCTAATTTGGTGTATTGATACTGGCTTTTTATACAGTTTTTGACCAATCAAGTCTAGCGACAAGCCTCAGAATGAGAGACACGTACAACTAACTGACTAGCATTTAAACTATCTTGGTTTCACTTTGCGGATTTGTCCGCCAAAGGAAGGTTTGTTGGTCGCTCCCAATCTTGGCAAAATTCGATAAACGTTCTGAGCAATGGGCTTTGATATTTCTCTTTATGAACCAGTAACCAGAAGCGACGTTTCATATCTAAAGGCATGTCGAGCAGTTTTACGCGGCCGTCACGAATAGCAGGTTCTGCAGACAAACGTGACAAGCAACCTAAGCCTAACCCTGCCGATACTGAGTTGATCAGCGCTTCGGTGGTATTGAGCTGAAAAGCTTCATGCCAATGTTCCAAGCGCGGCGCGACAACGCGCATAAAAAATTCGCGTGAACCAGATCCTGCCTCTCGCAATATCCATTCACTGTTTTCTAGCTCGGTTAAGTTTACTGGCCCTTCGTGCGCGGCTGGGGAATCGGGCGCGCAAATCACGCACATTTCATCTTCGCTAAACTGGGTGGACTGCAATTCAGGGTGAAGTGTTTTGCCTTCAATGAGGGCTATGTCTAACTCGTAATCGGTCAGCATGTCGCAGATTTGTGCGGAGTTAGAAATGAACAGGCTTTGAGAACGATGGTTCGTTTGCTGACGAAATTCGCTAAGCAAATAGGGCGCGACTTGGTTGCCAATGGTGTCGCTGGCACCAATGCGAAGTTGGCCCGATAGCGCTTGGTCACCATCGAAAATGCTCTCGATGTCTTTGGCTCGGTTGAGTAACTCATCCGCCAGTGGTAGCAGTTTTTGACCTTCTTGGTTCAAAATCAGTCGGTTATTAACACGATCAAACAAGTGATGGCCGATCTGTTTTTCTAATTCTGAGAGTGCCATGCTCACTGCGGCTTTCGATAAAAAGAGACTATCAGAAGCTGCTGTGAGCGTTTTGTGCTGCGTGATCGTCGTAAACACTTTCAGTTGTTTAAGAGAAATGTGACTTGCCATACCCCACCGTTAAGTAATTCTGAACGTTTGTTTTAAATAATTAGATATATCGGAACGAAGTGCAAGCGTATTATACGTCCCATCAAGAGTGAGTCTGGTTGAGGTCATCATGATTCAAAGAACAAAAGCAAAAGTAATGGGAGCGCCAACTCCAATGGCGGGTTTGGCTCTTGGTATTGCAAGCTTGGGCTGGAGTTGGGAGAACTTCGCCGAATTACATGGCTACGGACAGTGGATTAGTGCGGGTATCGCGAGCGTATTATTGGCTATATTGGCAACCAAGTTTTTGCTACATAATCATCTATTGAGACAAGATCTTGCTCATCCGGTTGTGGGCAGCGTGGTTCCGACATTTGCGATGGGCACTATGGTGGTATCGAACTCTCTCGGCCATTTTTACCCATTAGCTGGCGATGCGCTTTGGCTGATTGCGGTGGTTTTGCACATCGTGTTCTTGGTGAGCTTTGTTTACCATCGCGCCAAAGATTTTGAACTACACCACATGGTGCCAAGCTGGTTCGTACCACCAGTGGGTATTATCGTTGCAGACGTGTCTTTCTCAGGTAACCCAGTGCTTGCACCTATTGCACACGGTGCGTTGATCTTCGGTATGGTGGCTTACGCGGTGATGTTGCCAATGATGATCTACCGTTTCATGTTCACTCATGAAATTCCAGATGCAGCGAAACCAACAATGGCAATCATGGCGGCACCAGCAAGCCTATCGTTGGCTGGGTACTTAACCGTAACGGCAACACCTTCACCAGTGATCATCGCTATGCTATTTGGTATCGCGGTATTGATGACAGCCATCATTTACCTCGCATTCTTTAAATTGCTTAGACTGCCATTTAGCCCAGGCTATGCAGCGTTTACCTTCCCGATGGTGATTGGTGCGACGGCGCTGTTTAAAATGGCGAATTGGATGGAGTTGCAAGGATTGGCTGCGCACTATGTTCAACAAGTACGAGGCTTAGCTGGTCTTGAGTTGATTGTGGCAACATTTGTTGTCTCTTATGTGGCCTTACAATACATCAACAACTTGTTGATTCAGCCACGCTTGATGCACGCTCATCACGCTTAAATAACAGATAGGAAAAAGCCTCTTGGTCTTACAACCAAGAGGCTTTTTTATTTCAATCGGCGTCGATGTTGGACGCTAGCCTTTTTTGTAAAATCGCGACATCTCATCCAGAGAATGACGAATGATATCGACAGGAACTTTCTGTTCTTTCTCGACTTTTAACTGACGATTCAGTTGCTGAGAGTGCCCGCCAGGGTTGACCACAAGCATCAGTTCTTTGCCGACCAATGCATAGTTGTAGTAGCTGCCTGCAATATACCAATCGCGAGAGGCAGAGCTATCAAACAAGTTATGACCAACACTGTATGAACTCGTTGTGCCTTGAACGTCAAACAGCGTATTCATCATGGTTGGCACGACGTCAAAATGGGTCGTGCGGTAATCAACTTGCTCTGGCTGACGATTTGGCATGTACACGTAAAGAGGCACATGTACTTGAACGTCACTGTAGTTACCCGTGTGGCCCCAATAGTTCATCTTATGGTCGTTAAACTCTTCACCATGATCTGATGAAATCACCACAATGGTGTTGTCTAAGTCGACGTTTTTCAGCACATCACCAATCAAGCTATCGATGTAGTACAACGAGTTTTTGTATCGATTATGGTAAAGCGAAGCGTCAAAATCGTTGTTGAGCAAAATGTGGTCAACGCGTTCCCAGTATGGTTTGAATTTCGCAAATTCAGGTTCGGGAAATACTGTGCCGTGGGCGGCATCGTAGAACAGAAAACCAAAGTACGGCTTGTCGCTATCCTGCTTTTGGAACTCGATGAACTTGTCTGTTATCTGCTGATCGCGCTCGACTGCTGTTTCCCCAGTTTGTTTCAGGGTCAAGTCCGACACTTTTTTGAATACCGTGCGAGAAAGTGGCGGGCTGGTGAGCGGTGCCGAGCCAAAAATGCCCATGCGGTAGCCTTCTGCTTGCAGCGTATCCATAAAAACAGGAGAGCGTTGACTTGCGTAAAAGCTTTCCCAGTAGGTCGCTGGCAAGCTGTAAAACAGGCTGAAAATACCCGCTTGAGTTGAGTTGCCGCCGCTCATATGTTGTGTGAAATTCACTGTTTTTTCGGCGAACTTGCTGACATTTGGCATGACTTCCGGCGTCGCATCACTGTAGCGCCACGCATCAACCAAGATAAACAAGACATTGGGCTGTTTCTCTTTGCTTTGCACTTGAATCGGCGCAAGCGGGTAGTTGAGTGAGCTACGTTCAATGTTGGTTAACTCTACGCGGTTCTTCGATGCAATGTTCTCATCCACTAGGTCGTGTTTGTAAATAAATTTACGAGCCGTCAGCGGGTAGTAAAGTGGCCAGTTATTCGAAAACTGACTGACTTCATCGTCGTAAAGTGCGTTTTTGTACGCATGAATCATCTGCGTGCTAAGCAATACAGCAAACCAAACGCTGATCAAAACGAACTTAGCTCGGCTTTGTGCCAGTTTATTACTTACCCAAACGGTACAGGCGAGCCCGATCACCAGAACGGCAACTTCACTGACGAAGATAAGCCAACTCATCCAAGAAATATCGAAGACATCACCGCCACCTTCGAAAAACATACGGATTAATAGAGCGTTGATGTGAAGTTTGTATTGCTGAAAAACGAGGATATCGACTTTAAACATGATCAATAGACAGATCGCGATAGCGATCACGATGCCTTTGAATACTCGAGTCGGTAGAAAAGAGAGCAATAAACTCAACAACATAAATGGAAGAGCGATCAAGCCCAGCCAGCCATATTGAGTCGAAACCAAATAGTAACCTTGCAACAAGGTTAGCGGTTCATTCTGATTGTTAGACAACACAAAAGGATAACAAGCGATCGACAGGTACACTGCAAAGCAAGCAAAAAAAGCAATCAGCCAAGCGCTGTTGGAAGACAGTTTGCGAAACATACTTTTTGTTTGTTTATAAATTATGGGTAGAGGGAGTATAAAACAGTGTTTTTTATTATGGAATAGTTGCGACGAATGTCACATTTTGTATGGAGGTGTCAGACTTGATTGACATGTGAAAATTCAGAAGATTCATACTCTATTTGAGTGATATATAACCTTTTGTTTTTTCCGAACGCGAGATCACTGCGGGTTTAAATGGGGCTGTGCTAAGCTAGCTAACAGTTTCAATCGGCGCTCGGTATTCCCAATTTGTTTACTGTTTATCACTCCAACCAAGTTGACGTTCTTAAATCACTCCTTGTCGAACTGATTCGAATCAGTCCGCTGGAAAACCCGTTCGAAAAAGAACAAATTCTGGTTCAAAGTCCGGGCATGTCCCAGTGGCTAAAAATGGAATTGGCCAAAGAGTTTGGTGTTGCCGCGAACATTGATTTTCCGCTTCCTGCTACCTTCATTTGGGAAATGTTTACGCAGGTGTTGCCAGACGTGCCAAAACGCAGTGCGTTTAACAAAGAAGCGATGACTTGGAAGTTGATGCATCTGCTGCCGGGGCTTCTCAACCAAGACGTGTTTTCGCCGTTAGCGCAGTACCTCAAAGATGACAGTGATCACTCTAAGCTGTATCAACTGGCTGAGAAAATTGCCGATATTTTCGATGGTTACTTGGTGTATCGTCCGGAGTGGATCGCAAGTTGGGAAGCAGGGCAGAGTGTGCCAGAGCTGGAAGATGAGCATCCGTGGCAGCCGATCTTATGGCAAGCGTTGTATGATCACACTGTGTCATTAGGACAGTCTCCATATCACCGTGCCAACCTTTATGAGCACTTTATCGACACGTTAGAGAGTTTTAACGGCAATTTTGACCATTTACCCAAGCGTTTGTTTGTTTTTGGCATTTCTTCGTTGCCGCCTCGCTATATGGATGCGCTAAAAGCAATTGGTGAACACATCGACGTGCATCTGATGTTCACCAACCCGTGTCGTTATTACTGGGGTGAAGTTCGAGATCGCAAATATCTGGCTCGTTTGGCGGCGAAACATCGTCAGCACGTTGTGTGGCAGGACGATCACTCGGAAGTGCAAGGTGAAACTGAGCAACTGAAAGGATCACTGGAAGATAATGTGATCGATGAGCTGCACACCGATGTGGTCGGAAACAGTCTGTTGGCATCCATGGGTAAACTCGGGCGCGACAATATGTATCTGTTGTCTCAGCTGGAATCTCATGAAATTGAAGCCTTTGTTGATGTTGAGCGCGACAGTCTGCTCCATCAATTGCAAGCGGATATTCTCAATCTTGAAGAACATCAAGATGACCAACAGATTGAAAACAGTCATCACAAACAAGTGGTTAGCTTGGGTGATAAATCACTGAGCCTACACGCTTGTCACAGCCCGATGCGTGAAGTGGAAGTGCTGCATGATCAACTGTTGGCGATGTTCGATGCTGACCCAACGTTAAAACCGCGCGATATTATCGTGATGGTCGCGGACATCAACGCTTACAGCCCTGCGATTCAGGCGGTCTTTGGTAACGCGCCGGGTGAGCGTTTTATTCCATATTCGATTTCTGACCGAACCGCCGATCAAGAGAGCCCAATTCTGGCCGCATTTATGCAGTTGGTGAACTTACCCAATACGCGCTGTTTGGCATCAGAACTACTCGAACTTCTGGAAACTCCGGCGATATTAAAGCGTTTTGAACTCAGCGAAGGTGATTTCTTACAAGCTAAACAATGGGTTGAGGAATCGGGAATTCGCTGGGGGTTGGACGCCAATACCGGACGCGAATTTGAACTGCCGGAAACCCGTCAAAACACATGGCAATTTGGTATTCAACGCATGTTGCTTGGCTACGCGATGCCAGAATCCGCAGGCTTGTTTGAAACCGAGCAAGGCAGTTTGTCTCCGTACAACGAAGTGCAAGGCATGGGCGCAGAGCTGGCGGGCAAGTTGGCACACTTTATCCAACAAATTAGCACTTATCGAAGCAAACTTTCTCATGTTCAAACTATCGATGGTTGGCGAGAGACTTTGGTTTCACTGCTGGATGACTTCTTCTCGGTTGAGTTAGAAGGCGAAATGGCGCTCAAATCCATTCGCGATACGCTCAGCCAACTCAAAGAGCAATTAGCTGATGCCGCATTTGATGATGCGTTATCGCCGTCGATCATCAGCCAATACCTTCAAAACAAATTATCTGGCACACGAGTCAGCCAGCGCTTCCTTGCTGGTCAAGTGAACTTTTGTACCCTGATGCCGATGCGCTCTATTCCGTTTAGAACCGTTTGTCTACTGGGGATGAATGACGGCGTGTACCCACGCTCCATGCCACCAGAAGGCTTTGACTTGATGACGGGAAGAACCAAGCCGGGCGACCGTTCGCGCCGAGATGATGACCGTTACCTATTCCTCGAAGCGATGTTGTCTGCACAGCAAACGCTCTACATCAGTTATGTTGGCCGTTCAATCCAAGACAACACCGAGCGAGTGCCTTCGGTTCTGGTTTCTGAGCTGATGGAATACTGTCACCAAAACTATTGTTTAAGTGGTGATGAAGCGTTGCCCGTTGATGAGTCTGGCGACAACTTATTAAATGCGTTGGTGAATACCCACGCCATAGTGCCGTTTAGCCCAAGGGCGTTCCAAGGCATGCACGCCAGCTACGCGAAAGAGTGGATTCCAGCGGCATTGACTCAAAGTAGTCAATCGCAAGGCTATGTTCGTCGTGATTTTAATCGGGCATTAGACGACTATCTGTTAGGAGCGACGTTCCCACTTGAGCTCGACTTAGTCGAGTTGCAACGTTTCTGGCGCTTACCTGTGCAGTATTTTTTCAATCGTCGTTTAAAAGTAATCTTTGAACCGCCGCTACCGGTGATGGAAGACGACGAACCCTTTGTTTTAGGTGGTTTGGAGAGCTATCAAATGCGTGATGAGCTGTTAGAAACCTTGCTTGAAACGACATTGATGCAGCCAGAGAAAAAAACAGAGGTACTTAAACACTTTATGAGTCAACAGCGCGCGCAAGGCAAACTGCCGGTGGGGGCGTTTGGTGATATCGAATTTGAAACTAACCGAGTTCAGGCGGAAGAGCTGGTGGATAAACTGGCGTTTTTATCTGGTGCGCCTCAAGACGATTTGGAAATCGACCTGACGTTTGATTCCTTGTTTGAGCGAAATGAAGGTGAAGAGAAAAACGTTCGCCTAACAGGTTGGCTGACTCAATGCTACCAATCCGGTTTGATTCGCTACCGAAGCGGTAAGATTCGATCGCAGGATTACCTTGCAGCGTGGGTCGATCACCTTGCCATGTCGGCGTCGGGTCATGCTAAGAAAACCCACATCATTGGTTACGATCGTAAAGAAGGCGCACTGCATTTGATCTACCCAGAAATTGCCGATGCGCAGTATGCCAAACAGCTACTGACTGAATTAGTTCGCTTATTTTTCGAAGGCATGACTAAGCCTTTGCCTTATTTCCCGAAAACGGCGTTGGCTTGTGTTGAAGCGGGCTTTAGCCGCGGTCAGTGGGTAGATGACGAAGAGAAATCTTTGAAGAAAATGGCTGACGCATTCAATGATGGCTTCATGAGCCCGGGCGAAGGCAGTAATGCGTACATCTCTCGAATTTGGCCTGCTTGGAATGATGAGTTGGCCTCAGAAGTTCGTTTGCTGACAGCATTAGTACTGCAAGGTGCGCGCTTAGCGGTTCAAGACGCTGATGATGTAAAAGCGTAATAAAGACAGCTGGATAAAGAGAAGGAAGAGTAGGGTGGCCGCCAGAAAATCATTATTTTTTGTAGGGCGTTCGCTGTACGGCCACAAGGTCAGAGGGACCATGATACTTTTGTTTAATTCATTTGAGTTGTGCCGCCAAAAGGGTTTGGCTTATCTCGTGGGGCGCATACTAACGGTACGTCTTATGGATAACCGTGAGAAAGATCTCACAAAGCTCTAAATTATCCAACTTGTTAAACTTATTAATAGAATTTTTAACTATAGATCACATTTATTAGGTGATACGTCCTAGTAAATAATCCGGAGAGATTCAGCGTTATGGATCAAATGTCAGGTGCAGAGTGCCCTCTACATACGTTAGACCGCACAGAGCAGCCTCAACCAACGCCACTAGAACCGATGACATTTCCTCTGCACGGTGCGAGGTTAATCGAGGCATCAGCAGGTACAGGCAAAACCTTCACTATTGCAGGTTTATATCTGCGTCTTTTGCTTGGTCACGGCAGCGCGGAAACTCGACATCGCGTACCGCTTACGGTCGACCAAATTCTGGTCGTAACCTTTACCGAAGCGGCAACTGCGGAATTACGCGATCGTATCAGGGCAAGAATCCATGATGCGCGAATCGCGTTTGCGCGTGGACAGAGTTCCGATCCGGTGATCCAACCTTTGCTTAATGAGTTTGACGATCACAAGCAAGCCGCAGAAATTTTATTGCAGGCAGAGCGTCAGATGGACGAGGCGGCAGTCTACACCATTCACGGTTTTTGCCAACGTATGCTAACGCAAAATGCGTTTGAATCTGGCAGCCGATTTAATAACGAGTTTGTGACCGATGAAAGTCACCTAAAAGCGCAAGTTGTAGCCGATTACTGGCGCCGCAATTTCTACCCATTGCCATTTACTTTGGCGGGAGAAATCCGCCAGCTATGGGGCTCTCCATCTGCGTTGTTGTCTGACATCAGCAATTACTTAACCGGTGCGCCGTTAAGCCTTTCTGTTCCAGCAATGAAAGGCAGTTTGGCTGATCTTCATACTGAAAATCTGAAAAAAATTGATGGATTAAAAGCACAGTGGCGAGAAAGCCAAGATGACTTCTTAACGCTAATTTCAGATTCAGATATTAACAAACGTAGCTATACCAAAAAGTCTCTGCCGACGTGGTTGGAGGCGGTAAACGCTTGGGCGGCAACGGAAACTACAGGTTACGATTATCCAGACAAGCTGGAGAAATTCGCGCAAAACGTCTTGTTGGAAAAAACACCGAAAGGCAGTGCGCCGCAGCATGCAGTATTTGAAGTCATTGAAACATTTCTTGCCAACCCAATCAGCTTAAAAGCGCCACTGCTTGCTCATGCAATTGAACATTGTCGAGTGATGCTGGCTAACGCGAAAAATCAAAAACAGTGGCTCTCTTTCGATGATTTGCTAACGCAACTTTCTGCTTCTATCGATACGGACGAAAGCGAGCTTTTAGCGGCGCGTATTCGTACTTTGTATCCCGTCGCAATGATTGACGAATTCCAAGATACCGACCCGCTTCAATACAGTATTTTCAGCCGTATTTATCTGAACAACCCGGAATGTGGTTTGTTTATGATCGGGGACCCCAAGCAGGCGATTTATGGCTTTCGTGGCGCAGACATTTTCACTTATATCAAAGCGCGTAACCAAGTAAGTGCCCACTACACGTTAGGAACCAACTGGCGTTCTAGCGCAGATATGGTGCAGGCGGTAAACCAAGTATTTGCTTTGCCAGACAGTCCATTTATCTATGATTCGGATATTCCGTTCTTACCCGTTAGGTACAGTCCCAATGCCGAAAAACGCATTTGGACTATGGGTGGCCAAAAGCAACCGGCGCTGACTTATTGGTTGCAAGAAGCGGACGATAAACCGCTACCAAAAGGCGAGTATTTGACTCGAATGGCAGAGGCGACCGCAAGCCAAATCCAAACTATTTTGACGCAGGCTCAACAGGGGCAAGCGTGTCTGGTGAATGGCGAAAAACAGAAAGCGGTTCAAGCGGGCGATATTGCGGTGTTGGTTCGAACAGGTAGCGAAGGTCGCATGATCAAACAAGCGTTGGCTGATCAAGGCATTGCCAGCGTGTACCTGTCTAACCGAGACAGTGTGTTTACCAGTTCAGTGGCGCAGGATTTACAGCGTTTGCTGCAAGCGGTGCTGACTCCAGAAAATGATCGTGCGCTGCGTGCAAGTCTTGCCTCTGAGCTATTTGCCCTCGATGCAGCAAGTTTGGATGCGCTTAATAACGATGAAGTAGTGTGGGAAAATGTCGTAAACGAATTCAAAGAATATCGCAAATTTTGGGTTCAGCGTGGTGTGCTGCCGATGTTGCGCGCGGTGATCAGCAAACGCCATATTGCCGAGCGATTACTAGAAGAAGGTGCGAGTTCACAGGGTGAGAATGGTGAGCGAGTACTTACCGATTTAATGCACATCGGTGAACTGCTTCAACAAGCCAGTAATGAACTGGATAGCGACCACGGTCTGCTGCGTTGGCTCGCTCAGTCTATCAGTGATGCGGAAAACGGTTTGGGTGGCAGTGATGACCAAATCCAACGTTTAGAATCGGAACGTAACTTAGTGCAGATCGTAACTATTCACAAATCAAAAGGCTTGGAGTATGACCTCGTATTTCTGCCGTTTGTGTTCAGCTATCGAGAAGCCAGCGAAGCCAAATATTACGATGCAGCCAATGACCGCACGGTACTGGATATCACTGGCAACGATGCGTCCATGAAGCAAGCGGATAAAGAGCGTTTGGCGGAAGACTTACGCTTGATATACGTGGCACTAACGCGTGCTGTGTATGCGTGTTTTATTGGAGCCTCGCCTTTGCGCAATGGTCGTTCGACCAAAGAGCCAACTGGCGTACACCGCAGTGCGATTGGCTATTTGATTCAGAATGGTCAAGAAGGTGGCATTAACGATTTGCACCAAGGTTTAACAAAGCAACAAGACGAGCTTGATTGTGTCGTCGTGGCCGATCCGCCGCAGAAACTCGAAGAGAAGTACGTAGCGCCACAAGAAGAAGTACACGATCTTAGTGCGAAAGAACTGCAAAACCCTATCGACAGAAACTGGCGCATCACCAGTTACTCTGGCTTGGTCAAGCAAGGCTCTCATCACGCCGAGCATGATGCCACGATTGAGATTACAGGTTTCGATATCGACTCATCTGAAGAACAAGACGAAGCGGATTTGGTGGAGCCAGAGCGTTCGATTTTTACCTTCCCTCGTGGTGCGCGTCCGGGTACGTTCCTGCACAGCCTGTTTGAGGAAATTGAATTTACTCAGCCAGCCACGACGGAAGAGAATACACAAATCATCCTTGGCTTGATGGAAAGCGAACAGCTCGATGAAGAGTGGTTGCCCATTTTACAGCAATTGATTGATACCGTACTCGCAACGCCGTTGGATGGTAAATCTTTGCTGCTGAATCAAAAAGCACCGTCGCAACGTTTGGTGGAGATGGAGTTTTTGCTGCCGATTGAAGTTTTGTCTGCACCGGCGTTAAACCGAGTCATTCAACGTCACGATCCGTTGTCGGCGAAAGCGGGGGATTTAGGTTTCCAAACCGTGCAAGGCATGCTCAAAGGTTTTATCGACTTGGTGTTTGAACATCAAGGTAAATACTACGTGCTTGACTGGAAATCGAATCATCTTGGCGACGATGTGACGAGCTACCATGGTGAGGCTCTGAAATCGGCGATGGCGGATCACCGCTACGATTTGCAGTACCAGATTTATGCGTTAGCACTGCATCGTTTCCTACGCAGCCGATTGGCGAATTATCAATATGAGCAGCACTTCGGTGGCGTGTATTACTTGTTCTTGCGCGGCATGGATGGGCAGAGTGACCACGGCATTTTTGCCGCGAAACCAACCTTAGACTTCTTACAAGAGATGGATCGTTTGATTGATGGTCAAGCACTTGAAACGCGCTCAACTCAAGCCGGGCAGATGGAGCTACTTTAATGACGACAAATCGCAATCTTCATTCTGGCCAAGATAGTCTATTGGTAGTGCTGGAACGCTTGGCGCACAAAGGTGCTATTCGTCAGCTCGACTACCAATTCGCCTGCTTTATTGATTCTCAAGCGCATGATGAATCGTCGGACAGCCAAGCATTGGCGTTTATCGCTGGTGTTGTCAGTAGTGAGCTCGGCAAAGGACATATCTGTCTGTCTCTGTTCGATGCACAAGGGCAATCTGCGGATTTAGCCAGTAAGTTAGGGCTGTTTGGTGAGTCGGCATTGGCGCTCAACACACAGTTGCAAGGCATAGACTGGATTCAAGTATTACAAAATTCCAGCGTGGTCGGCGCGCAAGGAGAAGCCTTGCCTTTAATGTTCGATGGTGAGCGTCTGTATCTGCATCGCTATTGGCATTATGAAGTGACACTGGCGGAAAAGCTCAATCAGTTGGGCGCCGCAGTTAACTTGCAACCACAAGAGTTTGCGCGATTATCCGAGTTGCTCAACCATTTGTTTGCACGCCAATACCATTTTCTGTTTAACGCGTTAGGTAAAGCAGTAGAAGCGGGAAACAGTAACCAAGTGTTGCGTCAGCAACTGGTGTGTGACCACCTTGATGTGGTCGCAAGCGAATCGTTGGATTGGCACGCCATTGATTCCGTACTTAGCAATGCGCGCAAGGTTCAGGATTTACAAACACTGGATGAACTCGTGCCACTCTCGGCTTGCGTGAACTGGCAAAAAGTCGCGGCGGCAGTTGCGTTAACCCGTCGATTTGCTGTGATTTCTGGTGGCCCAGGTACGGGTAAAACGACGACAGTAACCAAATTGCTTGCTGCTTTAATTGAACAGGCGACGCACGAGAAAAATCTAACCATCAAGCTGGTGGCCCCAACGGGGAAAGCGGCGGCGCGATTAACCGAGTCCATTGGTAAAGCAGTGCAAGAACTGCCAGTTTCTCCGGAGCTAAAAGCCAAAATTCCGACTGAATCGAGTACCTTACATAGGTTGCTGGGCGCGATTCCTAATAGCGCAGAATTTCGTCACAACAAGCAAAATCCACTGCATTTGGATATTTTGGTTATCGACGAAGCGTCGATGGTTGATTTACCAATGATGTACAAAGTGGTCGATGCCTTACCGAAACATGCGCGGCTGATTTTGCTAGGTGATAAAGATCAACTTGCCTCAGTTGAAGCAGGGGCAGTGTTGGGTGATATCTGTTCGTTCCATGCGTTGGGTTATGGCAAAGAGCAGGCGTCAGCCATCGCAAAACTGACGGGCTTCGATACTTTAGCCCATACGGGTAACAGTGCCTCCAGCATTGCCGATAGCTTATGTATGCTGCAAAAGAGCTACCGATTTGACGCTCGCTCAGGCATTGGTCAGTTGGCAAAAGCGGTTAACTCAGGTTCTGCTGCGAGCGTAGATAACGTCTGGGCGCGTGACTTTTCCGATATCGAACATTTCGCACTAAGTAGTCAACATTACAACCAAATGATGCAGACGTTGGTGCAGGAATACGGTCGTTACCTCAAACGCATTGGACAACAGGAAACTGATCCTAAAACCGGAGAGCTAGAGTCGCTAACGCACAAAGCCAAAGCGGTGTTAGATACCTTCAACCAATGCCGATTGCTGTGCGCGATCCGTGAAGGTGACTTCGGTGTGGCTGGGCTAAACCAACGCATCGAGAAAGCGCTCGCGGCGCGCAAGTTCATTCAAGTTCAGGATGAAATTTGGTATCACGGCAGACCCGTCATGGTTACGCGTAATGATCATGGTTTAGGTTTGTATAACGGTGATATTGGTATTTGCATGCGAGATGACAGTGAAGAAGAACCGCGTTTGAAAGTCTTTTTTGAGTTACCTGACGGCAGTGTGAAATCGGTCTTGCCAAGCCGAGTACCTGAACATGAAACGGCTTACGCTATGACCATCCATAAATCGCAAGGCAGTGAATTTGATTACACTCTGATGATTTTGCCACCAGACTTTAGCCCGATATTAACCCGTGAGTTGATTTACACAGGCATTACCCGCGCGAAAAAGCGTTTAGCTCTTTATGCCGAACTCAATGTCCTGAAGCGAGGCATTAAGGTGAAAACGACTCGTGCGAGTGGGTTAGTAAAGCGGCTTACTAATTAATTTTTACTTGTGATTGTGACATTTTCGAAGATGGTTCTTTGTGGCGGGTCTTATATTTGCCATTTCGTTTTCATGCAAAATGGATTGTTATTGAGTAAGGCTCTTTCTTAGCGATATATTTCTCCTTTCTCATTCACATATCAAAGGCAGCTGAATATGGGATTGCTCGACTCGTCTTTTCTAACCTTCTTTATCGCCGGAGGAGGCACGTTTTTATGGTTCGTTATTATCGGAGCAATTTTTATATTTTTTATACCACTAAAGGTGAAGCGGTTTGCTTTTAATCCGAAACATTATTCAGAAGTAGAGTTAGCTTTAGTCTCGGGTTTTCACTTTGGTGCTTTAGTACATGGTGTAGGCTTAGTTGCGGCGGTCGCTTTACCAACTTTAGCGAGGAGAAGGGGCTTTGCTGATATTCATCAAGTTTGCTCCGGTCTATTCATCGGAATTTGCCGTATTTATAAGCGTTTTATTGCTTCTAGCTATGATCACTTTAGGCTCAATGGTGGTTTGGATGTCTATTACTTGAGAGCTGGAATAGAAGGTCGGTGAAGTTTGCAGTTATTAGAAGTTTCTTTTATTACATTTTTTGTTGCAGGTGCTTTGTTAGTTTTTTGGTACCTGATAGTAGGTATTTTGCTTATTGTTATCACGCCGCAAAAAGTAAAGCACTATGCGTATACTAGTGAGCACTATACAGATATTGAGCTTGCTTTAGTTTCTGGATTTCACTTTGGGGCCTTAATACATGGATTAGCTCTTGTTGCCGCAGTTGCATTTCCTAAGTTGGCCAAAAAAAGAAAGCTAACAGATATTCGTAGAGTTTGCCCAAAGTGGTTCATAAGTATTGGGCTAGTGTACTGGACTATTTTAATCTTTATCGTAGTCACTATTTTTGCATCTTTGTTAGCTATGATTTTGTTTTGAATTGATTACGTACGTAAAAGAAGACCGAGCTTATGGCTCGGTCTTCTTTTATGCATGTTTTGCAAACGCATTGGTAAAAGACACGCTGCGTATTTTGTATTGCTGTTGATAAGCAAGAATAAAATCTCGGATAGCGTCATTTACGGGGAAAACACAGTGGACGTCTAGGCCTTCTAAAAACTGATTGTCAGCCATATCCCAGAAGCTTTGAAGCGAATTACAAATGATTGTTCTCATAACAGTGCTCGTCTCGGCTTATTTAAAGTCAGATTAACAACTGTCCTTGGTGTGCAATACGGAGCTAACTAGTTTTTCAATTGCCCAGTATTTTAGGGTGAAGGCTACATTACATCACCTAGATCCATTCGTATTGGTTAAAAACCAATCACTAGCGAGCAGAGTATAGCCAACCAAATGTATATTTAAAAGATAAAATTGGAACAAAAATCAAGCAATGGTTTGCGCATATCTAAGTTGGGTTTACATGATGACCCGCTAGTCCGGAGTAGGGGTTATGTGTGGCCTTACTCCTAAACAAACTCGTTCCTAAACAAGCTCGATGTGCAGGGTTGAGCGTTAATGAACTAAATCCTGCCCTTTGAGGTTAGTTGGTATAGTGGAACGTTAAGTTTCGCTCCCTGATTTAAGGTTAAGCTATAAATCTAACGCTAAGATTTTGGACTTACGCTGGAAGTTATATAACCCTTGTTTGGCTCCAGGCAAATAGTCGACACTGACTTCGTAAAAACCTTGCTCTCTAAACCAATGCAAACTGTGTGTCGTGAGGACAAAAATCTGATCAATGGTTTCGGATTTAGAACGATGTTTCATGTAGTTGAGCAGTAACAAACCTCGGTTTCCATCACGATAGTCAGGGTGAATCGCTACGCAAGCCATCTCAGCTTTACGTTCCTCTGGGTATGGATAAAGGGCAGCACAGCCAATAATCAAGCCGTCTTTTTCGATGATGGTAAATTTTCCTATCTCTTGCTCTAGCTGCTCTCGAGAGCGCCTAACGAGTACACCTTGTTCTTCTAAAGGGCGAATGAGGTCTAAGATACCGCCAATATCGTCAATATTAGCTTGCCTCACTTGTTCAGCACTCGCCATAACAACTTGGGTACCGATACCGTCGAAAGAGAACAACTCCTGAATTAAGGCGCCATCTACTTTATAACTGATCAAGTGGCTACGAGGTACTCCGGCACGGCAAGCGGCAATAGAGCCTTTAAGAAAGCGCAGTGTCCCAGTGTTGTAATCTAGGTCAGGAGACGTATTTTCAGAAAGCGTTTTGATGACATGCTCCGCCTCAATTGGTAGTAACTCGGCGACAGCATTGCCGTTGTCATCAATGACACCTTGTTCGGAGCAAAAACCAATCAGCTTATCCGCACCCAGCTTTATCGCTAGTTGGGTGGCGACTTCTTCCGATAATAAATTGAAGCACTCGCCAGTCACAGAGCTAGCAATGGGACCTAGCAGAACAATTGAACCTTGATCAAGAGTGCGATTAATCGCGTCGGTGTCAATGCGGCGAATACGTCCACTATGGCAATAGTCCACACCATCATCAACGCCGAGTGGTTGGGCAATGATGTAGTTTCCGCTAACGACATTGAGCTGGGTACCTGCCATCGGAGTATTGTTGAGGCTCATTGATAGGCGCGCAGTAATCGCAAGCTGAAGTTGTCCGGCAGCTTGCATAACAACAGATAAAGCCGATTCATCCGTAATGCGGATATTTTTGTGGTAAGGCGTAGTGAGGTCTTGTTTTTCTAGCAGCTGATTAATTTGAGGACGTGCACCATACACCACCACGACTTTGATTCCGAGGCTGTGCATGAGTGCGATATCATTAATAATATTGCCAAAATTTTTGTGTGCGACGGCTTCTCCGCCCAGCATGATCACCATGGTTTTTCCGCGGTGAGCATTGACATAAGGTGTTGATTGACGGAATCCTTTTACGAGAGCAGTACTACGAATTTTCACTACAGTCATCCTTTTGTCTAATTATGTTAAAATAATGCCTTTTTATTCATTGAGTGGCAAGGCGAAATTTTGGAATAAAGCACAAACATATTGAGGTAGGTTCTTGGTCCCGTTAAAAGGGAAGGTTACAATGGGTGCGTCTTTCCTCAATACGTGAACCTCATGTCTTCTGCTGTTAATAAGAATGCTGCGATCACTGCTTCCAATCTGTCAAAAACGTCATCTAAATCAATGCTTCGTAAGTGGCTAGAGCGTTCTCTCATGCTTATAGCGATAGTTGGAACCGTTGTCGTGTGCATGCTGTATAGTGATTTGATTACTCGAACCATTAATCCGCCCATTCCCAAATCGACAATTTATGGTCGCTGGGTTGAGCAAGATGTTGCGCCTTATGCTCGTGAAGAATTTGTGTTGAGTGAGCGCGGTGTTACCGTAAATGGTTCTACAGTGGCGACCAGTTTTGAATTCGATGGGGATTCGTTTTCGTATCGAGTGGGTTCAAATGAGCGGCACTTCAATTTTGTTGGTAAGCAGCATGCAGAAATGAAGCTGAATGCCAATGCACATTATCTACCTGTATTCCGTTTAGAGGGGCGTGCAAGGATTGCGGTAAGATAGTCGTTTTTATCTTTGTCTGTTAAGCAGAGATCTCTTGCGTCTGTGAGTCACATGGATGATCACAATTTCATCTCTCAATCAGTAAATCTTACTTTCAAACATAATCCGGACAATTCCGTAATTCTTCCGCTGCTATCATGTTGCATTAACTGAATGAATTCACAACGAGTAAACGGATTGGCTTAGCGTTGAAACATTTTGTCGTTGCTTTTCAATTGCACCGTATGCATTTGTTTGCCATCCTTTTGCTATTCTCTTTTACGGAAAAGACACGTGTTAAAAAAACTCCTTCCTATTATCTCTTTGAGCCTACTCTTTGGCTGTGCTCAACAAAATGATCGTGCTCAGCAATATCTTGATGGTGAGTTTCCTCAGATCCTCAATCAAGTGGATGTGGTTGAGTCTAACAAACCACGCGATTTTACTGAATTTAACAAGCAAGCTGAGCAAGTGGTGATAAAGTCACCATCCATGGCGAAGATTTACCAACCACTTTACCAAAGACTGAGTGAGTGGGCGCAGCAAAGCGGAGACACCAGCGCGTTGAGTGCGTTTGGCATTCAAGCTGCGCAATTGGGTGGTGGTGATAAAAAAGGTAATGTGTTGTTTACCGGATACTTTTCTCCCGTGATGGAGCTTCGTCATACACCAAACGACATTTTTAAGTACCCAGTTTACGGTAAGCCGAACTGCACATCAGATTGTCCGACTCGCGCGGAGATCTACAACGGGGCATTAGATGGTCAAGGTTTAGTGCTTGGTTATGCGCCAAATCGTATTGACCCGTTTATGATGGAAGTGCAGGGCAGTGGCTATGTGCATTTTGAAGATGATGATACGTTGGAGTACTTTGCGTACGCAGGGAAAAACAACAAAGCTTACGTCAGCATTGGCCGCATTTTGATTGAACGTGGTGAAGTGCCGCGTGAAAAAATGTCCCTCAAAGCTATTAAAGAGTGGGTGATGGACAACGACGATGCGACAGTGCGCGAGTTGTTGGAGCAAAATCCTTCTTACGTTTTCTTTGCACCAAAAGCGGAAGCGCCTGTAACAGGCTCGGCTGGTATTCCGTTGTTGCCAATGGCCGCTGTCGCGGGCGATCGTTCAATCTTACCAATGGGCACGCCAATCTTGGCGGAAGTGCCGTTGTTGAATGCCGATGGTACTTGGAGCGGTGCTCACCAACTGCGCATGCTGATCGTGTTGGACACAGGTGGTGCGGTAAAACAAAACCATTTGGATCTGTATCATGGCATTGGTGCTAGAGCAGGGACAGAAGCTGGGCATTACAAGCATTTTGGTCGAGTGTGGAAACTTGGGCTGGAAAACTCACCAACTCAAGCGCCTTGGGCTTTACCGCCAGAAAAGCTACAATAGCCATCCAAGAAAGAGGAACCCCCTCTTATCTAGACATTTCATCAAAGAGTGCGTATAAATCGCACTCTTTGTTTTTCTATCGATCATCTGGACTTCAATATGCGTGAACTCGATACCCCAGCATCTGACAGCTACAATCAACGCTTTGGCGGCACTCGTCGTCTTTATGGCAACAGCGAAGTAGACATTCTTCGCGCTGCACACGTTTGTGTGATTGGTATTGGTGGCGTAGGTTCATGGGCGGTGGAAGCGCTGGCTCGTACGGGGATCGGTGAGTTGACTCTGATTGATATGGATGATGTTTGTGTCACGAATATTAACCGCCAAATTCATGCGATGACGGGCACCGTTGGCCAAAGCAAAATTGAAGTGATGGCCGAGCGTGTCAAATTGATCAACCCAGAGTGTAAAGTCAATCTGATTGATGATTTCATCACGCCAGACAATCAACATGAGTACTTAAGCAAAGAGTTTGATTACGTGCTAGATGCGATTGACAGCGTAAAAGCGAAGGCGTCTTTGTTGGCGTATTGCCGCAGCAACAAGATCAAAGTGATCACTACGGGGGGCGCTGGTGGTCAGGTTGACCCAACGCAGATCATGGTCGCTGATTTAACGAAAACGATCCAAGATCCTCTAGCGAAGAAAATCAAAGACACTTTGCGTCGTCATCATAACTTCCCTAAGAATCCGGCTCGTAAGTTTGGTATTGATTGCGTGTTTTCAACCGAGCAGCTGAAGTATCCTCAAGCAGACGGTTCAGTGTGTGGTGTGAAGTCGACAGCGGAAGGCCCAAAACGTATGGATTGTGCTAGCGGTTTTGGTGCGGCGACTGTTGTAACTGCAACGTTTGGCTTTGTCGCGGTATCGCGAATCGTTGAGAAGTTGATTTCAAAATATAAGAAGTAAACTAGAAGAAGAGCGCATCATGACAGATTTTCCCGTTTCTCCATTTGGTACAGATATCACCAGCGAAGACATTGTAGCGACTATGCAGCAATTTAAAGGCTGGGAAGATCGTTACCGTCAGGTTATTCAGTGGGGTAAAAAGCTGCCACAAATGCCAGAAGAGCTGAAATCAGAACAAGTTACCGTTTCGGGTTGTGAAAGCTTGGTGTGGTTAGTGAGCCAAGAGCAAGATGGCGTTTGGCATTTTTGTGCGGACTCCGATGCGCGTATCGTCCGTGGATTGATTGCCTTGGTGATGGCGGCTTATGACGGAAAAACGGCCGATCAAATTCAAGCATTTGATATTGATGCTTATTTTGATCAGCTGGGGCTTGTCTCCCATTTAAGCCCGTCACGTGGTAATGGCTTGAAAGCTATTGTAGAGCAGATTAAGCAAACCGCCGTGTAACGAGTCATTTTCCCAATTCTTAAAAAACGCTGAATAGCCTAGCTGTTTGGCGTTTTTTGTATCTGAGTTGAGATATTTTTTGCATATGGATAAAAAATATGCAAATGGTCGACTATTTTAGCGTTAATTAACCATTCTATTGATCCTGGTTCATTATATTGCCCACTTGGTTTTTATAAACTCAATTGTATTTAAAATTTGTCTATATTAGATAGTAGACATATGCCTCATTCGCTCCTGTTCCCCAATGCTGACACGCATTTGGAGGCGATTGGGATATTTAGGTACAAACGCTAGGAACCTCCCTATATGCAATTCACCTTGGAACATGCGCAAGACGTGTTATCCGGAATGCCAGACCCCACTTTTATTCTGAGTGAAGATGGTATCTATATTGATGTTTTTGGAGGAACAGATAAAAAAGCCTATCACGATGGAAGCAATTTGATAGGTAAGACACTTCACGGCGTACTTGAAAAAGATAAAGCCGACTGGTTTATCGAACAGATAAATCGGTCACTGAAACAAGACAGTATTGTGACGATCGAGTACAAGATGTGCGCCGACAGCATTCAGGGAATAGATGCTAACAGTGGGCCAAGAGGCGACCTATACTACGAAGGCAAGATCTGCCCACTCGCTATAAAATACCGAGGTCGTCGCGTTGTCCTTATTCTTACACGCAACATCTCCAATCGCCACCGAGTTGAAACCCTTCTTCGCCATCAAAGCCAAATTGATGCTCTTACCAACATCTACAATCGACGTGTCTTTTTCGAAAAGCTCACAGAAGAGGTCATTAAAGCTCAAGAGCCGAACTATCACTCCGCGTTGTTATTGTTTGATTTGGACTTTTTTAAAGTCATCAATGATAAACGTGGTCATGATGCGGGGGATTATGTCTTAGAGACCTTAGCTGATTTGGTTTCTCACTTACTCGTCAAAGACGAAATTTTTGCAAGAGTCGGAGGGGAGGAGTTTGCGATTATTTTGCCAGAAACTTCTCTGTCGGCGGCGAAAGAGGTAGGAGAGGAAGTACGTTCCCACATTCAAAATTGTCAGTTCGAATTTGAAAAGATTGAAATTCCGGTCACGGTGAGTGTAGGCGTGGTGGAAATAGGCAGAAATGAAACCACCAAACGTTTGTATGCGCATGCAGATAAAGCGCTTTATGCTGCGAAAAGAAATGGCAGAAATAGCGTGGCGACTCTGGATAGGTAGATGGAGTAACCTTGTTGGTTACTCCAAATCAAACCGTTGGCGTTATAGCATGTCGACGGCTTTTTCTACGGCGGCGATGAGTCTATCCACATCTTCAGCCGTGTTATAAATACCAAAAGAAACGCGTACCGTGCCTTTAACGTTTAGCGCATCCATCAATGGGTGAGCGCAGTGGTGTCCTGCTCGTACCGCAATGCCTTGTTGATCGAGCAGTGTCGCCATGTCTTGGTGATGAACGCCGTCCATGACGAACGTCAGTACAGAGGCATTCAGCTGATAGCCTAGAATATGAATGTCATCCAAAGCGCTTAGTGCTTGGTAGGCCTTATCCTGAAGCGCATGGAGATGAGTCTCTACTTCATGATGGTCAAAACCTTGGTACCACTCAATGGCTTTCGCTAGAGCAATCGCGCCCGCAACGTTTGGTGTGCCCGCTTCAAATTTTCCAGGAAGTGCAGAAAACGTCGTTTTTTCGAAAGAAACGCGTTCAACCATTTTACCGCCGCCGTGCCATGGTGGCATGGCTTCCAAAAGTTCAAGCTTGCCGTATAAAACCCCAATGCCTGCTGGTGCATAAAGTTTGTGACCTGAGAAAACGTAGAAATCGATATCTGATGTCGATAAATCAAGTTGCTCATGTACGATGCCTTGCGCGCCATCAACTACAACAACCGCGCCAACGTTGTGCGCCAGTTCAGTGATTTTTTCGATAGGTTGGCGTGTGCCTGTTACGTTGGTTATTTGTGCGCAAGCAACAATTTTACAGCGGTCAGACAGAAGCGCCTCAAATGCACTGATGTCGAACTGACAATCTGATGTCATCGGAACTTTAATGACTTTAGCACCCGTTTGCTCTGCCACGATTTGCCAGGGCACGATGTTGGCGTGGTGCTCCATCTCGCTAATTAAGATCTCATCACCTGGTTGTAACGTGCTACGGGCGTAGGTTTGAGAAATTAAGTTCAGTGCTTCGGTTGCGCCCCGTGTCCAAATGATTTCCTTAGAGCTGTTTGCACCAATAAAGCTTGCCACTCGTTCTCGTGCCGCTTCAAATTGGCTGGTGGCATTAGCCGTTAAACTATGGCTGCCACGGTGAACATTGGCATTTTGCGCACTGTAGTAATGACTGATGACATCAATCACACATTGCGGTTTTTGCGTTGTCGCTGCGCTATCTAAATACACTAAGGGCGTATCGTTGACGGATTGGTTTAGAGCAGGAAATTGCTCGCGTACAGCATTTACGTCAAACATTATTCTTCACCAAGCTTGTGGTAGTGCAGAGTAGGCAGAGGGATCATTGGTTCAGCAACTGACCATGCGTGTTTTTTACCTGAGAGTTGAATGATTACTTCCATCGCGAACTCTAAAGCTGTACCCGGACCTTGACTAGTGATCAGGTTGTGGTTGATATCAAAGGTCACGCGTTTGCTGCGCCACTTCTCTTCCGGGATATGTGACTGAAAGCTCGGGTGACAGGTCATCAGTGATTGTGGGAAAAGATCATGGTGTTGCAATACCAACGCCGGTGCTGCGCAGATAGCTGCGACCAATTTTCCCTCATAGATGTGCTGCTTAAGGATTTCTATCATCACCGTACTATCACGAAAAATTTCTGCACCACCAACACCACCAGAAAGCGCTATGGCGTCAAACTCATCATCAGCGATATCGACCAGTTTACAATCGGCTGTTAGTGTGACTCCGCGAGAAGCTTTCATCGTCAATGAGCCATCAAAAGCAGCACTCGCTACCGTAACGTCATAACCCGCGCGAACCATCATGTCGATAACGGTGACGGCTTCCATTTCTTCGGTGCCTGGAGCGATTGGCACTAAGATTTTCTTACTCATTGTTCTGTCCAGCTTTGTTCTATTTGTTTGATGCGTTGGTAAAGTTTTAAATTCTCAGGCGTATTGATGCGATGTTTCTCGGCAGCCTTTAACAAGTATCCGGTTATAAAATCAATTTCCGTTCGACGCTGATGGAATACGTCTTGTCTCATTGAAGAATAGTTCTCAGCTGTGGCGTTCACCACTTGCATTACCGTATCGAAAAGAGAGCGAAACTCGATAGCAATACCTTCTTTACTCATTACTTCAACCAGTTCTTGAGTGATGCTTTCGAGTTGTATCTTAAACTCGGGCTGCGCAAGCTCACCATTCTTACACTGCTGAATCGCAGTCAGCGGGTTAATCGCGCAGTTAATTGCTAACTTAGTCCATAACGCAGATTGGATGTGTGGATTCCAAATGGCCTCTGGAAGAGCATGATGCATAACATCTTGCAGAAAAGCGCACTGCATTCCTTTGTCATTATAACCACCCACTTGCGTTGTTCCGTGACCGGTATGCAGTACGTGTTGGTTATCTGGTTTGTATGCGCCGTGCGTCGTTGTGGCGAGCACGATAGGATTGTTTGGCAGAGCCTTCTCCACGCCAGAGGCGGTACCCATACCATTGTGCATCAGCATGATAATCGTGTCTGCGTTGATATGAGGCAGTAAAGGCTGAATGGCGTCTTCCATTTGCCAAGCTTTTACCGTGATCAAAATGAGATCTGCTTTATTTACGGAGGAAATATCTTGATTACTGAATACGATTGCGGGTGTGTCATCCAACTGAAGTGATTGTTGGCTTTCAGAACTTCTTCCCCACAATGAAACATTGTGCCCGGCAAGCTTAAATTTTGTTGCCCAGAGTGAGCCCACCGCACCTGGACCGAGGATAAGGATATTCACCAAACGCTCTCATTAAAAAGGTTTGCTGCAAGGATAATGAGGGAAAAAAGGAAAGCAAATAAAAATGGCGCCGAAAGGCGCCATTTTTGAGCAAACTTAGTGGTTCAATTAGAACTTGTAAGTTACAGCTAGGTAGTGGCTTACACCAGTCGATTCTAGCTCAACACCTGGAGCGACTTGTAGACCGTCTTTTACGCCATATACTTCTTTGTATGCTTTCAGGCCGTAACCAACCGCGAAGCGATCTGAGTGCCAGTAAATGCCGTTGAACATTGCACCACCGTTTGACGCGGTAGTACCAAATTTGTTACCAGCATCATCATCCATACCGAATTGGTAATCAATGTAACCTTGGTAAGAAATGAATGAACCATTGTCGAAGAAGTAGAATGGTTTGAACCAGTTAGTCGAGATTTGGAAACCGTTCCAACCTTTGTTGTTGCCATCGTAAGTGCTGTACAGGTTTAGGCCGATTTTACCTAACCAAGGAACCATTACATCAGAACCTAAACCGATTTTCTGGTTGTTTACACCACCGTTGTTACCGCCCCATTCCATTAGAGATGCAATGTATAGCTCTTGAACTGGACCGAAAGATAGGTCTTTACCAGTTACGGCATCTAGAGACATACGTGGTGCAAATTTCATGAACATCTTGTCAGGAGCGCCATTCTCAATTGACTTATCTTGGTTATCTTTAGTCGCTAGGTTAAATACGTCTACGTAACCGTATAGGTCGAAAATACCAGAGCGACCGCCAAATTCCATTTCTAGGTAATCGTGAGCGTTGTCGTCAGCGCCTTTAACTCGTGGCATTTCATCAATTGAGTACATGTAGTTGAACTGCATCCACTTGTAATCGTTTTTGTGGATATCGCCGTCAGAGTAATCTGCCGCCATAACTGGAGCTGAAGTAGCCGCTAGAAGGCTAAGAGCTAAAAGTGATTTACGCATAAGGGGACTCTCTATGTTTGTAATGATTCAGAACACGCAATCTATGCTGCGCTTTCCAATTGGCGGGAATAATAGCGATAAAAATCCCAAATGAAAGTGATAAAGGGTGCAAAATTGAACGTTTTTGGTGAGTTGTGTCACGAAATTATCTTTATTTACGGAACTTTTTGTTTGTTGCATTTGATTGCAATAAATATGTGATTTGGATCGTTTGCGTAAGCGATTTTATGACTTTTTAAGCCAGTCGATTAACCAACATAAATCGTTAGTGATCGGAGTGATAAGGGATTCGTATGTATCCGTGAATCAAAGAGGACGTTTGAATGAAAGAAGTCATGTTATTCCCACTCACTTCAGTTGTACTCCCTGAAGGTAAAATGAATCTGCGCATTTTTGAGCCACGATATAAGCGAATGGTAAAGGAATGCAGCCTACAAAATGTGGGCTTTGGAGTTTGCCTAGTAGGAAGTGAAGGTGACCCTAAAGACGTGGGTAACGTTTCATCTATCGGAACTTTGGTCAGGATCGTTGATTTTGAAACACTCAGTGATGGCCTTCTTGGTATTACAGTTGCTGGTGAGCAACGCTTTGTTGTCAAACGCGTCCGTGCAGATGCGGATGGCTTACGTCATGCAGAGGTTGAATGGTTAGACAATTGGCAACATCTAGACAACTCACCAGATTTCTTCTTTTTAAGCCAGCAGTTATCCCATGTTTATGAAGAGTTTCCTCAACTTGGAAGCCTCTACCAGCATCGTTTTTACGATGACTCTGCTTGGGTTACTCAGCGTTGGCTTGAGTTACTACCCCTAGACTGCAATCTGTTCGAACAGCTAGTCGGCGCAGAGGACTGTATTCCTGCGTTGCAATTTCTGACAGAAGCCATAGAAGCCCCGACTAACAAAGAGGCAAGGATATGAAAGGATTTAATAAAGCTGCGCTAACTATTGTTGCGACATTAGGACTGGCGGCGTGTGGCTCCGACAGTGACACTATCGAGTATTCCAATTTACAAGCAGTGCACGCTTCTTCTGATGCGCCGCTTGCAAATGTGTGGATCAACGATAAACCATCATTAACGAATGTTGATTATGGTGTGGGATCTGGCTACGTTAAATTGCGAGAGGGGATGAATTCGATTCAGGTCGATGTACAGCTCCCAGGTAATGAAACCGCGACCGTAGTACCTAAAACAGAACTAGATCTTGATTCCGACCTCAATTATAACGTGTTCGTTGTTGGCGATGCCGATGGTTCGCCAAACCCAGTTGAGCCTTTAGTTGTGACTCGCAGCGCCGATTCAATGGCTGATGCCAATAGTCTAGATGTTCAAGTTGTTCATGCAGCTTCAGGCGTTCCTGCTGTTGATCTTTATGTCACTGAGCCAGGTGTTGCTCTTGCTAGCGCGACTCCAATAACTAACCTTGCTTACAAAGCTTCTACCGACGTATTGAACATCCCAGCTGGTGAGTATCAAGTTCGACTTGCCGTAGGAGACAGCGTTGCTTTTGACTCGGGCAAAGTATCTCTTGCGGCTAACTCCAACTTGACGATTGCCGCTATCGGCACAGGAGATTCGAATAGCACGTCACCTGTCAAACTCTTGGTGTTGGACGGTTCGGGCTCTTCTATAATTGAAGATATGGGCAGACAAGCTGAAGTAAGAGTCGGACACCTTGTCGATGGAGCGCCAGTCGTCGATGTCAACGTTAACGGGGCGGCCTTCGCTCCTCTTGCCGACTTAGCGTTCAAAGAGATTCGTGGTTATTTGGATCTTGCTGCTGGCGATTACGATATTGACGTTTACGTGGATGGCACAACAACCAATCCGATAATAGATGTTGACGGGTTAATGGTTGCAGGTGGAATGGATTACAGTGTTTATGCAGTCGGTGTTGTCAGCCCAGCGATTGATATCGAAGCTCTGGTTGTTGAAGATATGAGACGCGCTGTGGCGACTAGCGCGACATTGAATGTGACACACGCGGCGGCTAATCCTATAGCGGAAATGGTGGATATCTACCTCACTACGAGTGCAGGAATAGATGGAAGTGATCCAACTATTGCTAATTTTGCGTATAAAAATAGCGTACAAGGATTATATGTCGCTGAAGGTACATATTATGTAACGGTAACAGTGGCTGGTAACCCAAGTATTGTTGCGGTTGACTCAGCACCAGTCAATGTAATGAACGGTGTTGTGTACCAAGTCGTTGCCATTGATGATGGGAACAACGGTGGTTTCAACTTGTTGGTCGATGACGTGACCGATTAGGACGAATGGGAGGAGGAGACTCCTCCCACAAATTAAGGCCGATTATGATGAGTGATAGCCCGAAAAAACTGGGGCGCAGTGATTGGAACGATTACATGGATAAAGTGAAGGATCGAGACAAAGATGCGTTCGCTTTTGTATTCCGTTTTTACGCACCCAAGCTGAAGCAATTCGCTTACAAACATGTTGGTAATGAGCAAGTTGCTATGGAGATGGTGCAAGAGACCATGGCGACAGTTTGGCAGAAAGCGCACCTCTATGATGGTGAAAAGAGCGCGTTATCGACTTGGATATATACCATAATCCGAAACCTTTGTTTTGATCTGCTGAGAAAACAGAAAGGTAAGGAATTACACATTCATTCTGATGACATTTGGCCGTCAGAGTATTATCCACCTGATCTTGTTGATCACTATTCACCAGAACAAGATATGTTGAAAGAACAGGTGGTTAAGTTTTTAGATATATTACCGAAAAACCAGAGAGATGTTTTACAAGCGGTATATCTTGAAGAGTTACCTCATCAACAGGTCGCGGAATTATTTGATATACCCCTCGGTACCGTAAAATCCAGGCTGAGGCTTGCAGTAGAAAAGCTAAGGCATTCAATGCATACGGAGCAACTATGAACAAACACCCAGATAACAGCTTGTTAGAAGCATACGCTTCGGGAAGCATTGATGCAGTTTCTGGTCTTGTGGTCGCAACCCATTTAGAAACATGCACCAAGTGCCGAGCTTATGTGAACCAAGTCGAAGCAAGTCAAGCGAACATCGTAAGTGACATACCTTCTGAGTATGTTTCTGAATTTGACGACATGTTTAATGACATCATCAATGCGGAGCCAGCGACTGATAACATCGTGATCCGTGACTCTGCTGCTGTTAATGTGGCAGGAAAAAGTTTCGCTCTTCCTAAAACTCTAGCGCGTTTCTCTGACCTCGTAGGGTCATGGAGAAGTTACGGAGGCAAGGTTTTCAGTGCTCAGATTGACCTAGGGGAAGACGCTCGTGTCAGCTTAATGTACATCGGGGAAGATGTGCAAATTCCTCAACATACGCACAAAGGCCTGGAGTCTACATTGATCCTACATGGTGGATTTAGTGACGAGGATGGCCAATATGAAGAAGGCGATTTGATGATTAGAGACGCATCAGTGAAGCACAGCCCTTACACTAAGACCGGAGAAGACTGCTTGTGTTTAACCGTATTGACTGAGCCGATGATCTTTACTCAAGGCGTGGCACGTATATTTAATATGTTTGGTAAAGGGTTATACCCATAGACCTCTTATCTTATATCTCGCAAAACAAAAACCACCGAATTCGGTGGTTTTTTATATGTTTCGTTAATGTTTGTGACGTGCTTTTTCCAATAGAGCATCAAAGTAATGTCGTAGCGAGTACAACATAATCAAGCTTGGCACGACCATGACAGCGGTAAGCACGAAGAATGTGCTCCAATCATTAAGATAATCCACTAGCTCGCCACTGAAAGAAGCAAGAGTCGTCCGTCCGAAGTTTCCTAGAGAGGCAAGCAACGCATACTGAGTTGCCGAAAATGCTTGCCCGGTTAGAATCGTCAAAAATGAAACAAAAGCGACAGTTGAGAAAGCAGTCGTAAAGTTATCGACAATAATCGTGGCTAAGTACAAGTGCTCGTTTGGGCCTACCGAAGCAATCCAAGCAAACATCAAGTTACTGGCAGACATAGCAATACCGCCGATCATTAATCCACGTACAATACCAAACCTAACGTTGAACATGCTTCCGACAAAAGTAAAGAAGATGGTGGCTCCCCAACCGATTAGTTTGGAGTAATAGCCAATCTGTTCATTGCTAAAACCAATATCTTTATAGAACGCGATCGACATCCTGCCCAAAAACGCTTCGCCAATTTTAAATAGGAAAACGAACAGCAACAGAGTAATCGCGACACGGACGCCATTGCGATTAAAGAAATCAAGGAAAGGTTCTACAACAGTCACGGTAAACCAAGCTACGACTTTTGAACCAACCACTTCTTTGTGGCGTTGTTCAGCGGCAGACTGAAGTTGTTCGCGTTGAGTCTTCGGTTCTCCGACTAAAATCGTAAAGACCATTAGAATGCCGACTATCACCGCCATCCCGTAATACACGCCATTCCAACCGACGCTATCAGCATTAACAAACGCTAAATAACCCGGTAGTGAATAACCTGTCCACCAGCCAATGACCGCCATTGCAGAAGCTTGTGGCAGCTTAGATTCTTCTGATTTTGGGAAAGTATCAATACGAAAAGCATCAATTGCGATGTCTTGTGTCGCTGAAGCCGTTGCAATACACAAGGCGAGTAGTGACGCAAACACCAAGTTTTCCGCTGGATTTACGCCGGCAATAAATAGGGTAGCGACGAGTACGATACTTTGACAAAAGAAAATCCAGCTACGTCTTTGCCCCAGCAGTCTAAAGAGGACTGGCAGCTTCACGCGGTCAACCAGAGGTGCCCACAGAAAGTTGATCGCATAGACCGCAAAAACGCTACCAAAATAGCCAATTGCGGAGAGGGTCAAGCCGGCATCTTTTAGCCAACCTGACATGTTTGAGCCGATAAGAACCCACGGAAAGCCGCTAGAGCAGCCCAGCATGAAAACCCACATGAGTCGTTTATCGAGGTAACTTTTTACCGTTTCCAACCAAGTGATGGAAGGTAATGAAGACATAAATCAATCCAATAAAATGAAGCCGTTGAAAGAGAAAGCCCTTCGATTATTCAAAGGGCTTATCGTTTTGGCTATTTAAGTAGTGTAGCTTTGGTGATGACGATTTGCGTCTCTGGTACATCACGCATTCGGCCTACCGTCGTGGTCGGCTGCTGAGCCATTTTCTGGATAACGTCGAACCCCTCAGTAACCTCACCAAATACAGCATAACCTGGTGGTCGAGCGCCATAGTTGAGAAAGTCATTGTCGACTAAGTTGACGAAAAACTGACGAGTTGCAGAGTTTGGTGCATTGGTTCGTGCCATGGCGATGGTAGCACGGTTATTGTTTAGACCATTATTTCCTTCGTTTTTGATTGGCGCGTATGTTTTCACCATCTGCATATCTTGGTTAAAGCCGCCACCTTGTGCCATGAAGCCTGGGATAATACGATGAAAAATAGTACCTTCGTAGCTCCCATCTTCTACATATTTCAGAAAATTAGCGACAGTGATAGGTGCTTTCTCTTCGTTTAACTCAACCGTAAATGAGCCAAGTGTCGTTTCAAACGCTACTTTTGGTCCAGCCCAAACGCTGCAGCTGAGTAATGCTAAAGACAGAATCGCTTTGCGTAACATTAGAAACGCTCCTGCATGTATTGACGAAGCTCAGGGTCATTGGCAATCTCTTTAAGCGTCAATGTCACCACATCATTCAATGTCTCTTCAATATCGGCATCAGAAGCACTCAATGTGCCAGATCGCTTTGCTGTACCTGTATAAGTTTTGACTAGCTTGCCCTCAGGTGTCTCTGCTGTGATTTCCAGCACAACTTTAGCATCCATCTCATTTTCCATCACCGAATGCTTCACGTTGACCAACGCTTCTTGAACGCTCAATTCAATCGCGTTGTTGCTGTTTAGATCCGCATGGAAACCTTGAGATGAGAATTGCTTCTCTAATGCTTCTTCTAACGCAATACGTAAATTCTGTTTAGCATGAAGAGGAAGAATGTTCGAACGGCCGTTATCCACCAACGCCACGTACTGCGCTGCACGTACATCTTTGCTGGTCAAACTGTAAGTCTTGCCTTGAACAATTGGATTGGTGCTCAATGTGCTTTCTGGCATCAGGTTCAGCTGAGGTTGTTGAGGGGCTGAACACGCAGCAAGCAACGCAACCGAAGCCGCAAGTACCAATTTTCTCATTTTATTATTCCTTTTAACTATTTTGCTAAAGCTTATTTTGCGCTTAATTTAGCAGGATTTTTTGTAGCCTGTAAAATCACAAACTTATTGTTGGAAGCGATAAGTTTCACATTTTTATCGCCAAACAGACGTTTGAGTTTTGCGTCGTACCCGAGGTGACGATTTCCGATAACCAGTAAACGGCCATTTTCACTTAATACTTGTTTAGCATCGCAGAACATTTGCCAAGCAATATGATCGGTGATTGCCTGTTGTTGATGAAACGGTGGATTACACATAACCATAGAGCTGCTGCTGTGTTTAAAACCGTCCAAGCAATTGTTCGCTATGCACTGTATGTCTCTATTTTCACCAAGGTTGTCGCGTAGGTTCTGTTTTGCTGATTCAAGCGCCATAAAACTTTCATCAACACATGTTAGCCGAGCATTTGGATTCAACTGACCAAATTTAACAGACAGAACACCATTGCCGCAGCCAAGATCGATGACATTGTCTATCGAAGGGTCTTGAGGCAGGTGCTGCAGCATAAAGCGTGCACCTAAATCTAAACTTTCTCCTGAATAGACATTTGGCATGTTCTTGAGTTCGATATCTTCGCCATCAACGCGCCAAGTCGTGAAAGGCATTACTTCAATCGGAGGCTCAACTGTTGCTTGAGAAAACACCAATCTGTGCTTTTTCCAGGCCAAAGATGTTTTTGTTTCGCCTAAGTATTTTTCAAACAGTTTTAGCGTCGAAGTATGAATGTCTTTCGCTTTATTGACTGCAATGACGGGGCAGGAAGCCGGTAGCGCCTTTCTTAATTGGCTTAGTATCCACACTAGATGGCGGTTACTTTTGGGCAGTTGCAGCAAGACGAGATCAATATTGGCAGGAACGAGGTCCATCGTGGTGGCAAACGCTACTTTATTGCACTGGTTTTGCTCGAGATTTTGCTGTGCACCTTTATGTGAGATGAATGAATCACTCATTAGCGTTACATGGTGCTTTTCCGAAAACCAGCAGGAGAGGGCACCAAAGCTGTCATTAATCACGAGGATGTTTTGATTGTCTGGCAAAGCAAGCTCTTCAACATGATTAATAAGATACTCATCACCGGCATCCCACGCTTGTAGCGTTTCGTTACTACGTTTTGGGAAACGATGAAGTGTTAAGCTTCGCTCGTGAAGGTTCAGTTCGGTTTTCATAGCTAAATGTAAGTTGATTTAGAAATTAAGTGTTATTGTCGCAAATGATGACGTGTCGAGATACAAAAAGCTGTCAAATTTTACGAGTTCAGTGATGGCTGCTCTCTAGGCATGTTCATGGAGTCGAGCGCCTTGAGACAATATGTCTACAAAGTGCGTCAATAATGAGAGTGACGTTTGAGTGATGCATGTCTGCTTTACTTAGGTATATACTTATGGAATTCGCATCAATGAGGAACGAATATGATCCAAGAAATCATAGAGAAGAAACTACACAGTGAGCTGCAACCCAGCTATCTCAAAGTCATTAATGAGAGCTACATGCATAATGTGCCACCAGGCTCAGAGAGTCATTTCAAAGTGATTGTTGTGAGTGATTCGTTCGCGGGACAGCGTTTGATTGGGCGCCATCGTCAAGTTCATCAAATTTTGGCAGATGAACTGGATAACCACATTCATGCATTAGCTATTCATACATACACTGATGAAGAGTGGAAGCGTGAACAAGATGGCGCCCCTGATAGCCCGATGTGTATGGGTGGCGGTCACTAAAAACGCAAGATATAAAGGTGCAGAGAAAGGTGGCTTAAGGCCATCTTTTTTCGTTTTACATTCTTTAGGGACGTTAACGTGGCACAAATTCTGGTTAAAAAATGTGTTAACAGTGTTTCAACAAATGAATGGAAATTGCAGAATATTTCAGGCGATGAATATCACTTTTCCATAAGATATGTATGGAATATGGCATTTGTGCGATGGGTCAAAGTTATGACTATTCTTTGACCTTTTAGACCTGATTCTACCGAAATAACCCCTCTATTCTAATGATTGATCATGGCATCAAGTTCCTAAAAAATGCTAGACTACGGCACCTGATAAATCTCGCGTATTCCTTGTGACGAGATTTTTAATAGGATGTTGCGATTTTGATGTTTAAAACAACATCAAAACCGGACACTGATGTCGTGTCTAAAAGTTACGCAATCAAAAGAATCTTTTTCCCGATAAAAGTAGTGCAAGTGCGTATGATTACAATAAAGAAGGGCTTGGATCTTCCTATCGCAGGAACTCCATCCCAGGTGATTAATGATGGTAAGACCATCAAAAAAGTCGCCTTGCTTGGCGAAGAGTACGTTGGCATGCGACCTACCATGCATGTCCGCGTTGGTGATGAAGTGAAAAAAGCGCAAGTTCTTTTTGAAGATAAAAAGAACCCAGGCGTGAAATTTACTGCACCAGCAGCCGGTAAAGTGATCGAAGTTAACCGTGGCGCTAAACGTGTCCTTCAATCTGTAGTGATTGAAGTGGCAGGTGAAGAGCAGGTGACATTTGATAAGTTCGAAGCCGCTCAACTTTCAGGTCTAGATCGTGAAGTGATCAAGACTCAGTTGGTTGACTCTGGCTTATGGACCGCTTTACGTACTCGTCCGTTTAGCAAGGTTCCTGCAATCGAGTCTTCTACTAAGGCTATTTTCGTAACTGCAATGGATACTAATCCACTAGCAGCTAAGCCTGAGTTGATCATTAATGAGCAACAAGAAGCATTCATTGCTGGTCTAGACATTCTTTCAGCCCTGACAGAAGGCAAGGTTTACGTATGTAAATCTGGCACTAGCTTGCCACGCTCTTCACAGTCTAACGTAGAAGAACACGTCTTCGATGGCCCTCACCCAGCAGGTCTTGCTGGCACCCACATGCATTTCCTATACCCAGTAAATGCAGAGAATGTGGCATGGAGCATCAACTACCAAGACGTTATCGCGTTCGGTAAGCTGTTCCTAACTGGTGAGCTATGCACAGATCGTGTTGTGTCTCTAGCTGGCCCAGTTGTGAATAACCCTCGTCTAGTTCGTACCGTAATGGGTGCAAGCTTAGATGACCTAACAGATAACGAGCTGATGCCTGGCGAAGTTCGTGTGATCTCTGGTTCAGTACTAACAGGTACACATGCAACTGGTCCACACGCATACCTTGGCCGTTACCATCAACAGGTTTCTGTATTACGTGAAGGCCGTGAAAAAGAACTATTTGGCTGGGCAATGCCTGGTAAGAATAAGTTCTCGGTAACTCGCTCTTTCCTTGGTCACGTATTCAAAGGTCAGTTGTTCAATATGACAACGACGACCAATGGTAGTGATCGTTCAATGGTTCCAATTGGCAACTACGAACGCGTAATGCCTCTAGATATGGAGCCTACTTTGCTGCTTCGTGATCTATGTGCCGGCGACACAGACAGTGCTCAAGCACTGGGTGCGCTTGAACTGGATGAAGAAGATCTAGCATTGTGTACCTTTGTATGTCCAGGTAAGTACGAGTACGGTACGTTACTTCGTGAATGCCTAGATACTATCGAGAAGGAAGGGTAATTTTCATGGCTCTTAAAAAGTTTCTTGAAGACATCGAGCATCATTTTGAGCCTGGTGGCAAACACGAAAAATGGTTTGCCCTGTACGAAGCTGTAGCAACAGTTTTTTACACCCCAGGTATCGTAACAAATAAAAGCTCGCACGTTCGTGATAGCGTTGACCTAAAACGTATCATGATCATGGTTTGGTTTGCGGTATTCCCAGCAATGTTCTGGGGTATGTACAACGCAGGTGGCCAAGCTATTGCAGCACTTAACCACATGTACGCTGGTGACCAACTAGCGACAGTTATCGCAGGTAACTGGCACTACTGGCTAACAGAAATGCTTGGCGGCACTATCGGTGCGGAAGCGGGTGTTGGCAGTAAGATGCTACTAGGTGCGACTTACTTCCTGCCAATCTACGCAACAGTATTTATTGTTGGTGGCTTCTGGGAAGTGTTGTTCTGTATGGTGCGTAAACACGAAGTTAACGAAGGTTTCTTTGTAACTTCTATCTTATTCGCACTTATCGTTCCACCAACGCTACCTCTATGGCAAGCGGCACTAGGTATCACATTTGGTGTTGTTGTAGCAAAAGAGATCTTCGGTGGTACAGGTCGTAACTTCCTTAACCCTGCACTTGCAGGTCGTGCATTTCTATTCTTCGCTTACCCAGCACAAATTTCGGGTGACGTAGTATGGACTGCAGCTGACGGCTTCTCTGGTGCAACTGCTCTTAGCCAATGGGCTCAAGGTGGTAACGGTGCTCTAGTTAACACAGTAACTGGCGCTCCTATCACTTGGATGGACGCGTTCATCGGTAACATCCCTGGCTCTATTGGTGAAGTATCGACTCTAGCTCTAATGATCGGTGCAGCGATGATCGTTTACATGCGAATCGCTTCATGGCGCATCATTGCGGGTGTGATGATCGGTATGATCGCAGTATCGACTCTGTTTAACGTGATCGGTTCTGACACTAATCCAATGTTTAATATGCCATGGCACTGGCACCTAGTTCTAGGTGGTTTTGCATTCGGTATGTTCTTCATGGCAACGGACCCAGTATCAGCGTCATTTACTAGCAAAGGTAAATGGTGGTACGGCATCCTGATTGGTGCAATGTGTGTGATGATCCGTGTAGTTAACCCAGCGTACCCAGAAGGTATGATGCTGGCGATTCTATTCGCGAACCTATTCGCACCTCTGTTCGACCATGTAGTGATTGAGAAGAACATCAAGCGGAGACTAGCACGCTATGGCAAGTAATAACGACAGCATTAAAAAGACGCTGGGTGTTGTTATCGGGTTGAGCCTTGTTTGTTCAATCATCGTATCAACAGCAGCAGTAGGTCTGCGTGATAAGCAAAAAGCTAACGCTGTCCTAGATAAGCAATCAAAGATCGTTGAAGTTGCAGGCATTGACGCAAACGGTAAGAAAGTACCAGAGCTATTTGCTGAGTACATCGAACCTCGTCTAGTAGACCTTGAAACAGGTAACTTTACTGAGGGTAATGCATCTACGTACGATCAACGTGAAGCATCAAAAGATGCAGAACGTTCAATCGCATTGACACCAGAAGAAGACGTAGCTGATATCCGTCGTCGCGCGAATACAGCAGTGGTGTACCTTGTAAAAGATCAAGATGAAGTCCAAAAAGTTATCCTGCCTATGCACGGTAAAGGACTATGGTCGATGATGTATGCCTTTGTAGCCGTTGAAACTGATGGTAACACTGTGTCTGCTATTACTTACTACGAGCAAGGTGAAACTCCTGGACTTGGTGGTGAAGTAGAGAACCCTTCATGGCGCGATCAATTCATTGGCAAGAAATTGTACAATGAAGATCACCAGCCAGCGATTAAGGTCGTGAAAGGCGGCGCACCGCAAGGTTCTGAGCACGGTGTTGATGGCTTATCAGGAGCGACGCTCACTAGTAATGGTGTTCAACACACATTTGACTTCTGGTTAGGTGATATGGGCTTTGGTCCTTTCCTAGCAAAAGTTCGTGACGGAGAACTTAACTAATGTCTAGTGCACAAAACGTTAAAAAGAGCATTCTAGCGCCAGTATTGGATAACAACCCAATCGCGCTACAAGTTCTTGGTGTATGTTCTGCTCTTGCAGTAACAACTAAACTAGAAACAGCTTTTGTAATGACACTAGCGGTAACATTTGTAACTGCGTTGTCTAACTTCTCTGTTTCATTGATCCGTAACCACATTCCTAACAGTGTGCGTATCATCGTTCAGATGGCAATCATCGCATCGTTAGTAATCGTGGTAGACCAAGTGCTAAAAGCTTACCTATACGATATCTCTAAACAGCTATCTGTATTCGTTGGTCTGATTATCACTAACTGTATCGTAATGGGTCGTGCTGAAGCATTCGCAATGAAGTCTGCGCCAGTACCATCTCTTATTGACGGTATTGGTAATGGTCTAGGTTACGGCTTCGTTCTTATCACTGTAGGTTTCTTCCGTGAGCTATTTGGCTCAGGCAAACTATTTGGTCTAGAAGTTCTACCTCTAGTGAGCAACGGTGGTTGGTACCAGCCTAACGGCCTAATGCTACTAGCACCATCAGCATTCTTCCTAATCGGCTTCCTTATCTGGGTAATCCGTATTCTGAAACCAGAACAAGTAGAAGCGAAGGAGTAAGGACGTCATGGAACATTACATTAGTCTGTTAGTTAAATCGATTTTCATCGAAAACATGGCTCTGTCTTTCTTCCTAGGTATGTGTACTTTCCTTGCCGTATCTAAGAAGGTTAAGACCTCTTTCGGCCTAGGTGTTGCAGTTGTGGTAGTACTGACTATCGCTGTTCCTGTGAATAACCTGGTATACAACCTAGTTCTGAGAGAGAACGCGTTAGTTGAGGGCGTGGACCTTAGCTTCCTAAACTTCATCACCTTTATCGGTGTAATTGCAGCACTTGTACAGATTCTAGAGATGGTCCTAGACCGTTTCTTCCCACCTTTGTACAACGCGCTAGGCATCTTCCTACCGCTGATCACAGTAAACTGTGCAATCTTCGGTGGTGTATCTTTCATGGTACAACGTGACTACAACTTTGCTGAATCGATCGTTTACGGTTTCGGCTCTGGTGTGGGCTGGATGCTAGCAATCGTTGCTCTTGCAGGTATCCGTGAGAAGATGAAGTACTCTGACGTACCTCCAGGTCTACGTGGTCTTGGTATCACATTTATCACTGTAGGTCTTATGGCGTTAGGCTTTATGTCTTTCTCTGGTGTTCAACTGTAAGTCGGGTAAACCGCAACAATTAAGGAATAGTCAATGGACATTATTCTTGGTGTAGTGATGTTTACTCTGATCGTACTTGCACTAGTACTAGTGATTCTTTTCGCTAAGTCTAAGCTTGTACCAACAGGTGACATTACAATTTCTGTGAACGATGACCCTTCTCTGGCGATCGTTACACAACCAGGTGGTAAGCTACTGAGTGCTCTAGCAGGTGCTGGCGTATTCGTATCTTCTGCTTGTGGTGGCGGTGGCTCATGTGGTCAGTGTCGCGTAAAAGTTAAATCAGGTGGTGGCGACATCCTACCAACCGAGCTTGACCATATTACTAAAGGTGAAGCGCGTGAAGGTGAGCGTCTAGCGTGTCAGGTTGCAATGAAAACTGACATGGATATCGAGCTTCCTGAAGAAATCTTCGGCGTTAAGAAGTGGGAATGTACTGTTATCTCTAACGATAACAAAGCGACATTCATCAAAGAGCTTAAGCTACAAATTCCAGATGGCGAATCAGTACCTTTCCGTGCTGGTGGTTACATCCAGATTGAAGCTCCTGCTCACCACGTGAAATACGCAGACTACGATATTCCTGAGGAATACCGTGAAGACTGGGAGAAGTTCAACCTTTTCCGTTACGAGTCTAAAGTTAATGAAGAGACCATTCGTGCATACTCTATGGCTAACTACCCAGAAGAGCACGGTATCATCATGCTTAACGTTCGTATCGCAACTCCGCCGCCGAACAACCCAGACGTACCACCAGGCATCATGTCTTCGTACATCTGGTCTCTAAAAGAAGGCGACAAGTGTACTATTTCTGGTCCATTTGGTGAGTTCTTTGCGAAAGATACAGATGCAGAAATGGTATTCGTTGGTGGTGGTGCTGGTATGGCTCCAATGCGCTCACACATCTTCGACCAACTTAAGCGTCTGCACTCTAAGCGTAAGATGTCTTTCTGGTACGGCGCACGTTCTAAGCGTGAAATGTTCTACGTAGAAGACTTCGATATGCTACAAGCTGAGAATGACAACTTCGTATGGCACTGTGCACTGTCTGATCCACTTCCAGAAGATAACTGGGATGGTTACACTGGCTTTATTCACAACGTTCTTTACGAGAACTACCTACGTGATCACGAAGCGCCAGAAGACTGTGAATACTACATGTGTGGTCCACCTATGATGAACGCTGCTGTAATCGGCATGCTAAAAGATCTAGGTGTAGAGGATGAAAACATCCTACTAGATGACTTCGGTGGTTAATTCCTCCAAGTGATTGAATCTATGGCTAGCTCTCCAAGAGAGCTAGCCATTATTTTTTATAGACATAAAACTGATACTCAACAGTTGATATAGGTAATCGGATTGAAAGGATTGGTCCTATTTCCCATATCAATTCAACAACATTGGGAGTTAACAAGTGAAAAAGTGGCTTGTTGCATTCGCTTCTCTATTGATTTTGGCTGGCTGTGAGCAGCCTGCAGATCAAATTCATTTAAGTGGCCCTACCATGGGGACTTCTTACAACATCAAGTATATCGAGCAAGATGGTATTCCAACGCCAAAAGCGATGCAGACAGAAATTGATCGCTTATTGGAAGAGGTTAATGACCAAATGTCGACCTATCGTGACGACTCAGAGTTAAGTCGTTTTAATCAGCATCAAACGAGCGAGCCATTTACAGTTTCGACACAAACTGCGACGGTAGTGAAAGAAGCAATTCGCCTTAACGGTCTTACTTTAGGTGCATTGGATGTGACGGTCGGCCCTCTAGTTAACCTGTGGGGGTTTGGTCCAGAAGCTCGTCCAGATGTAGTTCCAACCGATGAAGAACTCGCTGCTCGCAAAGCAAATACCGGTATTCACCACCTATCTGTTGATGGTAATACACTGTCCAAAGATCTTCCTAACTTGTACGTCGACCTATCGACGATTGCGAAAGGTTGGGGGGTTGACGTGGTTGCTGACTACCTTCAATCTGAAGGGGTACAGAACTTTATGGTCGAAGTTGGCGGTGAAATGCGTCTCAAAGGTGTCAATCGTGAAGGTGTGCCTTGGCGTATCGCAATTGAAAAACCGACCGTTGATGAACGTTCAATTCAAGAAATTATTGAACCAGGCGACATGGCAATTGCAACAAGTGGTGACTATCGTAATTACTTTGAGAGTAATGGTGTGAGATACTCTCATATTATTAATCCACGAACAGGCAAACCAATTCATCATAAAGTGGTGTCTGTAACGGTATTAGATAAATCGTCGATGACTGCTGATGGTCTTGCAACTGGTCTTATGGTGCTAGGTGAAGACAAAGGCATGGCAATTGCGAACGAAAATAATATTCCTGTTTTCATGATTGTGAAAACGGAAGATGGTTTTAAAGAGTTGGCTTCGGAAGCATACAAGCCATTCATGAAGAAATAACAACAGAAGTGAGCATGTTTTTATGAATACATTTCTAATTACCTTTGCTGTGTTTGTCGCGGTAATCACTGCAATGGCTGTCGGATACATTTTCCAAAAGAAAGTCGTGAAAGGTAGCTGTGGTGGCTTAGGGGCAGTTGGCATCGAAAAAGTGTGTAATTGTCCAGAACCCTGCGATGCGCGTAAAAAACGTGAAGCGCGCGAGGCTGCGCGTGCTGAGAAATTGGCGGCGTGGGAAAAAGATAGAATTGCTTAGTATTGGTTAATCGTACTAAGAAAGTGATAAAGCTCAGCGTTCTGCTGAGCTTTATTTTTAGGCAGCTAACCAAAGCTCAGATGTCCGAGAAAGAGCCCAATACCGTGTTTTGTTGTTTCTTTCTCTCATGTTACAGAGCAAGACCACACTGATAGTCATTAGGACGAAGAAATGATTTGGTTACGTCCGTTCTCTTTGGCCATGTAAAGTCGCTCATCCGCCACTTTTATTTGTTGTTCCAGCTCCCCCTCGATGTTGCTTACACCAATACTCGCGGTCACAAGAATGTTTTTGTCCAAATAAGTTATTGGCGTTTTTTCTATGCGCTGTCTCATTTGTTCTAAGCGTGTTAGAAAGCCGTCATAGTCGCCACTGGCTTGAATACAAAACTCCTCGCCACCAAGCCTAGCGACAATATCATTTGGAAAATAGATTTTTAGAATATTCGCTATCATGACTAACACTGCATCGCCGCCCTCATGTCCGTGTGTATCATTTACTTGCTTAAAGAAATCGATATCAAGCATCGCGATGTTTCTTTGAGCGTTTTCTACATGGGGTTGCTCAAACAGAAAGCGGCGGTTCCATAAGCCCGTTAGCGCATCTTGATTTGCCATTTTAAACAGTTCAGATGTTGCGTCTTTGATATCTAACAGTTGGTGAATACGGCAAAAAAATTCTTCTTGATTAAATGGCTTGTATAAAAAGTCATTGGCCCCTGCTTTTAGAAACCTAGCCGTCATGGTCTTAGAGTTACTACCCGACAAGCCGAGAATGGCTAATTGATTTTTATCCCACTTCCGACGTAATTCACGCACCATAGTAATGCCATCTTTAACGGGCATATCATGGTCGGTTAAAACGAGAGTGATATCTGGATTTTGCTCGACAAGCTCTAGGGCTTTTTGCCCATTGTCAGCTTCCAACGTCTGAATATATTGATGCTCCAAAAGTTGGGCAATGTGTCTTCTTACGGTGTGTGAATCATCAACGACTAAACATTTGTGTTGTTGATTGTTGGTTAGTCGCTTGAGGAGTGGTAATAGATAGGAAACGGACGCCATGCTGTCTTTCAAAATATAGTCGAGGACACCTTTTGCAAGCATCTTTTCGCGAGTGTCTTCTTGAAATCGAGCCGTTAAAACAATGACACGATGACCATGTTCCAAAACGAGGTCAATAATCTCGCCATCTTGAGCATCCGGTAAACAATAGTCTAAAACCGCACAGAAGAGGTCCTGTGCTGAAGATAACAAGTTCTTTGCCTCCGCGTAGCTTTCCGCTGCGATGACCTCATAACCAGCTTGGCTTATTGTTTGGCAAAGAAAGTTTTTAAATGCACGACTATCTTCAACAACCAGAATCTTATTACTCAAGCGCAGTCCCCAAAATTAATTGTTTAAAATCAATGATAACTAAAATTAAACTTATCGCCATCAAAAAACACATGTCAACCAAAAGTAGAACAACTACTCAAATGTTTGACACGCATCCGTTAACATCACATCATTATTCCTGTCTTAGTTATATAATTATGTTTAGCTAACGTAGGGAGAAAGTAGTATGGAAATGCATCAACATGGTATGGCTGAGCTATTTCAACAACTGGGCCTCGGTAGCTCTCCTCAAGAAATGAAAGATTTTATTAATCAACATCGACACAAAAGAGATTCTGCGCCTTTACATGAAGCTAGCTTTTGGACGATGTCACAGGCGAACTTTCTAAAACAAGCCATCGAAGAAGATGCAGATTGGGCCGAATTAGTCGATCAATTGGACGTAATGCTTCGAGATTGACGTTCGCTTAAACACGCCCATTTCTCTTCAGGTAGATTTGATTTATACTGTTTTTTTGAACAGTGCTTTGATGGCTATGTCAGATCGAATTAGAAAAATTATTCATGTCGATAGTTTACGTATGCTGCCGTAGAGATGAGAGATAACCCCAGTTACCGTGGCATTGCACTCGCTGTTGGCGGACATGAAAAGCAGCGTGGAGTGATTAGCACCTGTAATTATGATGCGCGTAAATATGGTGTTCGCAGTGCAATGTCAACGGCGCGCGCGCTGCAACTCTGTCCTCATTTGTTGGTTGTGCCCGGTAGAATGCATGTATATAAGCAAGTCTCTCAGCAGATTCGTGCTATTTTTGAGCGTTATACGCCTATCATTGAACCTCTCTCATTGGATGAAGCATACCTCGATGTCACGGACTCGACAGCTTGCCGTGGCTCCGCTACGTTGATCGCAGAGTCAATTCGCCGCGATATCTGGAGTGAACTTGGGTTGACGGCATCGGCGGGCATTGCTCCGATAAAGTTTCTTGCCAAGGTCGCGTCAGACATGAACAAGCCCAACGGTCAGTTTGTGATTCCGCCAGAGAAAGTCCAAGAGGTTATCGATAGTCTTCCGCTAGAGAACATTCCTGGTGTGGGGAAGGTGAGTCTTGAGAAGCTCCACCAAGCCGGTTTTTATCGATGTGAGGACATTAAAAACAGTGACTATCGAGAGTTGTTGAGGCAGTTTGGTCGTCAGGGTGCCTCCTTATGGCAGCGAAGCCATGGAATTGATAATCGAGAAGTCGTTGTTGAGCGCGAGAGAAAGTCCGTCGGTGTGGAAAGGACATTCAGCCAGAACATCGCAACCTATGATGAATGTTGGCAAGTGATTGAGGAGAAACTTTATCCTGAACTCGAGAAACGTTTAGAGCGTGCAAGCCCAGATAAGTCGATTATTAAACAAGGTATTAAAGTCAAATTTGCCGACTTTCAACTGACAACAATTGAGCACATCCATCCGCAATTAGAGCTTGAGGACTTCAAGATCTTGCTAAGAGATATTCTTAAACGCCAAAATGGACGGGAAATTCGCCTTTTAGGCTTGAACGTGATGCTCAAGCCCGAAGACCAAACGCGTCAATTGAGCTTTTTTTAGGCCCTTACCGTTTCTACCTGCGTTAATACCTGCTCAAAACTTACATTTGCCATTGCACCATAACCTGCTAGCTTTGAGGCTTTTAGCTGGCTAATCAAAGGAGTGCTGATTCCGCACAAGAAGCGAGCAACGGCATCATTACTGATGGCCGATGGGGAAAGCTGAATAAACTCCCGCGCCCATATCGATACTTGAGATTGTTCAATATCTTCAGGTTCTGGTGCTGTGAATGTGGCGACGTGACCACGACACACGGAGCAGTGACCACATTGCTTTGGTGCATCGTGATCCGCAAAGTAGTTCGCCAATTGTGAGCTCAAACAGTGCTCGGACTGGAACAAGTGCAGCATGGTGTGGATTCTTTCGATATCTTTGCTTTCTTTGGATTGGAACAGTTCATACAGTTGTTGGATTAAAACATCCGAGCTCTGTTTGGTTGGCATAACTGAGTACACGTCCGTCAGTTGTTTGCTCTCTAGTTCTATCCAGCCGTTCTGGTGAAAATAGTCGAGCGCTGCGACAACTCGGCTGCGTTCCGATTGATAGTTCATCCATAGCGCTTCTAGATCAACTTGGCACCACACTTTGGCTTTTTGTGAGCAGGAAAAAATAGCCTCCACAAATTGACGTCGCTCGCCTTGAAATTGATTCACAATAAATTGCTGATCGTGCAAAAACTTAAACCGATATTCCGCAAAGTAACTGTACTTTGCTTCAATGACGTTATGTAGCTCCAAATAAACCAACAAGGTTTTGAGTGGCAATTGGCGGATATTACTTTCACGCGACAAACGCAGTGGCACTACCTCCCATTGTGGAGCATGTTCTTTCGCTTGCTCGACTACATAGTTAATTGACGTAAATTCTGGTGTGTCACCATAGACAAAATTCTCCAACACCGTTAAGCCGGACGTATTGCCTAGCAGAATACACTCAGAGCGTTGCCCGTCCCTGCCTGCACGTCCAATCTCTTGTGCGTAGTTCTCGATTGATTTGGGTAAGTCGAAGTGAATGACGCGGCGAATATCAGATTTATCGACTCCCATACCAAATGCAATCGTTGCAACAATACTGTCAATTTGGCCATCCATGAACTGCTGTTGGATTTGTTCACGAACGTCGCTTTTCATGCCAGCGTGGTATGCGTGAGCGTTAATGCCAATATGGATTAATGACTTTGCTACTTGTTCTGCTGTTTGCTGCTGCGTCACGTATACGATGGTCGGAAGCTTAGGTGAAGAGGCGATGATCTCACTGAGCTGTTCTTGTTTCTTTGTTTCCTCACACGGGATCACCGAAATATCCAGATTAGAGCGGTAGAAGCCTGTAACGGTAATATGTTCACTGGCAATATCGAACTTTTTTTGCATGTCTTCAATAACTGCAGGCGTTGCCGTTGCGGTGAGAAGTAAAGACTGTGGGATGTTCAGTTCACGTTGATATTGCGGTAGTTTGAGATAATCTGGACGAAAGTTATGCCCCCATTCGGAAATACAGTGCGCTTCATCAATGACCATCAAAGAAATCGGTACTTGGCGAATGAATTCACGAAAACGCTCGTTTTTTAGTCGCTCAACAGAAATCATCAAGATTTTGATTTGTCCATTCTTCACGCCAGCCATGACCTGTTGTGCTTCTTCTCTACTTTGACTGCTATCGATAGAAGCGGCAGCGATTCCTTTACTTTGTAAAAAGCTCAGTTGATCCTTCATTAACGCCAACAACGGAGAGATCACCAACGTAAGGTTGGGTAATATGGTTGCAGGTAGTTGATAACAGAGTGACTTCCCCGAGCCTGTAGGAAAGATTGCCGCAGCAGAGTAACCATTCATAACGGCTTCAATAACGGGTTGCTGACCTGGGCGTAATGAGTCAAAACCAAATACAGATTGAAGTGTTTGATGCAGCGAGTCACTTTGCATAATAGGGAAACCTTTCTTTGATGGTAAACTTGGCTACATTAACACACCCCGAATACTAAACGCGCGTCCTAAAAGTATGAACAAAGCCGACTTAGTCCAAATTATCATCCAACATCTGGAAGAAAAACTTCAAGTTGCCCATGCATCGGCTCAGCGAGCTATCGATGCCGCGACAGATGAAGAAACTGTTCCCGAGCACAAGTACGATACATTGGCACTTGAAGCCGCGTATCTTGCTCATGGACAAGCCATGCGAATCCAAGATAGTGAAGAGGAATTGCGTCAATATCGTTCTTTAGTGACTCGCGACTTTAAGAATGCGCCTGTTGGTGTTGGTGCTTACGTTGTTCTCGCAGATGAGAATTTGATCGAAAAGCACTTCTTTGTAGGCCCTTGCTCTGGTGGTTTGACTGTTCAATATCAGGCTCAGGAAGTCTTTGTCTTAACAGCTAAATCTCCTCTGGGTCGAGCGTTGTTCGGAAAAGAAGAAGGTGATGAGGTTGACGTGAAAATAGGAGATAAAACAACTTGTTACGAAGTCGTGACGATTTGCTGACATCTCATGTATCACTCAGTGTTATGTTTAACACGAGTAATGTTAAATAAAAGAGAATGACATGAAAAAGCTTTTTACACTCTCATTGCTGATGGTCAGTGCTACTGGTTATGCAGCGCAGTGTCGTGTGGACATCAATAATGAAGTCCGTATGGATGGGCAAAGCTTGGAAATTCGCCAAACGACAGGTGATAAAGCTGTCGTGGATGAAGATAACAATCTATTCATCAAAGGTGAGTTAATTGAACTCAATGCCGACCAAAAAGCGGCAATTGAAGACTATCGCGAAAAAATGAACGCGTATATTCCACAAGCAAAGCAGTTGGCGAGTGATGGTTTAGCGCTTGCAAATGACATCATCGATGATGTCGCGGAAAGCCTAGACGCACCTGGCGCGTTTGATAACGTCAAAGTCGCAGTACAGGACTTTTTCGCTGATGTTGAATCACGTTACTACAAAGATGGCGATTTCATTCTACCAGCGGAAAGTTTTGAGTCCATGACACAAGGGTGGACTGAAGACTTTGCAAAAGCACAAGAGATCTTCAATAAAGAGTTTTTAGCGAGTTCGTTGGATGCTTTATCGAAAAAAATGAAGGAAGAGGGGGGAATAAACCTCACTGCATTATCGGAGAGTATGGCTGAACTCAGCGCGAAAGTAGAAGAGCGTTTAGCTGAGCATTCGAAAGAGGTAGAGCAACAAGCAGAAGACTTGTGTGACTCGTTGGATGACATGGCAGGGCAAGAAGACGATTTGTTGAAGAAAATCCCTGAGCTAAAAGATTACCGAGTATTTACGATTTAATTACTCATTAAAAAGTAAAAACTCGATGAGATAAAGAAAGAGAGCACTATTGTGCTCTCTTTGCGTTTTACTCGCTTGTTCTTTGGTTGCTTATTGCGCGTTCATCTCGGTGAGCTTATCGCCGACAGGTTTTGAGAAGTTAAAACCATCATGCTGATCCCAGTTGATAGACCATGTCATTACTCCTGCATAATTCGGGTAATTGAACGCTGGCTTGACGGTGCCACATGAAGTGCCTTTGGTTAAACAATCTAGTGCGCTGATAATATTCTGTGTCGGAGCCTGCCCTGAATTTGCCGAGCTAGGACCTGAAGGTAAGCCGATTGCGACTTGATCATCACGTAGTGGTGCAAACTGAGTGCCGTCGGCCAATTCAAAGCCTTCGATAAGCATTTTAGATTGCGCTACCATCATATCCACAGAGCCTTCTGGTGCACTGCTTGGCAAGTATGGGTTTGGCAAACCACCGTTGTTATATAACTGGACGTGAAGCAAGTCGAGCGTGCTGCGTGTCTCGTTAATCACAGGGATGTACGCCCCCCAAATACCGCTGTAAGCCACATAACCACCTTGAACATAAGGGTGCTCAGGCGCCATGGTTAGGTACATATCGCCACCCATGTTTTGCTCTATTTGAAGCAAAGCACGACCAAGGCGAGCTTGAATTTGCGAGCCATGAACTAAGTTAGAACCACTCTCTAAATCCACATCTAGACCATCAAAGCCCCACTCAGCGATAAGACCTGTTAGGCTAGAGACAAAGTTGGCTTCATCTTGGTCGGTATTCAGCGTAATCGTGCCTTCTGCGCCGCCAAGAGAGAGAACAAACTTCTTACCTTTAGCTTGAAGCGCTGCCATGTCCTGCTTGAATTGTGTTGGATCGAGTGCTGGACAATCGCTGTAAATATCGCCTGAATATAGATTAAAGTGCACGGTGCCATCACTGTTGCGATCATTTTCAGCAAAGGCAATATCAATCACATCCCAAGCATCTGCCATATCTGCTAGACGAATTGGACAGCCCGCTCCATTTACAAAATTGTGCCAGTAACCGATGAGTTTATGGCGTTTATCTACTTGCTCAACCACCGTTATTGCTGCGGCGTCAGACAATGCATTGCTTCCTGACAAATCCACAGCTTGGGCGCTAACTGTAAAGTTACCAATTGCAGTTGGTGTCCAGTTGGCTGTGTAAGGTGCGGTGGTATCGGTTGCAACAATAGAGCCGTTGATCATGAAATCAACGTGTTTAATGCCTGAAGTTAAAGACGTTGCATCGGCGCTTAATGAGAGGCTTTTGCCTAATCCGGTGGTCTGACCGCTGCTTGGTGAAGTCAGAGAGACGACCAAATCTTTATCGCTGACTTCCACACCAACCAGGGACTCTGACGTGTTGTTATCATTATCGGTTGCGACGGCTTTAAGCTGGTTAGCGCCAATAAGTGTGGCGTTCCAAGTAACGGAATATGGCGCTTGAGTGGTGACCCCTAAGCTGGTGTTGTTCGCAAAAAACTCAACTTGCGTGACTGTGCCATCAGCATCGCTTGCGTTTGCCGTGATTTCGTTATTGCTGCCAGCGAGCACGACTTGTCCATCCGTTGGTGCCGTAATGGTAACTTGCGGTGGTGTCGAACAAGCACCTAGGCCACTCCAAGCATCTTGCCAGTATAGCCCTTCACCAGGCTCGTAAGCCCATGTCGCATCCGAGGAGCACCAACCAGCAACATCACAACGATATTTTTGGTTGAAGTGAGAAACCAGGTCGCCAGCTTGATAACTTGTGCCTGCCACATAAGGTACTGCATCTGCACATCCGCCCGTTCCGGTTTCTGAATTACTAATAACCAGCGCTACTTCTTGGCTCATCGTTGCGAGGTTTGTATCATCAGTCGCTTGTGCTTTGAACGAGTATGTACCTGGACTAGCGATCCATTGATATTCGTAAGGTGCGCTAGTATCAATGGCGACAGATTGATTGTTTACGAAGAACTCAACTTGTGTGACCACACCATCAATATCGTCAGCTTGAGCGGCTACGGTTAGGTTATCGCCTACATTAAGCACTTCTGTGCCTACTGGGCTTGTCAATGAAATGCTTGGTGGCGGTAATTCGACTTGTGGTTGAACTTGGATAGAAATCGTCGTGGTGCTAACAGCTCCCTCATTATCTGTCGCAATTGCGGTCAATTGCGAGATCCCTTCAATAGCTGTCCAAGAAGCTTCGAATGGTGCTTGAGTTACCACAGCAACGGTTTGGTTGCCTGCAACAAACTCAATTTGTGTGATTTGGCCATCTTCGTCAGCTGCGTTGGCTAACAAAGTGATCGCACTGCCTTCGGGAATTTGTGCGTTGTTTATTGGAGAGGAGAACGACACCGTTGGTGATAAATTGTTGCTTCCACCATCACATTGCCCTAACGCTTTCCATGCTTCCCAAGATCCTGAGTTGGTCACGGGATCATTGCCTTGCGTCCAATATGCAGCCTCATAAGCGGCTCCTTGCGTTTTTACTAAAGCGCCCGATGTATAAGTCGCAGTGCTGTCCCAGTCGGGTAGACTTTGACAGTTATAGGCTTGAGCTTGGTAGCTGGCGCTGAGTGCTACAACCATCGCTCCGTGAAGTAGGGTGACCTTCATTTTCCTCTCCTTGAATCATGGGTATAAATGAGAACAGAGTAATAACTAGCTGATAAATAGACATTAGGGGGAAAAAGCGAAGCACAATATTCTGCTTTTCGACACAGTATCACGAGGAACAGTTCGTCCCTTACACCAGAGCTCATTATTTTTCGGCTCACTTCACGGCAGAAGGATTGGCAAAATTCAGCCACGTAAAACGAACAACAGTCGCGAGGCTTTTGAGCGATGAATATGAGATGTACGTTAAAATTTACAAGCTGAATGACTACAAATTGTTTCAACTGTCGAGGATTTAACCGAGGTGCTCTTGTTGAATAGTGAATATTGCTATAGTGTACTAGTTAGCTAGTTCAATGATATTTTTGTGTGAGTAGTATGACACAGCAAACCTCTTCTCAGCCTCGCGAGCATTTTGGCTCTCGTCTCGGGTTCATCTTAGCTGCCGCAGGTGCCGCAGTTGGCCTTGGCAATATTTGGGGCTTCCCAACTCAAGCAGCCAGTAATGGTGGCGGTGCTTTCCTGTTAGTTTATTTGGTGATGATTCTTATCGTCGCATTTCCGATGCTGGTGGTTGAAATGGCGATTGGTCGCCATGGTCAAGCCAACCCTGTAGACAGTATGCGTGCAATCACAGATAACCCTGCCGGTAAAAAGCTCGGCGGCATTGTGGGTTGGATTGGTTTAAGCGTACCAAGCGCTGTCTTAGCGTTTTATTCAATTGTTGGTGGTTGGTTGATCTGCTTTTTACTGGGTGCAATCACAGATCTAATGGGGTTAGAAGCTGCAACTCAATGGCTAAAGGGCTTTAGTGTTGAACGTAACTTGTTCGGAACCATTACTTTTTATGTACTGACGATTCTCATCGTACAAGGTGGCGTAAAACAAGGTATTGAGAAGTGGTCCACACGTTTGATGCCAGCATTGTTTGTTCTGTTTGCTCTGCTATTTGCTTACATCATGACGCAAAACGGTGCGATGGAAGGTCTGAAACATTACCTAGTGCCGGATTTTGAAAAGGTATGGGACCGCAAGTTGATTCTTGCTGCAATGGGACAGGGCTTCTTCTCGCTTACGATCGGTGGCTGCTCAATGTTGATTTACGGATCTTACTTGAGTAAGAAAGAAAACCTACCAAAGATGGCGATGAACGTGACCATGGTAGATACTGCCGTTGCTTTCATTGCAGGGTTAGTGGTGATGCCAGCGATGTTTGTAGCAATGCAAAAGGGCGTTCAAATCTATGCAGAAGATGGCTCTCTCTTAAGCTCAGATACGTTAGTGTTTACGGTATTGCCACTAATGTTTGATAGTTTAGGTTTGCTTGGTCAATTATTCTCTATTGTGTTCTTCTTATTGCTGACGATTGCGGCGCTAACGTCTTCCATTTCAATGTTAGAGTGTCCAGTGGCTTTAGTGAGTGAGCGCTTCAATACTAAGCGCAGCGCAACGAGCTGGGTTTTAGGTGGTCTCATTGCTTTGTTCAGTGTGGTGATTGTTTATAATTTTGGTGCTCTATTTGGTATGGTCGCGACGGTTGCTACTCAGTATCTACAACCAACCGCTGCGCTCTTATTCTGCTTATTTGGTGGTTGGGTATGGAATCGCAACTCAAAAATCAAAGAACTTGAGCAAGGTTGCCCGGAGTTTACGCAAGGTTGGTTTGGTAAGTTATGGCCTGCGTATGTGAAGTTTGTATGTCCAATTCTTGTGGCGACAGTCATCTGGGCTTCATTTGGCTAACCGAGACGCCTATCGAATAAAAGAAAAGGGCTTGATGGTAACTCATCAAGCCCTTTTTGATATTGGTTATTCTCGTTTCGGTTATCCGCCAAGAATGGTGTTGATTAACGGAATTGTCCTGCTTCTGGAAGAAAGTCAAAACCAGCAGAAGCCAGTTTTGTCTCCAGTGCTGTGCGTTCGATATCGAAGAAAGCCACCAGTTTATCTAAGTCACCACCGAAGTCGTCGCGTAGCTTCATATTCACAATGCTCATCAGCATGACAGGATCCATGGATTCAAAGTTCGCTAGATTCATTACTTATCCTCAAAATCTGAAATCAGTAGGTTTGCCGCAGCAAATGCCGCTTTTTCACGCACTTCTTTAGGCAGGGACTCATCCTCTGCAACATCGTTCAGTGCTTTAACTGCACATGAAATTGCTTGGGGAATATAAGCTTGATCGCCACTACCAATCTGAGCATAAAGCTCACGAACCAGTTCACAACAGCCGTATACTTGCATGTTTTCTTTCCACTAAATGATAACTTATCTCAATATACACACAGCGGATTTGAAACTCAAAGTACAGAGTTGTTTTGGCTCAAGTTGAAGGTTTGCTTGAGCGAGATTTAATCACTGCATTTGTGCTTCTAACTGCTGGGTGACTTCTGGTGAAAGTTGAAGTTGTTTTGCTAGTTCTTGCAGATACGCTTTTTCCATAAAGTTTTGTTCATCAGCGACGATCAAAGACGCCAGGTAAATTTCTGACGCTTGTTGAGGAGAGGTCGCCTGATTAGCAATTTCAGCAGGATCAAGCGGTTTGTTTAACTCTTGCTGAACGAGGTGACGAACGTGCTCATCTGCGCCCATATCCGCGAGAGCTTGTTCAATGCGCGCCATTTCCTCTTCATCAACGTGACCATCTGCTTTTGCAGCTCCAATCATTGCTTTTAAAATTAAGACACTGTGTTTACTGTCATCGGGGTCAAAGGTTTCTTGAACACCTTGACCGGATTGCTTGGCTTGCCAGTCGTTATACACTTTGTAGGCCAAGGCTCCAAGCGCAGCTGCGCCACCGACTTTTAATGCGTTTGACCCTATTTTTTTAGTCATTTTTTTACTTTTCTTTGAGCCCATCAGCATACCGATGAGGCCTCCGCCTACAGCACCTGCTCCTAGCGTTTTTAGACTACTTGAATTTGATGAGGATTTGATGTTGTTGGTTTGTTTGCCCAATGCATCTGCACCTTGCTTAAGTAAGTCTGATTTGAGTGCTTGGTTTAGAAGACTTTTTAAATCCATAACTGACCTCCTTTAGATGATGAAATCAGTTTAATAGCAAGAAGCTGAACCAAAGATTAACAAAGTGAATAGTTCGAAAAAGGTGGAGGGAGGATGTTGAGCTGTAATAAAAAGGGCTGACCGAAGCCAACCCTTTTTAACTATTTGAAACTACTTCAAATGCGAACTCGTCGAGTGCTTACTTTAGTTGAGCTTTTACGTGCTCAACAATGTCAGTCATTGCGACTGCTGTTTTCTCACCAGTAGCACGGTTCTTGTATTCGAAGTTGCCTTCTTTCATTGAGCGGTCACCGATAATAATGGTATGCGGTACACCAATAAGCTCCATGTCAGAGAACATTACGCCTGGGCGTTCTTTACGGTCGTCAAATAGCACTTCGATGCCCATTGCCGTTAGCTCAGCGTACAATTTCTCAGCGGCTTCTTTCACTTCTTCTGACTTGTGCATGTTCATTGGAACGATCGCTACCTGGAATGGTGCGATTGCATCTGGCCAGATGATGCCGTATTTGTCGTGGTTTTGTTCAATAGCAGCCGCTACTACGCGAGTGATACCGATACCGTAACAACCCATTTCTAGGATGACGTTCTTACCATCAGGACCCAGTACACCACAGTTCATCGCTGCGGAGTAAGCGTTACCTAGTTGGAAGATATGGCCAACTTCGATACCACGCTTAAGCTGGATAATGCCCTTGCCACATGGGCTTGGGTCACCTTCCACAACGTTACGTAGGTCTTCAACTTGGCCAAGCTCTACATCACGACCCCAGTTAATACCGAAGTAGTGTTTGCCATCGATGTTCGCGCCCGCACCGAAGTCGCTCATTACCGCAACGCTGCGGTCAACAATGAACGGCAGTTTAAGGCCAACAGGGCCAAGTGAACCTGGGCCTGCACCGATAAGCGCACGAATTTCTTCTTCAGATGCCATTTCCAGTGGAGCTGCAACCTGAGGAAGGTTTTCTGCTTTCACTTCGTTCAGTTCATGATCACCACGAATAATAAGCGCGATGATTGGCGCATCAACTTCGTCAGATGCTTTCACAAACAGTGTTTTCACTGTTTTTTCAATTGGTAGTTCGAACTGCTCAACCAATTCAGCGATTGTTTTCGCGTTTGGCGTATCAACCAACGTCATTTCTTGTGTTGGTGCCGCAGCCTCAGAGGCTGGAGCTAGTGCTTCTGCTTTTTCAATGTTTGCCGCGTAATCTGACTCGCTAGAGAATGCGATGATATCCTCGCCGCTTTCAGCCAGTACGTGGAACTCTTGAGAGCCGCTACCACCGATAGCACCGCTATCTGCAAGTACAGGACGGTAATCCAGACCCATGCGATCGAATGCTTTACAGTAAGCATCGTGCATTGCGTCGTATGATTTTTGTAGTCCGTCTTTATCAATGTCAAAGCTGTACGCATCCATCATTGAGAATTCACGTGAACGCATTACGCCAAAACGTGGGCGTCGTTCGTCACGGAATTTAGTTTGGATTTGGTACAGGTTTAGCGGAAGCTGTTTGTAAGAGCTCACTTCATTGCGAACAAGGCTAGTGATCACTTCTTCAGCGGTTGGGCTAAGTACAAACGGACGAACATGACGGTCAGTAAAGCGAAGTAGCTCAGGACCCATCTTTTCGCTGCGGCCTGTCTCTTCCCATAGTTCAAACGGCTGAACAACGGGCATCAAAGTTTCGACTGCGCCTGCATTGTCGATTTCTTGACGAACGATGTTTTCGACTTTACGCAGTACACGTAGACCAGTAGGTAGCCAGGTGTATAAACCTGAAGCCAGCTTACGGATCATACCTGCACGTAGCATGAGCTGGTGGCTCACTACTTCTGCGTCGTTTGGAGTCTCCTTCAGAGTAGAAAGAAGATAATTACTGGTACGCATTAAATTTATCCGTTTATTTAAGTTAGATACTCAAGCTTGAATAAGCAGGAGTATGGGAGTTCCCGAAAGGGAAATTTGTTAGCCGCCTATAATATCAGCCAATTGCGTTTGTCAAAAGCTTTCAATAGCGGTAACCGTTATTAAGTTGCTTGTTGCTGTGAACTTTACGTTCAAGTCGAACAAATTTACCGCATATTCTTTGTCGTCCGGTTTGTTTTTCTTATATGCAGGGCGAGGATCTTGTGCCAGAACTTGTTCAATGACTGATCTTACATAGTCAGTATCGGATCGATTTTCTATCGTTGCTAATGCTTGAGCAGAAAAGGTGACTTGTGACTTTTCTGGCTCTTGGTCTGCGTATCCGCCTTGTGCTTCCGAAATAGAATCCGAATAGGGGATATAAGGCTTAATATCCACAATCGGTGTCCCATCCACGAGATCTACACTGCCTAAATCAAGATAGATTTGATCGCCTTGCTTAGTGACTCCTTTCACTTCAACGGCTGACATTCCGATTCCGTTTGGACGGAAAGTCGAGCGCGAGGCAAAGACACCAATTCGTTCATTGCCGCCTAATCGTGGCGGACGTACAGTTGGTTTCCAACCAGCTTCCAGATTCTGATCAAATAGAAACAACAACCAAACGTGAGAGAACTGTTCTAGCCCACGCACTGCTTCAGGGCTATTTGCTGCACCTAACAGTTTTACGCGTGCTTTAGCCTCTGGTACTAAGCGTGGTTGGCGCGGAACTGCAAACTTTTCTTTGTACGGTGTCTCAATGACGCCGATGGGTTCGATGGAATACATGGTGGACATCTTTAAGAATTCATTGAGATGAAAAGTATCACAAATTTCTCTTGCTTTTCTTGTTGATAATGATTATTAATTAAAATGTTATAACATAACAATTTAATTAAAAGGAAAAGTATTATGAAACCAGGAATCCACCCTGAATATCGTCCTGTGGTGTTCCACGACACCAGTGTAGATAAGTACTTTGTCGTTGGTTCTACGTTGAAAACGGAGAGAACCATCGAATGGAAAGATGGCAAAGCTTACCCTTACTTTACGTTAGATGTGTCGTCAGCTTCTCACCCGTACTACACCGGTAAACAGCGCGTTGTACAAACCGAAGGTCGCATTGCGAACTTCAACCGTCGTTTTGGTCAATTTAAGAGCGAAAAGGAATAAATCATGAAGGTAGTAAAATCATTAAAAAGTGCAAAAAGTCGTCATCCGGATTGTCAGATTGTAAAACGGAGAGGGCGTCTTTATGTCATTTGTAAAACGAACCCGAGATTCAAAGCTGTGCAAAAGTAATCAGCCTGCATATATCTAACTTATGGTTTTGTTTAATTGATAATGTTGAGTTAATTATCTTACATGGATGAAATATCTACATTTTTATTCAATGTTGGTTATAAATGCCTCTGTTCGTCACAGTTTGTAACATTTAGGGCTTTTATTTGACCTTCTACTCAAGTACCCTTCGCACGCTTTTTGACATTTTTGTCACATTTGCATAGGAATAAAAACAAGGAGGGAACAGATGAGTTCATCTGATTCAATTAAACAAAACTCGCCTAAGAAGCCGCTGTTTACGCGCTTTTTGGATACTGTCGAATATTTGGGGAACTTATTACCCCACCCGATCACACTATTTGCCATTTTCTGTTTAGCCATTCTGGTGATGTCGGGTATTGCAGGATACTTCGAAGTTTCCGTAGTTGATCCTCGTCCTGAGGGTGCAAAAGGTCGTGCCGCGGATGGCATGATTCATGTCGTTAGCTTGCTTAACGCTGATGGCCTTGAACTAATCGTTACCAATCTAGTGAAAAACTTTGTCGGCTTTGCACCTTTGGGTACGGTATTGGTTGCGATGTTGGGTGTTGCTATTGCTGAATACTCAGGCTTGCTATCTGCAGCAATGCGTGGCTTAGTCATGGGTGCATCTCAACGCATGGTAACAGTGACGGTCGTTTTCGCGGGTATCATTTCAAATACGGCATCAGAGCTTGGCTATGTGGTACTTATTCCACTGGCTGCAATGCTGTTCCATTCTTTAGGTCGTCATCCACTTGCCGGTCTTGCTGCGGCGTTCGCTGGTGTATCTGGTGGTTACTCAGCAAACCTACTTATTGGTACGGTTGACCCGCTGTTGTCAGGCATTACTGAAACGGCGGCGCAAATGATTGACCCAACTTACACTGTTGGTCCAGAAGTTAACTGGTACTTCATGTTTGTGTCGACATTCTTCATTGCAATCACAGGTGCGTTTGTTACTGAAAAAATTGTTGAGCCAAAGCTTGGCAAATACAGTGAAGAAGAAGCCTCAGAAGATTTGTCGAACGACAAAATGGGTGGCTTAACAGACATTGAGAAGAAAGGCCTAAAACTAGCAGGTGTTGCTGTACTGGTTGTTTCAGCGCTGCTTGCTTGGACGGTTGTTCCAGAAGACGGCATTCTACGTTCTGATGCAGGTACAATTGCAGGTTCACCATTCCTGAAAAGTATCGTGGCATTCATCTTTGTGTTCTTTGCTATTCCAGGCTTTGTGTTTGGTAAAGTTGTTGGCACGATGAAGACGGATCGCGATGTAATTGATGCAATGGCGAAATCTATGTCTTCTATGGGCATGTACATTGTATTAGTTTTCTTTGCGGCTCAGTTCGTTGCTTTCTTTAAATGGACTAACTTCGGTCAGGTATTCGCGGTTGCTGGCGCTAGCTTCTTGCAAGAAATTGGCTTAACTGGTCCAATGTTGTTCTTTGCCTTCATCCTGATGTGTGGCTTTATCAACCTAATGATTGGTTCGGCATCGGCACAGTGGGCAGTAACGGCTCCGATTTTTGTTCCTATGTTGATGCTTGTTGGTTATGCACCGGAAACGATTCAGGCTGCTTACCGAATTGGTGACTCGACGACAAACATCATTACTCCAATGATGAGCTACTTTGGTTTGATTCTTGCCGTAGCGACTCGTTACATGAAGAACTTAGGTATCGGTACGCTGATCGCGACCATGCTACCTTACTCAATCTGCTTCATTGTAGGTTGGAGTGTGCTCTTCTACCTATGGGTATTCGTATTTGGTTTACCAGTAGGCCCTGGCGCAGCAACATACTACACACCGTAGAAAACGGTTACCTCACACAGCTCCATTATAAAAAGCCTGCGAACGTCGCAGGCTTTTTTATCGATTGAGACTGTGTACGCAGGCTTACCTGATTATAGATGTCGGTTTATAGCTGAAAACGTATCAACAAAGGGCGATAAAAATGCTGAGTGAGCCAGCACAAGCTTTTCCAAATTATGCGTTTGTACCAAGGTAAGTGCGCAATATAAACATAGCTAAATTCAATTTCTGGCCGGGCTTTTCTGTTGCGTTTAAAAGCCGGAGCGCCTGAGCTCATATTAAAGCGACGCTGGTATATCATGGCATGGTGGATGGTATAGGCCGATATTCGACGATACAATGCGAGGCGTTGTGGCTTATTGGTATCGTAGCCAAAAATTGGGCAAGTCATATCATTATCAATTTCTACAATGCCTAACGTAGCCAGCATCTCTTCTTGATAAAACAGTCCCACTAAATGTACTAATTTGTTCTGGCTCGCCTGTTTTAAATATTGGCTTGAAAACTGGATGTTATTGATGCTGTATTTATCAAGGTAAAGCATGTCATATAACTCTTTGGCACGCTGAAATTCTTCATCAGTGGTCAGTGGCCTAAACTGCCAATCTTTATCATTAAGCAGTTTGAAGTCTTTCGTTAAATCTCGGTTGAAGCTGAACGCTTGCCAATCATCAAGTAAATACACTTGTCGTGTTACCAAGCTTTGCCATTTTGGCTGCTTCAATCGCTGAATTAAGTGTAAATGCTGACGCTGGTTGAGGGAGCGAAGCACCAAGGGAAAGGTGGGGTATTGATCGAGTGCGACGCGACGCAGTTCATCGAGATTTAAGGCTGCCCATTGTTCGCTATACATATTGGTGGACAAGCACTGATTGTTGAGCGTTTGGACTTGATCCAATCCAGCCAGTGATAAGATTGGTTTAGTCATATTAATAAGTAACTTACATACCCATCGAACAGCCACATTTTTGACTTTGTGAAGCTCTTCTTCGGCGTAGCCACTAAGCAGTGTCATAGGGGACACGGCATAACAGTTGTTTGGTATTTTTGGTGTTACGGAGTAGGGAATGGCAACATCATCGATATAGTAGCAACCAAAGCTTGCTGTGCATTCATCAATGGGATTCGACTGCATAAGAGTGAAAAAAGTTTTATGCCATTCTTGAGAGGAAAGCGTCATTAGTTCAATGCCTCTCCATTCCACTCAATATCAACGGTAGAAGCGTCGCTCCACTTCGTCTTGTTCTGCCTAGCTAACCGGAGTAATTCAAACATACTCCGGATTTGGCTCCCGGCCGGTAAGTTATGCTGTTGCATCACATTCACTCCAGACCACCAATCTTGCCAAGTTCGAGCCTTGAACAGGGATAATCCACCTTCCGCGATGAGTGTTATTGGACCTAAATGATGCAATCGCTGCTTGGAAGGACTGGTAAACTCCATATTAGGAAGCAGTTGGTTGCATCGAGACGAGAGTAGGTGCAAACCACTGGTGGCTCTTGGGTTACATTCAATCACGTAGAGTTCATCTTGTGATTTGATGAAGTCAAACGACACTTGCCCATGATAAGTATGACGTTTACCAAAAGCTGCGATAAATCTATCTAGTCGTTCGCACGAGATCGGCTGAAAAGCACTGGCGGCCGAGCCGTTTACACAGTATTTCGGCACATAAGCTTGGTGTGCTTTAAGGTCACCATGTTCAAAAATGGCATAGTTACACACCGGAGTCCCATGGATTTTTTGTTGCTGAACCCAAGGGAAAAGGGGCGATATCGTGGCGGCAGAAATAGACTGAGTCGTCACATCTCTTATGACTTGCCCGCCAAACCGAGAGTAAACGGGCTTTAGAACGGTTCTCTTATTAATTTCAATCTCACTTTTATCAGCGACCAAACGAGTTTTTGGAAGTGTGATTTCTGGCAAACCTTGAAGCTGTTCAAAGACGGTCAACTTGTTGTGCAGGGCATTGAGTAGTCCCACATTGGGCAGAAAAAAATCTACTTCTGGGCATTGTTTGGCAACATGAGCCAAGTAATAAACTTCTTCACAAGTGGGTATCACTATATCAATACGCATCTGAGTAATGATTTTTAGGATCTGCTGTTGATAGGTGGGAAACGTAAATCGAGGTGAAGCGGTGGGTATATAAGACTCGATACCTCGCAAAAATGATCCCAGAGGCTTTTTTAGCGAATCGGTGAGAATTACTTCATGCTCATGATGCATACACATGGTTGCCCACTCTAGTGCAACTGGTGCTCGGGCTCCGGTGATTAAGACCCGCATATGTTCACCACACGTCGTTGTTTATTCATTGGCGTCCAAATAGGCGCAGGGCGGTAACTAAATCTGACAGGATCAAGCCGCAATTGGTCAAACAACTTTATCAAGGCTTGGTGTATAACCCGATGGTGGTGAACATCCGCTTCAATTTGAATGGCTTGTGACCCTGTTTGGGTGATTCGGTAATCCACGCGACCTTTGGCAGATAGTGTTATAGCGCGGTAGATGAGATCTGGTAACACCGTCACTGGGACGTGGTTTGCGTTTAGCGTGAGGCGATCACCACATCGTCCGGCAATTGCGCCAAGAGGTTCAAATACGCCATTATCCTGTTTATTCTCAATAATATCGTCGAGCTGATAACGAATAATTGGCTGAGTTTTACGACGAAAATCGGTAATGATTGGGCTGTAATGAGTACGTTCGGTATTCAGCCAATGTTTTTCGATGTAAACAACATCTTGATTCCAGCGCATTTGTCCATGCTGATCCGTACATGCAAGAAAACCTTCAGTACATTGATAGACTTCATGGAGTTCGCTGTCGAACCGTTGAGAAATAAAGTGACGGTCACTCTCGGTTAGGACTTCTGCACCAGAAATGATCCGCTGTGGTTGAATTGCGGGTTGACCAAATTGACCGCTGAACTGGGCGCAGAGCTGAAGAGCTTGCGCACTACCAACCAAAAGCGTGGGTTGGAACTCATCCAGCTCTTTTATCCATTCTTGGTAAGGTTTGGTTAAATCGGCATAAAAAAATGTTACAGGCCCTTTCGCGACGGATTTATACAGTGGGCTGTTGGCGCGCAAGGCTAGAGCAATTCGGTGTTTTTGCCATAGGTTGGGCAACAGGCGAGCCAATATATTGCCAGCCCATAGTTGCGTTTCCTGTTTGTCAGCAAGAAACAACCCGCGCATGCCTGATGTGCCCGAAGAAAGCCCAACAGTAACATCGCCAACTTTCGAAGCGGCGAAGTTGCGTGACTGTTCTGCGTCGAGTGCTTGTTGCATTAGCTGTTCAGCATCTAAGCCTTTCGTATTCAACTCCGAGAGGTTCTCCATCATGGTTTGCTTATTCATGATAGGGAAATCACTGAGTGGTGCACCTTGAAGTGAGCGGTAATACGGTGAATGACGGCATACCCAATCCAAGTGTTGCGTTAAGTGTTGTTGCTGCCATGTTTCGACTTGTTCCCTTGAGCCGAAGGGGCGGTAGCGGGTTCGCCAGAATTCTGAGATAAGCGTTCTCACTTCATCCATCCTTCTTTGATTAGCTGCTGGATAGTTTCCTGACAATGTGAAGGCACGAAGCGAACAAAGTGGTGGGTTTGTTGGTAGCAACTTCTCAGCTCGGAGAGGGTGTTTTTATAGGCTTTTGTATCATCGCAAAGCATGTTCGCCAGCCAATGTTGATCGATATTTTCACTCAAGCTCTCGATTAACCAGCATGCATCGGCGAGTAAGAACAGCCAACTTTGGTCTCTTTTAACTAGCAAGCCCACTTGACCCGCAGCATGGCCTGGCAAGCTAACCATATAAATGAATCCGTCGTCGAACATGTCTTTACAGAGCAAATTAACACCTTGGCACTGAGGAATAATTTGGCTGATTGGTACGGAAAAGTCACTATGAATGAATAAGTTAGATTCAAGTTGTGGAGGAAGTAGAGCTTTTAGGTATCCTTTTCTTACGCCTCCAATTCGACCACTCTTAGTAATTGCATCCACCCCTTTTTGTTGGCAATGCAATTGAGAGTGGGAAAACTCAGACACGGCAGCAATGTGATCAGCATGGAAGTGGGAGAGTACTAAGTGTTCAATATCATGAGGTTTGAGACTTTCTTTTGCTAACTGCGCAACAATTCCGTGTTCTTTGTTATAGCGACAAGGTGTTGTCCAAGCATAAAAACGTTCAGGGAAGGGACGAGTCGCGCTAAAAAAATGCTCGTGATATCCCGTGTCAAACAGGATGTTGCCTTGTGTTGGGTGCTGAATTAACGCAACGGCTGCCGGAAATGCTCTAGGCTTGATACCAGAACCTGGTTTGACAACAAAGCCTGGGTGTACGCAGTGTCCAGCCTCAAAGATTTTTATTTTTAGACCAGTTTGCATACTGCTGTATTCCTTCTTGAATTGAAAAAAGCGGTTGGTAATTCAGTGTTTGTTTAGCCTTGCTGATATCCAGAGTTTGATGATAGTTAAACAATCCTGCGCTGTATGAGGTGAGCCTTGGTTCTGGCTGATGTGGTAGGTGCCTTCGTATTTGCTCACTGAGCTTTAATAATGGTGATACAACGCCATATGGTAATGATTGTAACGTTACTTTTAGGTTTAACCCCTCACATAAAGCTTGCAGAACAGTCTCAATTGGCATTGGTTCGTTGTTGGAAATGTTGAACACATCACCATGCTGAAGTCGGTCTGCCTGAGTGCAAGCGAGCATCGCTGCATGGGCAACGTTATCGACATAAGTCAGATCAACCACAGGATTTCTACCCGATGGCAGAAGCAGAGTGTTGTTTTTTATCGCCTTAAGCACTCTTGGGACAATCGCGCGATCATTGGGTCCAAAAATGCCACGCGGTCTTAAAATGATCGCTTTGCTTTGGCCTTTTACGGCTTCAATTTCCGATAGGTATTTTGTGTGTGCATAATCATTACACCAGTATGAAGCTATGGCGTCGGTTTCTCGAATATTCCAACGGTCTTGATGGTCAAAGTAGACGCTGGTGGAGGAAATATGGATAAAACGCGAGATTTGATGGGTATTAGCCGCATTGACGAGGCTTTTGGTGGCATCTACATTGGCTTGATAAAACGCCTGCCACTTTCCCCATGGGCTTGAGAGAGCGGCACAATGGATGATTGCATCCATACCTTGGCATACCGCATGAACTGCTGAGTGGTCTCTTAAATCGACTATATGTGGGATAACATCGAATTGCTCGGCGAGTTGTTTAGCGATGACTGTGTTTCGTGCTGTAAAATGCAGTTCATGCTGCTGGTGAAACATTCTCAGAATTGCGCTACCCAACATCCCGCTGCCACCAGTGACCAATATCTTCATAGTTTTAGCACTCCCATCCCTAGTGACAACCCTGCGGCGGTGCCAGCTAATAACGCATGTTTTCCTGCGGTTTCTGGCTGATTACGCAGCCAGTGTAAGTTAATTGGGAGTGAGGCGGCGACTTGGTTTCCCAAAGTCGAAAAGTGATTAACGGTTTTCTCTGTTGGTAGCCCGGTGAGTGAAGGCAGTTTTTTTAATCCATGCGCGCTGGCTTGATGAGGAAGAAAATAATCAATATCGCTGAGTGTTACCGGAGAGGCGTCAAACCCTTTTTTTAGAAACGCTGGTAAGGCTTTACGCACATGTTTAAAGAGTGCTTTGCCCTCCATCTCAAACTGGCAACTTTTTAAATAGGCTTGATGCTCGGAGGTATGCGGATTGATATGACTACCTCCGCCCTTAATTTGACAAAATGAATACCCGGTATGATGCGTTTCAAAGTGACTGGTGAGCAATCCATCATCGTTGCGTTCTTCGAGCAAAAATGCGGCGGCACCGTCTGCGAATAGCGTTGCAACTTCTGGTTTGAGCGTAAAGTTTCGATTCAGTGTGATGCCAGTGGCGAGTTCGCTGGTGACAATAAGAATCCGACGGTACCGTTTTGCTAAGAATAGACTCTGAGCAAGATCAAGCGCAGAGAGAAAGGATAAACAGGTGCTGTTCAAATCAAAGCTTTCTAGCCATGTTGGAGCGTCTAACGCGGCGAGAACCGCTGATGCGTCGTAGGGTAGAGACTGGTGGTGTGTGCCGCTAGCGTAGATAAGAAGATCAACGGAGCTTAAGGTATGTGTGTTTCCTAAACACTGCTCTATTGCCTGCATTGCCATGTAAATAGCGGTCTCTTTTGTATTGGCTACATGACGATATTCAACGTCGAATTTATTTCGGCAGGTCCCTGGCGCTAATTTTAGGAAGCGATCCATCTCTCGATCAGACCATTGATTCGTTGGCAGGTAGCTTCCACTGGAAACGATGTTAAAGCCCATTATTCTCTATACACTTATTAAAAACGTCGTTCAAAATAAACCACGTTGCATATTGAAGCTATGGCGAGCGAGATGAAAAACAAACAGAACAAAACAAATGGGAGTAAGAGCACGCTTTGGGTGCAATGCTGAGAATGAATTTTCAGGAATGAGCCAGGCTTTTATTTGCTGGCTCAATTTGAATAGAGTGAGGGTTACTTCTTAAATTTCGCCAAAATACGATCCAAATGGTTTGCAAATTCGCGTCGATCGGTTTGAGAAAGCGCGGCGGGCCCTCCAGTCTGAATTCCGCTTGAACGCATGGTTTCCATAAAGTCGCGGATATTTAGGCGAGCTTTGATGGTGTCTTTTGTATAGAGCTCGCCACGAGAACTGAGGGCTTGAGCGCCTTTAGAGATAACCTCATCTGCAAGCGGAATATCTGACGTGATCACCAAATCGTTGGCTTCTACACGCTTGACGATTTCGTTGTCTGCGATGTCAAATCCCGCAGGGACTTGTAGCGAGTGGATGTTGTCTCTTTTCGGCACAGGGACAACGTGGTTAGCGACAAACGTACATTCAATCCCCGTACGCTCGGCGGCACGCACAATGGTTTCGCGAATAACTTTCGGACACGCGTCTGCATCTACCCATAACTTCATGATGATTTCTCACTGAGTTTCGCTTCTAACTCTTCAATACGAATGACTAGCATTTTTACGGTGCGTTCTAGGGCTTCAAGACGATCATTATCGGTGTGGTGCTGTGCTGCGATTTCAACCTTGGGTACGCGTTGAGCACTCTTCCAACTTTTTATTGCGGTGATTAACGCTGGCATTGGAACTGGCGTTTTCAATCGTGCTTTCACTAACGCTACGGTTGGCTCTTTTCCTTGTTGTTGCAACTGTTCCATTGCCGCTTCTAATTCTTTAGTAACGTCTTGAGTTAACATTTTTAATCCTTAACAACGATATATCTATCATCATACGTTGAGTGCGCTGATTTGGCGAATGGCATTTTGGAGAGTGTAGTGTGAGAGATCTCTTACATAGGTTGTGAGAGAAAACGATTTCGTAAGCGGAAAAAGAGAAGATAAAGAGCTTAAGTTTATGATAAATAATGATTTAACAACTTGTTAACCAATGTGAGAGCCAAATATTTATCTTGGATAGATTGTCTATTTTTGGAAAAGGCGTAAATTGAGAGTTGTCAGCAGGAAGCAGACATGGAACAGGAAAGCACCAAGGATTTGGTTATCGTCAGGAAGACGATTTGGTTGGTCAGGATGATTAATCAAGCATGGAGCGTAGGACATTGTAAGGATACGATCATCAATAGGATGTTGATGACTAAGGATAGACAATGGACCCCTCTAGGATTGAGGTTATGGACAGCATCAGGAAGATGCAAGGGACACCGCTCAAGGAACAAGTGACGTGTGCTAACGAGGAATGTTAGCAGTCAGGATGATAAGGACACCGCTAGGACGGCGACGTAAGGAATAAGCTGACGGAATCAGCCACTATTATGGATGATGCATGGAGCACTTTTAGTAGCCGGACTGCTGCGAGTAAGACCATGACCCCGATACTTATGTGTCGGGGTCTTTCTTATATAAAAACGATATCCAGTGTTCTCATTGAATTAAGCATCTCGATGTTACTTGGGGATATCAATATCACAAAATATATAAATTCCTAATAACACTTAATAAAAAACAACTCAGATCAATATCCTTTCCAACCAGTTGGTTTAACTTTCGGCTTCTCTACAAGGTGTTATGCCCGCAATCATTGAGCATGTTCAGCTCATCGAGTTTGTGATCTGCGGATAGATTAAGTTTGTTGTAATCAAGGAACAGATGTGGCCATAGTAACCAGAAGAATGCTTCTTCTACCCTACAATGAGTCGTTGCAACTAGAATTCGTCATGCTGAATTGCTGTGCGAAAAACCGTGCTGAATTGAATGGTCCGTATACAGTTGCGTCTGCCAAACAGATGTTTGAGAAAATACTGGATGATGAGAACATTTATAGTATGGCAGTGCTAGAGAGCACCAGTCGTGACTATATGGGGCACGTGTTCATTGCTAATCTCGATTCCGAACCTGAATTAGGGTTTATTTTTGATAAATCATATTGGGGTAAAGGGTTAGCAACAGAAGCACTAAAAGCATTTTTCCCCAAAGCGTACCGGGAGTTGGGCTTGAATAAGGTGAAAGCTAACGTGAATAGCAATCATCAAGCTTCTATGGCGGTACTGAAAAAGCTGGGATTTGTTAAAACAAAAGAAAGTAAGGATGTATATGGTCCTTACTTTGAAATGGAATTTACAAGCGATGCGGTGGTAGGTGAAAGTTCTGCGGCCTGAAACCGACCATGGTTAACTCTCCTTGGTAGCAATCGTCACCAAGAGATGAAAACTCAAATTGATACACCGTATGCCAACGCCAGACTCCGTCTGGCGTTTTTAGTTTATGGGCACCAAAGGCGATGCTGATTAATTGGAGATCCAATTGCTCACATTTACGCGTGATGGCCGCTTTTGCGAGTTCGGCTTGGCGACGCTGTTGCCAAAACAGGTAACAGAAAAAGCAGAGCCCTAAAATTGCTAAAAGATCACCAATCATTCCTGAACCTTTCTTAGCTTTTTGTTGCTTGTTGTAAGCTTACTAGCGCATTTGCTAGTTCCTCTGATGGGTTTGAATGCAGCAAAGGCAATAACACCATTCTTAACTCTGGCAGCATCACTAAATCGGCAAATAACTGATTAAATAGGGCTTGATTACCGGTTTGAGCTAAACGCAGCAAAAACTGTTCTGCTACCTTTTCATTGGCGAGTAAGTGCCAAGCGCGACCCGCCACACCAATCAATACCTCCTGATGGCTTAAACGAGGGCTATGCAATATCGCATCTAATACTGGAGAGGCGACTTCTGTTGGCGCACCAGCAAGGGCTCGGATAAGTGCTGAAAGTAGGAAGAGATCAGGTTCGCTACTTGCGATTTCTTGCTGTGCCTTTTCCGCGATACGTTCTGCTAAACGCTCTTGAAGCTCTACATGCTCAAGCGCACCTAATAGGGCATAAAGTGGCTCATTTGGTAGGTGGTTCAACGCTTTGCGTATCATTACCCCGTTTTGCTCTTTGTCCAAACGAGCGGCCATGTCGGTGATCCCTTGCAGACCTACGGTTTGCCAATTATCCCAGCCTAAACCACCTGAAAAGTAATGCTGAGTGTGCTCATAATATTGGCTGGTAGGAAGATCGAGATTCGCGCGGACCTGGCTATGAAACACGGCCATTTTGTCTTCGGAAGGTTTGAACGTATATGGGTTATTAGACAGCTTTTGCTGTTGCTCTTCAGAGATATCACCATTGAGGCGTGTTCCCATGGCTTCCACTACGTATTTAATGAAATTGCCGATATCTGATTGCTTTAACAAACCGCGCTCGTCCAATTCAAACTTTAGAAACCAAATCCAAGGTTGCTTTTGTTCATTCCAGTACGCGATGGCAAGGTGTGCTTTACGCTGCATTGGGAATGGGTACGGTGCTTGACCTTTTTCTACATCGGCAAACTCTTTCTTAGCGATGGTTTTGATACGACGACCAAGATCGAAGATTTGATAATCACAGCGGCTGTTGTTCAACAGTTGAGTGAGGGTTTGAATGTTTTCCATTAAATACGACGTCCTAACGTTCTTTTCACAAGAAATGGTATCATTCTCGGCTAATTCAAGGTTCGAGATAGAATTAATGGTAACAAATACTCAATTGGTCGACTTACTTCACCAACTTGAAACGCAGCTTAAAGAACATAAGTTGTGGCAACACACTAGGCCTTCAGAGCAAGCCTTACAAAGCGTGGAGCCATTTGCGATTGATACATTGCATCCTCATGAGTGGTTGCAGTGGATCTTTATAGACAGAATGCATGTGCTAGTGGAAAACAACCAACCATTGCCAAGAGGGTTTTCTCTCGAGCCCTATTTTTCAGAAGCGTGGAAGCAGGAACCGCAGTTCGCAGAGCTGCTTGTTACAATCCGAACCATTGACGAACTGTGTAAGTAAACGAATGCTAGAACAAGAAATCGCGCGATCTTCAGAACCAGTTGAGCTGGAGATCGTTTATCAGGATGAATATTTTGTAGCGGTCAACAAGCCTGCCGGCATGTTAGTGCATCGCAGTTGGTTAGATAAACACGAAACTCAATTTGTCATGCAAACTTTGCGCGACCAAATTGGTCAGCATGTGTTCCCATTGCATCGTCTGGATCGTCCAACATCTGGTGTGCTCGTGTTTGCTTTGTCGAGTGAAGTCGCATCACAAGTCATGCCGATGTTTGCTGAACATAAAATGGAAAAGACATACCACGCGATAGTACGCGGTTGGATTGAGGAAGAGGGCGTCTTGGATTACGCACTCAAAGTGGAGTTAGACAAGATTGCTGATAAGTTCGCTTCACAAGAAAAAGAAGCGCAAGAAGCGGTGACGGAATATAAGCCGTTGGCTAAAGTGGAGGTTCCCTATTCGACGGGTAAATTTCCTACAACGCGTTATTGCTTAGTTGAGATGAAACCTAAAACGGGGCGTAAGCACCAACTTCGTCGTCATATGGCACATCTACGCCATCCGATCGTGGGTGATACAACGCACGGGGATGGAAAGCACAACAAGCTGTATCGCACAGAGTTTGATTCTCATCGTTTGCTACTGCATGCTTCAGAGTTACGGTTTGTCCATCCATTTACCGATCAAGAGATTGTCATGACGGCCAATCTTGATGAAACTTGGCAGCAATTGTTTACTCGATTTGAGTGGGATGAACCGATAATCGGCGCAGTTAGATCTAGATAATGATTGAGTGACCCGTCCTGATATGGGTTGACACTTTTTAACTAAAACGCTCGATGTACTTCATCGGGCGTTTTGTATTTTAAAG